>JAIXRO010000169.1 GCA_027485145.1 Hyphomonadaceae bacterium | reverse complement strand
TGTGAGGTAACGGCACGCGGGGCCTCTAGGGACGTTGATCCAGGCAAGCCGGTCGAAAAGCCGGTGGAGAATCCCGTCTGACCACCTGGCCCCCGCAAGGAGGCAAGGTCCCCGAACGGGTTAAGCCGTCAAGGCCTGGCAGCGCCGAAGTCAACCCGAGAACTGCCCGAAACCCGGTTGGCGGCGCGCGGCGGACGAATGGTGTCCAATGCCAAACACATTTCTTTCCGGACGCCTGGCGCGTCCGCCGCGCACGGCCCTTCGAGGGATCAGAAATCGCACCGCGATTTCCCCGAGAAGGCCTGTGGACCGAAGGTCCATAGGCTGTGGCCATCTGGCCACTCCGTACCCGGACGGCATCTGCCGGTCCGGCACGCAACGCATCGTCCCCCCTCTCCCTCCGGGAGAGGGGAGCGGAAGCGAGGCTCAAGCTTCATCAGAGAAGGGAAAGACTTCAGAAAACGCTCAGAATACTCTGGGGCGTTCGTTGCGCTCGACGTGAAGGCCGCATTCGGTCTTCTCCTGACCGGCCCAGCGACCGGCTCGCGGATTGTCCGGATCGTCCGCAGGCTGAGTGCACGGCCAGCAGCCGATCGACGGATAGCCCTGCGCGACCAGCGGATGGCGCGGCAGGTTGCGCTGTTCCATGAACAGGTCCACGTCATCCTGGTTCCAGCTGGCCAGCGGATTGACCTTGTAGCGGCCAGAGGCGAACTCGAACACCGGCAGGCTCATGCGGGCGCCGCCATGGAAGCGTTTGCGGCCGGTGATCCAGGCGGAATAGCCGTTCAGCGCCGGCTCGAGCGGGCGCACCTTGCGCAGGTCGCAGCAGGCGTCGGGATTGGCTTTCCAGAGCATGGATTTGGGATCTTCGGCGCGCCGGCTGGCTTCGTCCGGCACCAGTGTCCGCACACCGGTCAGGCCAAGCGTCTCGATCAGCTCGTCGCGGTAATCCAGCGTCTGCGGGAAATGCATGCCGGTATCGATGAACTGGATCGGCAGCGACGGGTCCACATCGGCAATCAGCGCCAGCATGACCGCGCTTTCGGCCCCGAAGCTCGACACGTAAGTGAGGTCACCCACCCATTCGCGCACGATGGCCGCGCGCAGGATGGTCTGGGCCGAGGCCTGCCGCAGCTCGCCGTTCAGACGGGCCAGACGCTCGGCCGGGTCGGCCGCCGGGCTTTCGATCAGGGTTTCGAATGCCATCTCAGTCATGCTCCGTGCCGCTTCCGGAAGGCCGCCGCCGGGCCATTCGCTGCGGGCTGGTAGGCCTCAGAGAACTCGGCAAGCGCTTCCAGCACCTCAGATAGGCCCGCGCGCTGTGTCTCGTAAGCGTCAAAGCCTGAACGGTGCATGTAGAATATCTGATCGCGCAGCACATGGCCCACGGCCCGCAACTCCCCCTGGTAGCCGAGGCGCCGCCGCAGAAGCTGCGCCTGGCTGAACCCCCGGCCATCCGTATAGCGAGGAAACGCGACTTCAATGAGACAAAGGTCCCCGAGAAACGGCTCGAGCGGCGCCGGATCATCCGCCGGGCCGAGACGGACGCCGTCCGGCAGCGGCCCGTTCTCCCGGCCCTCCTTCAGCGCCAGGAACCGCGCCGGCGTCACCGAGAACGGGCCCGAGGCCGGCAGCGCCTCGCCGTCCGGCACGAACGTCCAGCCATTGGGAACCTCCGCCCCATCCTTAACCAGCGGCATACAGGGCCTCCTGGAAGGTCTGATGGCCGAGGCGTTCCAGCGTGTCGATGAACTTTTCGGACGGCGAGCTGCGCTGGGTCCGGTAGAATTCGACGACCCGGTGAATCGCGGCGGGCACGTCCTCGGCCTTGAGGCCGGGCCCCACGATTTCGCCGAGCGCCGCCTTCTCGTCGGCGCGCCCGCCCAGGAGGATCTGGTAGAATTCCTCTCCCTTTTTGTCCACGCCGAGGATGCCGATATGCCCGACATGGTGGTGGCCGCAGGCATTGATGCAGCCGGACACGTTGATGTGCAGCTTGCCGATATCCTCCTCATAGGCCGGATCGGCGAAGACCTTCTGCACGGCCAGCGCCACCGGGATCGAGCGCGCATTGGCAAGGTTGCAATAGTCGAGCCCCGGGCAGACGATCATGTCGGTGATCCGGCTCTCGTTGGCCGCGCCGAGGCCGGCGGCGTCGAGCGCCTTGTACACGTCCGGAAGGTCGTCCAGCGCAACATGCGGCAGGATTAGATTCTGCGCATGGCTGACGCGGATATCTCCGTACCCGTACTTTTCAGCAAGGTCAGCGACCAGTTCCATCTGGGCATCCGTCGCATCGCCCGGCGCCACGCCAAGGGGCTTCAGGCTGACCGTGACGGAAGCATAACCAGCCACCTTGTGCGGATGCAGGTTGGCGCGCGTCCAGCGGGCAAAGGCCGGGTCGGCCGCCTTGGCCGCTTCGAGCGGCTTCGAAAGTGCAGGCTTCGGCGCGAGCGCGGGAGGGGCGAAATAGGCATGGATGCGCGCCACCTCTGCCGCGGGCAGATCAATTTTCTCGGCGTCCCGCTGCGCTGCGAATTCCGCCTCGACCTGCCGGATGTACTCGGCCTCGCCAAGCTCCGAGACGAGGATCTTGATCCGCGCCTTGTACTTGTTGTCGCGCCGGCCGTAGCGGTTATAGACCCGCATGATCGCCTCGAGATAATCGAGGATCTGCGTCTCCGGCACGAACGGGTTGACCAGCGCGGCAATGTGCGGCGTGCGCCCCTGCCCGCCGCCGACGTGCACTTCGAAACCGGTGACGCCGTCCTTCTGGCGGATATGCAGGCCGACATCGTGCACCCGGATCGCAGCGCGGTCATGCTCGGCGGCCGTCACGGCGATCTTGAACTTGCGCGGCAGGAACGCGAATTCCGGATGGAACGTGCTCCACTGCCGGATGATCTCGCACCAGGCGCGCGGATCGACGACTTCGTCCTGCGCGGCGCCTGCAAAATGATCCGTGGTCGTATTGCGGATACAGTTGCCCGAGGTCTGGATGGCATGCATCTCGACGTCCGCGAGCTTCGCCAGCACTTCCGGGATATCCTTGAGCGCGACCCAGTTGAACTGGATGTTCTGGCGCGTCGTGAAATGGCCGAAGCCCCGGTCATGGTCACGGGCGATTTCGGCAAGGCGCCGCAACTGGCGCGGCGAGAGCTGGCCATAGGGAATCGCGATGCGCAGCATGTAGGCGTGCAGCTGCAGGTACACGCCGTTCTGAAGCCGCAGCGGCTTGAACTCGTCTTCCGTCAGCGCGCCGGACAGGCGCCGCTCGACCTGGCCGCGAAACTGCGCCACGCGCTCGGCGACGAGGCGGGCATCAAACTGATCATATCTATACATGCGTGACCTCATGCAGGTGCGGCAGGCCAAGTTCAAGCTCGCAGCGCGCGACCCAGGCATGCACCGCCGGAAACTCGGTCAGGTCGAAACCGCCTTCGTGAGCCATGCGCGTGTAGGCGAGCAGCGCGATGTCGGCGAGCGTGATCGCCGCGCCGCCCGCGATGAAATCGCTGGAGATCAGCGCCATCTCCATCCGGCCCAGCGCGCGGCGGCCCTTGGCCATCAGGTCGGCATCAATCGCGTCGTCGGACAGTTTGAGGTAATGCTTCTGGAACCGGCGCACGGCGATGGTCGGCTCGTGCGAATACTGTTCCCAGAACATCCACTCCAGCATCTTGGCGCGCTCGAAGGCGTCCGCCGGGATGAGGTCGGAGCCTTCGGCAAAGTGCAGGATGATCGCGTTGGACTGGGAGAGCGTCCGGCCATCATCGAACTGGACGACGGGCACCTGCCCGAACGGGTTCAGCGCGAGGAACGCATCGGTGCGCGTCTCGCCCTTCAGGATGTCGATCTCGATCCATTCATGGGCATGGCCCAGGCGCTCGGCCACCCATTTCACTTTCAGGCAATTGCCCGAGATGCTGTCGCCAAAGATGCGGATCATGCGGCACCGCCGAAGGACAGCGCGGGCTGCGCGCGCATCGACTCGCGCAAGGTCTCCCGGCCTGCAATCTTGCCGTCGGCGGTGACTTCCATGAAGTACGGATCGGTCACCACGGCTTCCTGCTTGAGCGCCGCTGCCAGTCGTGCCTCGGCGTCATCGCCGGTAAAGACGCCGAGAAGACCGGCCTCCTCCGTCCACGAACCATCCGCACGCAGCCAGACAGAACGGCCGGTCGCCGTCGCCCAGCCGGTCACGGCCTTCGGTGTTTCAGGCTTCAGTTTTGGTCGAACAGAACTCATGGCGGGATTAGTCCTCGATGGCCAAGGCTGGGAGACGCGGCGTAGCCGCGCTTTCGGCTGGCAGGAACTGGCTGATCCGGACACTGGTGAGCGGAATGCCGGCGACTTCACCGATGATCAGAAGCGCCGGACCGGTGATGCCTTCCTCCAGAATCAGGGACGGCAGTTCCGACAATTCACCATAGACGCGCACCTCCTCCGGCCGGGTGCCATTTTCGACGACCGCAATCGGCGTGCGCGGGTTGCGCCCGGCTGCGATCAGGCGTTCGGCAATTGCCGGAGCGGTATCGACGCCCATGAACACGACCACCGTCTGCGCCGGGCGCGCCAGCGCAGCCCAGTCAAGATCCGGCACACCGCCGGTTTTCGCATGACCGGTGACGAAGGTCAGCGTCTGGGCATGATCGCGGTGTGTCAGCGGCACGCCGGCCGAGGCGGCACATCCGAGAGCGGACGAAATGCCGGGCACGATATGCACGGCAATACCCGCCGCGCGCACCGCTTCCAGCTCCTCGCCGCCGCGCCCGAAAATGAACGGGTCCCCGCCTTTCAGGCGCACGACGCGCAGGCCCTCCCGCGCCGACGCGATCAGACGGTGATGAATCTCCGTCTGCGGAACAGAATGGTCGCCCTTCGATTTGCCAACCGGCACGCGCGCCGCATCACGGCGAATGAGGTCGAGGATGCCGGGGCCGACCAGCCGGTCAAAATAGACCACGTCCGCCTCCTGCAACACGCGCAGGGCCTTGAGCGTCAGGAGTTCGGGATCGCCGGGCCCTGCCCCGACGATGTGCACGACACCGTCCGCCCGGGCGCTGGCCTGGGCTTCGGACTTCAGCAGCGCTTCGGCCTTCGCCAGATCGCCCGCGTAGGCAGCCTCGGCGGCGGGGCCGGTCAGCGCACGTTCCCAGAAGCGGCGGCGGGCGGACTTGTCCGGGACGGCGTCCGACACGAACGGACGCAGGCGCCGGGCCAGCGCCGCCAGTTCGCCGATCCGGGCCGGCAGCAGCGCTTCGAGTTTCGCGCGCACGGCCTTGGCGAGCACAGGCGCTGCGCCGCCGGACCCTATGGCGGCGACGATCTCGTCCCGGTCGAGGATCGAGGGGACCGTGAAATCGCAGGCGTCCGGCTGGTCCACGACGTTCACGGGAATCCGGCGTGCGCGGACGGCGGCGAGCGCCTCGGCGCGGCGGACCTCGTCCGTTTCGGCGATGATGGCGAGGCGCGCGCGCTCCAGCGCCTCGTCCATCCGGGGCCGGTCCATCGTGACAAGGCGGCCGGCAAACTCTGCCGCGAGCGCGGGATCTGCAAATCCACCCACAAGGACCAGCTCGGCCGGCGAGGTCACCAGCAGGCGCAGTTTGCGCGCCGCTTCGTCGCCGTCTCCGAACACCACGATGCGGGCGCCCTCGAGGTTAAAGAAGGCGGGGAACTGGCGCATGGGGCGCAACTCTCTGGTTTAGCGGTACGGGAGGGACGTTCGCACAAAACCTCCTTGACGCCTCGGCAGCAACGGGCAACCCCTAAGTCTATCTTTTAGAGAAACTATCCATGTCCGAGCCCACAGACCGCTTGCCGCCCCTGAACGCCCTGCGCGCCTTCGAGGCCGCCGCACGGCGCTTGTCCTTCACACAGGCGGCCGAGGAATTGAATGTGACGCCGGGCGCGATCTCGCAGCAGATCCGGCAGCTGGAAGACTTTGCCGGCACGCCGCTGTTCAAGCGTACGGGCCGTTCCGTGCTGCTGACCGATGCGGCGCAGGCCAGCCTGCCACTCGTGCGCGAGGCATTCGAGCGGATCTCCGAAGCCGGCCGCATCATGCAGGCACCCGCCCGCAAGGGACGCGTGATGGTGTCCTGTGCCCCGTCCTTTGCCGCCAAGTGGCTGGCGCCGCGCCTCGAAAAATTCCACCGGTTCAACGAGGGCACCGAGGCGTGGATTTCGGCGGACATGTCGCTGACGGATTTCAACACCGCCGATGCCGACCTCGCGATCCGCTATGGCCGCGGGAATTATGACGGCCTGAAATCGGAGAAGCTGCTGGACGAGACAGTGCTGCCGGTCTGTTCTCCGCGCCTGCTGGAAGGGCCGGACGCCATCCGCAAGCCCGAAGACCTGAAGCATCACACGCTGCTGCACGACGAAAGCTCGGAGAATGACCCCTCCTGCCCGGACTGGGCAAGCTGGCTGCGCGCGCATGGTGTCTCGGGCGTCGATGGCACCAAGGGGCCGCGGTTCAACCAGGGCATCCTCGTGATCGAGTCGGCAGCGGCCGGCCGGGGCGTGGCCTTGGCCAAGCAGGCCATCGCGGCGAACGACATCGCGGCGGGACGCCTCGCCGCGCCATTTGCGAACGGGTCTATCCCCATCGATTTCGGTTACTGGCTGGTCTGGCCGAAGGGCCGGCACCTGTCGCCGGACGTGCGCGCCTTCATCAAGTGGATCAAGGACGAAGCCTCGGACAGCGAGGTCATCGGCGTCTGAAAATTCAGAGCGCCGCGTCCACCAGCAGGAAAGCGGCAAGGCGCGCGCTGGCATTGCGGCTGGTGCTTTGCGTTTGTGCGAGCGCGACGAGCGCATCGGCTTTCTCGAGCTCGGCGAACCGCCGCGCCGTGCCCATCAGCTTCGCGTCACTGCGCAGGCGGTGCGCGACGCGCTCGACTTCCTTGCGCGCCTGATCGCGGATCGCATCCCGGCGGGAGGCGTTGCTTTTCTGGTTGGCGGCTGCGATCTTTCGCTTTGACCGTGGACGGAAGACCTCGCCGAGCGGAATGCCGGCGGATTCGAGCCGGGCAACGATGGTTTCGGCGATATGCTCGCGGTCTTCATCGACATCGCCGGTCTCTTCGCGCGTGATGTCGGAAATGATGTCGCGCAGCGCGGAGCCGTTGGCGGCGCCTCCGGAAAGATGATCGCTCGCGCGCCGGCGCGGCGCGGTGCCCGGCGCAGCGGGCGGGTCTTCGTGCCGCCGGCGAAGCATCAGCGGCTCTCCGTCGCGCGCGGAGGTTTCGCGGCCGAGCACCAGCGGCGCATCCTCCGTGTCCGGCGTAACGGTGGCCGCAATCACGGCCTCCGCGCTGGCCTCAAACAGGTCATCGTCGAGGAAGGCACGGCTGGGCGCGATGCCGGGAGGATCGCCGCCATGGCCGTTGGCATGCCGGGCCGCGTGACCATTGCCGTTCGCATAGACCGGCGCATGGCCCGGCGCCGCGTGACCGTTCGAATACTCGGACGGCGGCGGAGAAATGCTGGGACGCACAGGCGCGGCCGGCAGGACCGGCGCCGGTTCGGGGGCCGCGATTCCCGTGCGGCGCTCGAGATTCTCGCCTTCGATCCGGGCCGCATAGCTGGCCGTGCGAAGCGCGTACGCCGCCTGTTCGCCCGCTTCACGCAGGCGGGAGAGGGCGCGCGCGGCTTCCTCGGCGGCGCCGCGCGTGGTCGCATGGATTTCGGCATTGGCTTGCCGGGCGCCTTCGATCGCGGTGGCGACCGCCCCCTTCAACGCTTCGCCGGTCGAGTTGGCGGCGGTGGCGGCGACTTCGCTGGCGCGCACGGCGGCGTCCACGGTGCGGCGGGAGTGTTCGAGCTTGTCCTCGACGCGCGTGATCGCGAAGGTCAGCGTTTCGGTCCGCGTGGCCGCTTCGCGGGCGAGGCCGTCCAGCGCTTCGAGCCGGCGGGTCAGATCTTCCCCTGCCCGCCCCATGGAGCCGAGCCGGGCTTCGAGCGCAGTGTCCGCGCGTCCGACTTCTTCGCTCGCCTGACGCGCGGCGGACACCATCAGCTGTGCCTGGCGCGGAATCGCTTCGCTCATCGTACTGATCTGTCCGCGCAGTTCGCGGGCGAGCGCCTCCAGTGCCTGACGCTCGGCGGCCAGCCGGACCGACAGGTCGCGGGCATTGTCGGACGTCGCGTAGGAGACCGATTCAAGGCGCAGGCGTTCGTCATTGATTTCGCCGGCCATCTCGCGCATGGCGATCATCGCCAGCTCCATCGCACGGTCGATTTCGCTGGCGGCCTGCTTCATCTGTTCGGCAAAGGCGATGCCCTCGGTGCCAGCCTCACGGGCGGGCGCCATGAGACGGGAGGCCGCCTCCAGCACGAGCGCATTGGCGGCGGCGGCGCGGCGGCTGGAGCGACCCATGAAGCCGGCCATGAGGATCAGGCCGGCGGGGATGATGGCGGCAATACCGGCCGCAGCGAGGATCAGCGGGGAAAACTGCGCCGCGAGAGCCGGACCACCGAGCGCGATGAAACCCAATACCAGACCGCCAATCCAGAGCGCGGCGAGTATGGCCGACGCCGCAACCATCCAACCGCCGCCATGCCGGGCCATCTCATAGTTCTGAGACGCCTGATGGCGTGCTAGGTCGTCCCGGCCCGAAGAGCGCAAGGAATAGTCTTCGTTCATGACGGATGTATATCGCGGCTTGCGGCCTGCTGCGAGAGCAGATTGCACGGCGCCGGATTAAGGCTTGGCAGGATAGGTTAGCCGAGAATGAGCAGAGCGTAGGATTGCTCGCTCGGCTTTTCGTCCTTGTCGGCCGCGTCGGGAGCGAACTCGAGACCGATCCAGCCGAGGGTCGCTGCCAGCACCACGTTGCGGATTACGATGAGCAGGTCGGTCATGTCTTTGGTCCCCGGACGGCAATGAGGCGGTTTCACGATCCTCAAAACGCGTAATACAGGAACGGGAGCTTTTCGACAATCGATAAATCGTGAATTTTTTGCACAATCCGCATCGTTAACAGGATGCTAATCGCCGCCGTTCAGGGTTTGAGGGGTAAAGCTGACCCTCCAGGATGCGCCTTTCATGTCTGAGCCCCGTCCGCCCCTCCCCGTGATGGACCTCGATCATCTCTCCGCGATGACGAGTGGGGATACCGACCTCGCCATCGAGGTGATCGGCCTGTTCCAGCACCAGGCGCAGCTCTGGTCGCGCCTGCTCGATCCTCGCCTCGAGCGGCGCGAATGGTCGGACGCGGCCCACAGCATCAAGGGCGCGAGCCTTGGCATCGGTGCGCTCAAGCTGGCGGCCGCCTGCGAGCGGGCCGAACGGGCCGGCCGCGGCGCCGAAGCGCCAAGTCCGGCCCTGGCGGCCGTTCTGCTGGGCGATGTAAAAGACGCCCTCGGCGAAACGCTCGAGGAAGCCGCGCGGGCCGCCTATGACTTGACGTCGGCCGGACGGCGCAGCGCGTCGTAGCTTTCGAACTCATAGGCAATGCAGCGGTCGATCATCGTGCGCCAGACCGGCTCGGCGATGGCCGCCGACAGGCCATGCTTCGGGCATTCGGCCTTTACCTTGGCGACCACGTCCTCGATCCGCGCGCGGTCGTGGACCACGGCCCGGTCACCCTTGATGCGGGCGGCGGCATCCATGAAGGACTGGCGCTCGGCGATGATCTCGACCAGCAGCCGGTCGATCCGGTCGATCTCATAGCGGACATCAGCCATCGAAGTGGCCGTTTCGGCCGTATGGCGGCGCGGATCGCTGGAATAAGTCGTCATCGGCACGCGCCTCTCATCGGATATCTGCCCCGATATATAGGCGGCGCGCCCCGCGCAAGGGACGGGGCGCCTCGCCGCAGCGCCGGGCTCAGGCCTGGGCTTCGATCTTGTCCTGCGTCTTCGTCTCGAAATCGCTCGCGTCGTGGCGTTCGCGCAGCTGGTTTTCGGGTTTGCCATTGACCGAGTTGACCATCCGGCCGCGCTTCACCGCCGGGCGCTCGCCGATCTGCTTGGTCCAGCGCAGCACGTTCTTGTATTCATGCACCGAGAGGAACTCGCCCGCATTGTAGACGACGCCGAGCACGACCGCGCCGTACCAGGGCCAGATCGCCATGTCGGCAATCGAGTATTCGTCGCCGGCCATGTACTCGTTCTCCGCGAGATGGCGGTCGAGCACATCGAGCTGGCGCTTCACTTCCATCGCATAGCGGTCGATCGCGTATTCGACCTTGATCGGCGCGTAGGCGTAGAAATGGCCGAAACCGCCGCCGAGGATCGGCGCAGAACCCATCTGCCAGAAGAGCCAGGAGATGGCCTCGGTGCGCTTGCGCGGATCCTTCGGCAGGAATTCCCCGAACTTCTCGGCCAGGTAGAGGAGGATCGAGGCGGATTCGAACACGCGCTGGGGCGGGCTGACGGAATGGTCCATCAGGGCGGGGATCTTGGAGTTCGGGTTGACGGAGACAAAGCCGGAGGAGAATTGCGTGCCCTCCATGATGTTGATCAGCCAGGCATCATACTCGGCGCCGGCGTGACCCTTGGCGAGCAATTCCTCGAGCAGGATGGTGACCTTCACGCCGTTCGGCGTTCCCAGCGAATAGAGTTGCAGCGGATGCTTGCCGACCGGGAGGTCCTTTTCATGGGTCGGACCGGCGACGGGCCGGTTGATGGCCGCAAAGCGTCCGGCGCTTTCCTTGTTCCAGGTCCAGACTTTCGGGGGCTCATAGGTCGTGTCGGTCATCTTGCGTCTCCGGCGTTGATCGCTCTGGCGCTAAGGTCTGACGCTGGACGGAAAATACAAGAGGCAACCACGCTGAAGTGATCTTTCAGCATGGCTCACCTGGTGATTTTTCGTAGAACCTAGACTTCCAGCAGCATCCGGTCCGGATCTTCCAGCGCTTCCTTGACGCGCACGAGGAAGGTCACGGCTTCCTTGCCGTCGACGATCCGGTGATCGTAGCTGAGCGCGAGATACATCATCGGGCGGATGACGATCTGGCCGGCGCGGACAATCGGGCGGTCCTCGATCCGGTGCATGCCGAGCACGCCGGACTGGGGCGGGTTGAGAATCGGCGTGGACATCAGCGAGCCATAGATGCCGCCATTGGAGATGGTGAAGGTGCCGCCCTGCAGGTCGCCGATGGTGAGCGCGCCGTCGCGGGCCTTCTTGCCGAGACCGGCGATTTCCTTCTCGACATCGGCGAGCGACATCGAATCGGCGCCGCGCACAACCGGCACGACGAGACCCTTGTCGGTGCCGACGGCGACGCCGATGTCATAGTAGTTCTTGTAGATGATATCCTGACCGTCGATCTCGGCATTGACGGCCGGCACTTCCTTGAGTGCGCCCGTGACGGCCTTCACGAAGAAGCTCATGAAGCCGAGCTTGATACCGTGGCGGGCGACGAAGGCGTCCTGGTGTTTCTTGCGCAGGTCCATGACGGCGGACATGTCGACGTCGTTGAACGTCGTCAGCATCGCGGCCGAATCCTGCGCCTCCTTGAGGCGGCGGGCGATCGTCTGACGCAGGCGCGTCATCCGTACACGTTCTTCAAGCGGGCCGGTCTCGCGCGGCGGGCGCAGCTGGGTATCTTGCATGGCAGGGACTTTCGGCTGGTTCACGTAAGCAAGGGCGTCGGCTTTGGTCGCGCGGCCATCACGGCCGGACCCGGGAATGGCGGCGGGCGAGACATTTGCCTCGGAGGCAATGCGGCGGACGGAGGGCGCCACGGGGCGATCCGCGCCGGTGGCGGCGGCGGGCACAGCGACCGGCTTGGGCGGCGCTGCGACGGGAGCCGTTGCTACGGGCGCCGCACCCGCGGCGCCGATCCGCGCAATCACCGAACCCGGCGCCACGCTGGCGCCCGGCTGGACCAGCAGCTCAAGGATCACGCCATCGGCCGGCGACGGGACTTCGAGGGCGACCTTGTCGGTTTCGATCTCGGCAATCGTCTCGTCTTTCGACACCTTGTCGCCGACCTTCTTGCTGAAGGAGGCGATGGTGCCCTCGGCGACGCTCTCGCCCATCACCGGAACCTTCACGTCCGTCACACCGCCCGCGGGCGATGGCGCCGCAGCGGGTGCGGCAGCCGGTGCGGGGGCTGCGGGCGCTGCCACCGCGGCCGGCGCAACGGGTTTCGCAGCAGCGGCCCCTGCCCCATTGATCCGTCCAAGGAGGGCCCCGATGCCAACCGTCTCGCCTTCCGGCACCGAGATATCGGACAATACGCCGTCCTCGCTCGCCGAGACTTCGACGGAGACCTTGTCGGTTTCCAGTTCGACCAGCACGTCGTCTTTCTTGACGGTGTCGCCCTTCGCCTTCAGCCACCGGCCGACCGTCGCTTCGGTAACGCTTTCGCCGAGTGTGGGAACAACAATGTCTGACATGGGTTCAGGGTCCGGAGAGATTGCAGGAGGGATCAGGGCGTGACGTTCCGGTCATCAACCGGGTCTGACGACAGCGCGATGCGGATCAGGTTGGCTTGTTCGGCCTGGTGTTTCGACAGGAGGCCGGTGGCGGTGGCGGCGCTCGGCGGGCGGCCCGAATAGCGCGGACGCGGCTGCTTGACGCCGGCCTGGCCGGCGCACCATTCGATCTCGTCACGGATGAAAGTCCAGCCACCCATGTTGCGCGGCTCTTCCTGGCACCAGACGATCTCGGCCTGCGTGAAGCGCTTCAGTTCCGTAACCAGCGACTTGCGCGGCACGGGGTAGAACTGCTCGACGCGCAGGAGATAGATATCGTCCGCACCCGATGCTTCACGGGCCTCGAACAGGTCGTAATAGACCTTGCCCGAGCAGAGCACGACGCGCCGGATTTTCTTGTCCGGCACCAGCTTGACCTTGCCTTCGCGGCCCGGTGTTTCGGCATCATCCCAGAGGACGCGGTGAAAGGTCGACTTGGCATTCATGTCGTCGAAGGTCGAGGTGGCCAGCTTGTGGCGCAGCAGCGACTTGGGCGTCATGATGACCAGCGGTTTGCGGAACTCGCGGTGGATCTGGCGGCGCAGGGCGTGGAAATAGTTCGACGGCGTCGTCAGGTTGCAGACCTGCATGTTGTCTTCCGCGCACATCTGCAGGAAGCGCTCGAGGCGGGCCGAGGAATGCTCCGGACCCTGACCTTCATAGCCATGCGGCAGCAGCATCACGAGGCCGGACATGCGCAGCCACTTGCGCTCCGCGCTCGAGATGAACTGGTCGAAATAGACCTGCGCGCCGTTGCAGAAGTCTCCGAACTGGGCCTCCCAGAGGGTCAGCGTGTTCGGGTCAGCGAGCGAGTAGCCATACTCGTAACCGAGCACCGCCTCTTCCGAGAGCAGCGAGTCGATGACTTCGTAGGGCGCCTGCTTGTCGCTGATCCGGTTCAACAGCGTGTGACGCTCACCGGTGGTCTGGTCGACGATATGGCTGTGGCGCTGCACGAACGTGCCGCGGCCGCAATCCTGGCCCGAGAGGCGCACGGGGAAGCCTTCGTCGAGGAGGCTTGCGAAGGCGAGATGCTCGGCGCCGCCCCAGTCGATATCCTTGCCGGTCTCGTAGCTTTCGCGGCGACGGGCCAGCACGCGCTCGACCGTCTTGTGCACGTCCACGCCGGGCGGCACGCGCGTGATCGCCTCGCCGAGTTCCTTGAGCTTGGCCTTGGCGACGCCGGTCTTGCCGCGCCGGTCATCATCGATCGGCAGGCTGAAACCCGACCAATGGCCTTCGAGCCAGTCGGCCTTGTTGGTCTTGAGGTCCTTGGCCGCGGTGAAGGCCTGTTCGAGGAAGGCCTCGAACTCCTTGACCTGCGCGTCGACCTGCTCGGCCGTCAACAGGCCTTCGGCAACGAGACGCTTGCCATAGATTTCGCGGGTGGACGGAAGATCGCGGATGACGCGGTACATCACCGGCTGGGTCATCGTCGGATCATCGCCCTCGTTGTGGCCGAAGCGGCGATAGCAGAACATGTCGATGACCACGTCCTTGGCAAACTTCTGCCGGTACTCGGTGGCGACCTTCGCTGCATAGACAACCGCTTCCGGGTCATCGCCGTTGACGTGGAAGATCGGGGCCTGGACCGCGAGGGCCACATCCGACGGATATGGCGAGGAGCGCGAGTACATCGGGCTCGTGGTGAAGCCGATCTGGTTGTTGACGATGAAATGGATCGTGCCGCCGGTGCGGTAACCCTGCAGGCCCGACAGCGCGAAACACTCGGCTACCACGCCCTGGCCTGCAAACGCGGCATCGCCGTGCAGAAGCAGCGGCAGCTTCTTGGACCGGTCCAGCTTTCCGGCCTGGCGCGACTCCGTGAACTGCTTGGCGCGGGTGCGGCCGAGCACGACGGGGTTGACCGCCTCGAGGTGCGAGGGGTTGGCGCTCATCGTGAGGTGGACGGTGTTGCCGTCGAACTCGCGGTCGGATGAGGCGCCGAGGTGGTATTTCACATCACCCGAGCCAAACTCGCCGACGCCTTGCGTCGAGCCGCCCTGGAACTCGTGGAAAATCTTGTCATAGCCCTTGCCCATCACGGCCGCGAGCATGTTGAGGCGGCCGCGGTGGGGCATGCCGACGACGATCTCGTTGACGCCCAGCGCGCCGCCGCGCTTGATGATCTGCTCCAGCGCGGGCACGGCGGCTTCGCCGCCATCGAGGCCGAACCGCTTGGTGCCCGGGAAACGCTTGTGCAGGAAGCGCTCGAACGTCTCGGCTTCGATCAGCTTGCGGAGGATCGCGAACTTGCCTTCGCGCGTGAACGCCACGCCCTTGTCCGGCCCTTCGATGCGTTCCTGCAGCCAGGCTTTCTCGGTGGGATCCGAGATGTGCATGAACTCGATGCCGATGGTCGAGCAATAGGTGCGCTTGAGGATTTCAAGCATGGTGTTGATCGAGGCGCGCTCGAGGCCAAGCACGTTGTCGATGAAGATCAGGCGGTCGCGGTCTTCCGGCTTGAAACCGTACGTCGCGGGGTCGAGTTCCGGCTGCTCGCCGAAGCTCGACAGGCGCAGGGGGTCGAGCTGGGCCGCAAGGTGGCCCCGGATCCGGTAGGCGCGGATCATCATCAGCGCCCGGATCGAATCGGTCACCGCCTGCGAAATGTCGGCCGGCGGCGCGGCCGGAGCGATGGCCTTGATCTTCTTCTCGATCTTTGGCTCGAGCAGCGCCCAGTTGCCGTCGAAGGCGGCGACCTGGTCATCGCTCATGGCTTTCGGCCAGCCCTCGCGCTTCCAGCTTGCGCCTTCGGCGTTCTGGACAGCGGTCGCGCCATCATCTCCAAGCTCGGCGAAGAAGGCGCGCCAGCTTTCCGGCACCGAGGCCGGGTCCTTGGCATAGGCCGCCTGCATCTGCTCGATCCAGAGGGCAGACGCCCCGTAGAGGAACGCGGTTTCGAGCATCGCCGAATTGCCGGAGCTGCGCGGGCCGGTCACCGGGCTGCCATCATCTGCCATCGAACTTCAATCCTTCCAGAGCCTGCCGCCCCCGGGTGAGATTGTCGGGGGCCTTCCGTTTCCGTTTGCACCCCGCAGCGCAAATCCGCGCGCTGCGGGTCTATCAGCCGGGCTGTTCTAGCCCTTCAAGACGTCTACCAGGGTCGTACCCAGCCGCGCCGGGCTTGGGCTTACACGGATTCCCGCAGCTTCCATCGCTGCAATCTTTGACTCCGCATCGCCCTTCCCGCCAGACACAATCGCGCCAGCGTGGCCCATTGTGCGACCCTTCGGCGCCGTGCGGCCTGCGATGAAGCCCGCCATCGGCTTCTTGCGGCCGCGTTTGGCCTCGTCGATCAGGAACTGCGCGGCTTCTTCTTCGGCCGAGCCGCCGATCTCGCCGATCATGATGATCGATTTGGTCTCGTCATCGGCCAGGAACATCTCGAGCATGTCGATGAACTCGGTGCCCTTGACCGGGTCGCCGCCGATACCGACGGCGGTCGTCTGGCCGAGGCGTGCGTTCGTGGTCTGGAACACGGCTTCATAGGTCAGCGTGCCGGAGCGCGAGACGATGCCGACCGAGCCCTTCTTGAAGATCGAGCCCGGCATGATGCCGATCTTGCATTCGTTGGCGGTGATGATGCCCGGGCAGTTCGGCCCGATCAGGCGCGACTTGGACGACTTCAGCTTTGCCTTGACGCGGACCATGTCCATGACCGGCACGCCTTCGGTGATGCAGACGATCAGCGGGATTTCCGCGTCGATCGCTTCTTCAATGGCCGCCGCAGCGCCTGCCGGCGGCACATAGACGACGGAGGCGGTGGCGCCGGTCTTGGCCTTGCCTTCGGCCACGGAGGCGAAGATCGGCAATTCCTTGCCGTTCGCCGCCGTCCACATCTCACCGCCCTTCTTGGGGTGGATGCCGCCAACCATCTGCGTGCCGTAATAGTCAAGCGCCTGGCTGGTATGGAACGAACCGGTATTGCCGGTCATGCCTTGCGTCAGGACTTTCGTGTTCTTGTCGATCAGAATGGACATGACGCTTAACCCCGCACCGCTTTGACAATTTTCTGGGCCGCATCATCGAGATCGTCTGCGGAAATGACGTTGAGGCCGCTTTCGCGGATGATCTTCTTGCCGAGTTCGACGTTGGTGCCTTCGAGGCGCACGACCAGTGGAACCGACAGGTTGGTTTCCTTGACGGCTGCGATCACGCCTTCGGCGATGACATCGCATTTCATGATGCCGCCGAAGATGTTCACGAGGATGCCCTTCACGTTCGGGTCCTTCATGATGATCTTGAAGGCGGCTGCCACCTTCTCCTTGCCGGCGCCGCCACCGACATCGCAGAAGTTGGCCGGCTCTTCGCCGTAGAGCTTGATGATGTCCATCGTCGCCATCGCGAGGCCGGCGCCGTTGACCATGCAGCCGATCGTGCCATCGAGCGCGATATAGGCGAGGTCCCATTCAGCCGCTTCGAGTTCCTTGGCATCCTGTTCGGTCTCGTCCTTTAGGGCCGCGACATCCGGATGGCGGAAGATCGCGTTGCCGTCGAACGAGACTTTTGCGTCGAGCACGCGCAGGTGGCCGTCCTTCATGACGATGAGGGGGTTCACCTCCAGCATCGCCATGTCCTTCTCGGTGAAGGCCTTGTAGAGGATCGGGAAGAGCTTGAGGCCGTCTTCGGCCGCCATGCCGGTGAGGTGCAGCGCGGCGTTGAGTTTCTGCGCATCGGCAGGCGTCACGCCGACCAGCGGATCGATCTGCACGGTGAGGATCTTCTCCGGCGTGTCATGCGCGACCGCCTCGATATCCATGCCGCCTTCGGTCGACACGACGAAGGCCACGTTCGACGTCGACCGGTCGACGAGGATCGAGAGGTAGAGTTCCTTCTCGATGTCCGCGCCGTCTTCGACGTACAGACGGTTCACCTGCTTGCCGGCGGCAGAGGTCTGCGCGGTCACGAGGTGTTTGCCGAGCATCGCTTCGGCATGTTTTTTCACGTCTTCCTTCGAGAAAGCGAGGCGCACGCCGCCCTTCTCGCCCGCTTCAGGCTCGATGAACTTGCCCTTGCCGCGTCCGCCGGCGTGGATCTGGCTCTTTACGACCCAGAGCGGGCCGGGAAGCGAATCAACGGCTTTCTGGACGTCCGCCAGCGAGAGGACAGGCACGCCTTCTGCAACCGGCGCGCCGAATGTCTTCAGCAGCGCCTTGGCCTGGTATTCGTGAATGTTCATGGAGTTTTCCCTGTTGGATGCGAGGTCTGGTCGCCCTTCGCCAGCCCGTCATCCCTATGGTTCGCGCCGCTGTATACCAGTCGTCGCAGGCGCCGCAACAGTCTGAGTATCAATTTGCGAACCCAGTTGGCGGGCTTGCCGTAGAGACACGCTCCGCGCGAGCGATCGGCGCCTTAGTCTCGCCCTACACGAATACAGCAGCTGTTGCTGAGCGCTGTCATGTTTGCCCGGCCTGCCGCGCGTCGGGATTGGCCAAGGTGGAGGATGTGGCCTCCGCGGGCATGAAGCCGTCCGAGGCCATCGGCACCGGCGCCGGACGCACGCGGCTGCGCACAAGCATGATCCCGGCCAGCAGGAAAAGACCGAACGCGGCCACCCCGAAAAGGGCCTGCGGCCCGCCGAGGCTCATCGCGACGCCCGAGAGTACCGGGCCGATCACCGAGCCTGCTGCCCAGACGAACAGGATGCCGCTCATCACTTGCGGAATCCGCCCCGGGCCGCCGCGGTCGATCGCATGGGCAGCGCACACACCGTAAAACGCAAACGCCCCTGCCCCCCAAAGGCACAGCAAGGCGAGCACCGCCGGCTCGCTGAACCGCGTGCCACCGGCCGCGAGGGCGAGCGCCGCAGCGCCCGAGAACAGGGACAGCACCGCGACCACGATCCGCCGCTCCACCCGGTCGGAAATCCGCCCGGCCGGCCACTGGACCAGAAGCGCGCCGCCTGCGGCCGCGGCCGCCGCCCAGGCCGCCGCCGCCGTGCCACCGCCGCCGATTGAAAACGTGCTGGTCCAGGTGGGCAAAAGGGCCAGCGTGCCGGTGTTGAGAAGTCCGGCCAGGAAACACCCGGTCACCGCCGAGGGCGCGAGCCGGAACAGATCGACCGGATTCATCACCTCGCGCGCGGGCGGGGCTGGCTCCTCCTGACGCGTCAGGCAGAGCGTGACGAGCGACAGGCAAAGCAGGATCGACACCCAGCTGAGGCCGCGCGGATCGAGCGCCGACAGCCCGAAAGCGAGGAACGGGGCGAGCATGCCGGCGATCCGCGAGAGGAAGTAATAGAACCCCATGACGTCGCCGCGCCGGTCGCTCGGTGTGGCATGACCGAGCCAGCTTTCGGCGCTGGCGAACAACAGGCCGAAGCCGATGCCCTGCATCACACGCGCTGCGCCCCAGGCTGCAATGCCAGGCACCATGCCCATGACCAGCGCGCACACCGCAGTGACGGCCGCCGCGGCCGCATAGAGCCGGATGGTGCCATAGCGGCCGAGCAAGGCCGGCCCGGCCCAGGCGCCCGCCATGAAACCGGCCGAGTAAACGGCGCCGATCAGTCCGGTGAGCGCTTCACCGGCCTTCAGTTCGGTCAGCCCGACCGGTGTGATGACGCCAAGAAAGCTCGCAGCCGCCTGCATCAGGCAGATCGCGAAGATCAGCGTGATCACATTCCGGTAGCCCGACATCGGCGTTACGGGATCAACGGAAGGTCGTGGTCGCCTGGCGCACGGTCTCGCCGGTGTTCGACTTCACCTCGAGGCTGACGGTGCCCGCCGCCCAATCGATTCCGATCGCGCCGAAATTCTCGGGCGGGTACCCCTCTCCGAGCTGCGCCTTGTCCATCTCGGCCGAAGTCTCCGCAAAGGAGAGGTTCATCGAAGACGCGGTCAACTCGTAAGCCGGGTAAGGCAGCGCTGCCTCGTCCTTGTAGAGGAACGCCGTGTGGCGATCGCCCGACACGAACACGACGCCCTTGGCCTCGGTTTCGCGCACGAGGTTGTAGAGGCGTGCCTGTTCCTTCGGCAGCGTGGCCCAGGCCTCGAAGCCGTGACCATCGGTCGGCAGGACCTGGATGGACGAGACGATCAGGCGCACGTCGGCGGGGTCCTGCAGCCGGTTTTCCAGCCAGGTCCACTGGTCATTGCCCAGCATGTCCTGCTCGGGATCAGCGGAGGGGATATAGCGCTCCTTGCCTTTCTTGTTCCATTCGTCGGTCGGCGTCAGGTTGGACCGGAAGAAGCGCGTGTCGAGCACGATCACCTGCGTGCGCTGGCCTTCGGGGCCAAACGTGCGCGCGTAATAGGTGCCCGGATAAGCGCCGACATCCTTGTCATCGAGACCCCAGAACCGTTCATGGATGCGCTCGGCAAGCCGCTTGAAGACGAACCCCCTGCCCGCATCATTGGCGCCGTAATCATGGTCGTCCCAGGCCACCATCATCGGGAACTTCGCCCGCACGGCCTTGAAATCCTCCCGCGCGGCGAGGTCGCGGAAGCTTGCGCGCAGCTCGTCGAGTTCCGGCTGGTTGTTGATGTTGGCGGGTCCGTCCTTGTCGCCATAGACGTTGTCGCCGATCATCAGGAACAGGTCGGCCTGCTGGGCGGCAATCGTGCGCAGCGTGGCGCTGTCGCCCTTTTCCTCGTCGAGGCACGAGCCCACCAGAATGCGCGTCAGCACGGCGTCGGCCGCCGGAAGCACAGGACCCTTCGGCGCATAAGGGAAGAAATCGTCCGGCAGCGTGCGGTAGTAAGGCTCGAGGGCATCTTCCGCGGTTTTCGGCGCGAAGGCATCGCCGATCAGCGGTATCTCCGCTGGCGACTGGCAGGCTGCGAGCAATGACAGCGCCGCGATTGCCGTGATGTTTTTCATGATTTGCCTCCTCAACGACCCGATGTGTTGAGGAGGCTTGTAGCGGGCTTCTGCAACAGCCGTAAGGCTTGGTCAAAAATCAGGTCGTGAAGAAGATGTCCCACATCAGGCGGCCAGGCAGGAAGGTGAACAGGCCGGCAATCAGCATGCCGCCCGTGAACACGCCGGTCATCGCCTGGCGATGAGCCTTGATGTTGCCACCGCGCGCGGCCGCAATGCCCATCGGCAGGACGATCAGCGTCCAGGCCGACAGCGCATGAATGAGGCTGAGATGGCTGCCGACCGGGCCGAACAGCAGGAAGGAGCTGATGGCGGTTGTCGCCATCGCCGCCACCCAGCCATAGCCGAGCAACCGGTGCATCGTGTTTCCCTTGACCCCCATCATCAGGATGCAGCCGACGGTAAAGGCGGTGATGGCCGCGGCCACGTGCACCTGCACCATCGCGGGCGCCGCCAGAAGGGGTGTCACGTCCAGCCGGAAACGCACCGGCGGCATCTGCTGCAGGATCAGCCAGCTGATGACGCCAAAGACGACGACGCCGATCGCGACGTTGATCTTGTTGATGTTGGCCTTGCGCCAGGCCCAGAGGGAAAACTGCGGGCGGGTGGACAGGTGGGCTTCAACGGTGGTCATCGGTTTGGACTCTCCAGAGGTTATGGACGGGTTATGGACGGTTTGCCGCCCGGCCAGTTCGTCCTCGCAGGCCGCCGGGCGGCTCGCCACGGCAACTACGTGTTCCGGCTGGAATCCTTCGCGAAATGACGCCATTACCGTTCGCGAAGCGTCAAATGCAGGGGTGAAACAGGTGACTTCCCAGTTGCGAAGCCTGCTGCAGAACGTGGCCCTCGTCATCGTGCTGGCCGGCGTGTTCACCTGGTTCGGCATCTATGGCGTGACCGGCCCGCTCTGGCTGCGATATTCCATGTGGCTGATCACGATCGGCACCGGGACGGCCTCGTCCGCCTTCATCATCCCGTTCATCTTCGGCACGCGGTTCGAGCCCTGGCCGCTGCCCTTGCGGATTGCGGCGGGTGCCGCCTTGATCGCCATACCCGTCACCGCCGCGCTTTATGCCTATTCCGCCGTGCTGGCGGGCGCGATGTCGTTCGCGGCGCTGCCGGTCCAGTACCTTTACGTGTTCGCGGTCTGCGTGGTCATGGTGCTGGGCGGGTACGTCCTGGCCATCGCGTTTCAGAAGCCGGCGGGTTCATCGGATCTGATAACGCCGGACGCGGCACGTGCGTTCCTGGCGCGCCTTCCTCTCAAGTTCCGGCAAGCCGAACTGCATGCGATCTCATCGGAAGACCATTACCTGCGCGTGCACACCAATCTCGGCGAGGAACTTGTCCTGATGCGGCTTGCCGATGCGATCCGCGAGTTGGAGGGAGCCGGCGGTTTGCAGGTGCACCGGTCCTGGTGGGTGTCCAAGGCGGCCGTCCAGGACGTCAAACGCGAAGGCGGCCGCATCGCGCTGAAGCTGCCATCCGGCAAGATGGCGCCCGTCTCACGGACCTTTCAGGCGGACGCGAAGGCGGCAGGCCTGCTCTAGGCGATCGCCGCTGTCTCGACCGGCGCCGTGCGCAGCAATTGTTTCACGAACTCGACATGGCCGCGCAGGCGATACAAGTCGTCCGTATAGGAGAGCGGGACGTCCAGCTGGCCGATATCGGCCTGCAGCTGTTCGAGCCGGCTGATCACCGACACGCGGGGATCCCCCGGCGGGGTCGCGCGGCCCTCGTCTTCCAGCGCGCGCAGGTCCTTGTACCAGACGTAGATCCGGCGCCGGACGCGCCAGCGATAGATCGGCGGGGCGGCGCGCACGAGCGGGAAGGCCAGTGTCAGGAGCGGAATCGCGAGCACCCAGGCCCGGTCAAGGAAGTTCGCAACGCTGAACGGAAAGTACCGTCTCAGGAAGGACGGGCCATCGCGGTAGAACCGCGTCGTCTGGGCGCTGACCGGCAAGTCGGCATTCTGGACATTCGGGAACCGGCCGGCGGGCGCAAAGAGGCTGCGTTCGGCGTGGATCGCGGTCGCGGCATCGAGCAGCACGGCTTCGATCGCCGGGTGGGTGTCGCTGCGCACGGCGAGTTGGGCGACGGCGGCCGACAGCGGCACATCGCTTGCCGGAATGTCGGCGCCGACATCGGCAATACCGCGCAGGAGCGTGACCGAGGACAGACCATCGGTTCGCCGCGCGATGGCTTCGGCCCGGTCGAAGGGCAGCAGCCGGATGCCCTCGGCCCGCAAAAGTGACTGGACATACGGGGCCTGCGGCGAGGCCGCGAATGCCGCGGCATCCAGTTCACCCTTGCGCAGGGCCGCTTCGGCGTCCGCGCTGGCCAGCGCTGCGCGCGCGCTTTCGGACCAGTCGCCGCCATATTCGGACTGAAGGATGGTCGCCAGCGCACGTGTGCCCGATCCTTCGGGGCCAATGGAGACGCGCAGGTCTTTCAGGTCGCCGAAATTCTCAACGGCGAGATCTGACCGGACAAAGACCCAGAAAGGCTCCTCGAACAGGCCGCCGAGCGAGCGAAGCTGCTTGCGCTCGGTGATGCCGGACAGGCCGCCCTGCACCAGCGCGACATCGAGAAAGTCATCTTCCAGCAGCCGCAGATTGTCGATCGAGCCGGCGGTATCGACGAGTTCGACTTCGACGCCCTGTTCGGCAAGCAGGCGCTGATAGCGCTCGGCGTAGGCATGGTACGCGCCGCCCTGCGCCCCTGCCCCGAACCGGATCTTCTTCGGCGGCGCCGGATCCATCAGGAAGAGGGTCAGGATAAACCCCGCCAGAGCGATCAGGATCACCGGCCCGTAGATGCGCCACATTCCTCCGCTTGGCATTGGTTCTGTCTCCTGCGTCGCCGACATTCCTTAATGCGGTTGAGGTCGCGGCGGCAACGGACAAGAAATTCGCCCGAGAGGTGATCCAGTTGCGGGGCGCAGCGTAAAGGGAACGAATATCCGGGCGGCGCCGAAACGGCTCGCCCTCTCCAAGCCCGGATGTTCACCAGGCCCTGGCGTTTTCTCCCCCCTGAGCGCCGGGGCCTGCCTACCCCTTGGCGCCCGTCATCAGGCTTTGTGGTACGGCGTTCCCGCCAGGATGGTCATGGCGCGGTAGATTTGCTCAGCCAGCATGGCGCGCACCAGCCTGTGCGGCCAGGTCTGTACGCCGAAGGCCAATGTTGCGGGGAACTTGCGGCGGACATAATCGCTGTAGCCTTCGGCCCCGCCGATGAGGAAAACCGCATCGCGCTGGCCGTCATCGCGCCAGCGCGCGAGCCTTGTGGCGAGGTGCTGCGAGGTTAGATTTTCGCCGCCTTCGTCGAGGCGGAGGCAGAGTGCGCCGTCCGGCACTTTCGTGATCAGACGGGCGCCTTCGGCCTCAAGTCCATTGCCGCTGGCGACTTCATGCTCGTCAGGGCCGCGAAAACCGAGTTGCCGGGCGAGCGGCAAGGCCCGGGCAAGGTAGTCATCGGCCAGACTGCGCTCGGGGCCGTCTTTCAGGCGCCCCACCCCGACAATCTGCAGCCGCATGGATCAGGACGCGCGGACCCGGTGCGGGGCCTGGTCGGTCATCCAGATCTTTTCGAGATTGTAGAATTCGCGCACTTCCGGGCGGAACAGGTGCACAATCACGTCACCGGTATCGATCAGCACCCAGTCCGCATTGGCCATGCCCTCGACACTGGCCGGGCGGCCAGTCAGGCGTTTGGCCTCCTGCGCCACATGGTCCGCAAGCGCGGCCACGTGCCGTCCGGAGCGGCCCGACGCAATGATCATGAAGTCGGCGAGGGAGGATTTGCCTTGAAGTTCGATGAAGGCCAGATCTTCGGCCTTGTCGTCTTCGAGGACCTTTGAGAGCGATTCGGCAAGCAGCTTGATATCTGCGAGCGACACGGTCTTGGGGGGCTCAACCCGGCTTTTGGCGGATGACAGGGCAACGGCTCCTTCTGCTGCGTTGCCCGATTGTTACCATGACGGCGCCTCAGCAACCAGCAAAAAGGCGCAGCGGCTTGCCAATAGCGGGCCAGATACGGGCCAGTTACGGGCCAGCTCCGGGCCAGCTCCGGGCCACGTTCAGTTCCTGTACAGGGTTTCATTTGGATGATGCCCGAGTTTCGCCCTATCTGGTGTGTAATGAAAGCGGGTCTCCCATGAACGTCAGGAAAACTCCCATGCGTGCTGTTCTTGCGCCTGCCTGCCTGCTCGCCGCCCTGTCCCTGTCCGGTTGCGCTGCCGCCGTGCTCGGAACCGCGGGCGCCGTCGGGCTGACCTCCGTGCAGGAAAAAACGATGGGCGAGGCCGTCGACGATGCGACCGCCTCGAACGAGATCAAGGCCAAGCTGCTGAACGAAAGCGGCGCCAAGTTCGCCGAAGTGGACGTGGAAGTCGCCAATGGCCTCGTCCTCCTGTCCGGCCGGGTGAACGAGCCGGCCGACCGCACCTACGCCGAAGGCATTGCGTGGAGTTCCTCGCGGACCATGGATGTCGCCAACGAAATCCGGATCGAGCCGCCGGGTGGCTTCATGTCCAACGTCTCCGACGAAATCATCACCGGACGCGTCCGGGCCCGCCTGATTGGCTCGTCCACCGTCAGGAGCGTCAATATCAATGTCGAGACGTATGGCGGCGTGGTCTACCTGATGGGCTTTGCACGCGACGCCAATGAAGTGCGGGCGGCGGCCGAAGAGGCCAGCGTGGTCGGCGGCGTCAAACAGGTTGTCTCCTATGTCCGCATTCGCGACCTGGCAGGGCGCCAGGCTGCACCGATCACGACGGAAGCGCCGCCCCCCACTTATCAACCGGCTCCGGACGCGGCATATACAACCGAGCCGATGCCCGAACTTTCGGGCGCGAGTTACGACACAGGAAGCCGCTGATTCCCGCGAGCCTTCCGCAAGGACGGGGGCCATTCACCGCGTGACACTGCGCATAGCCATTCAGATGGACCCGCTCGAGCGGGTGAACATCGACGGCGATACGACCTTCGCCCTTGCCGAGACCGCCCAGGCGCGCGGTCATGAAATCTTCGTCTATGGCCCGGGCGATCTCGCCTGGACGGAAGGCCGCGTGACGGCCCGCGCACGCCCTGCCCGCGTGCAACGCGTGCCCGGGACGCCCGGCGTGTTCGGCGAGGCGCGGACCCTGGACCTGGCCAAGGATACCGATGTGATCCTGATGCGTCAGGATCCGCCCTTCGACATGGGCTATATCACGGCGTGCCATCTGCTGGAGGAAGTGTCCGGCCAGACGCTGGTGCTGAACGATCCGGCCGGTGTGCGCTCGAGCCCCGAGAAGATCTTTCCGCTGATGTTTCCGGACATCATGCCGCCCACGCTGGTGACGCGCGACCGGGGCGTCATTGATGCCTTCCGCGAGAAACACCGCGATATCATCGTGAAGCCGCTCTATGGGCATGGCGGCGCGGGCGTGTTCCGGCTGACGGCCGACGACTCAAACCTCGATTCCCTGCTGGAACTGTTCCTTGGCCGGTCGGGCGAGCCCGTGATGGTTCAGGCCTTCCTCCCGGCGGTTGCGGACGGGGACAAGCGCGTCATCCTGATCGACGGTGAGCCGGTGGGCGCCATCAACCGCAAGCCAAAGGCCGGACAGGTGCGCTCCAATCTCGTCGTCGGCGGCACGGCCGAGGCGACGGAACTGTCAGCCGCCGACAGACTTATCTGCGCGCGCATCGGTCCGGAACTGAAACGGCGCGGGCTGGTGCTGACCGGCATCGACGTGATTGGCGGACGCCTGACCGAGGTCAATGTCACATCACCAACCGGTCTGCAGGCCCTCAAGCGGTTGTCGGGCATTGATGCGACTGCCAAATTCTGGGACGTTGTGGAATCCAAGCTTGCAGCCCGGTCGCTGGAGCATCATGCTTAAGGAATGCCGATGAAACCGATCTCTTTCCTGCTTCTCGCCGCGCTTGCCGGTCTGGGCTCTGCGTGTTCCGCCACTGTCTCCAGCGCCGAGGCTGAAGCCGCCCCCGCCGAAGAAATCACCCAGACCGCCGAGGCGGGCTCCGAAGTCGAGGGCACGTTGAACCTGAACATCGGGCGCGGCGGAAGCGAGCCTGCACGGCCGATCATCAGTACGGAGTCTGTCGGATCGAACGGCGGCCTGATCGTCGCGCCCGGCGGGACGGGCGGAAACTTCGAAGGCGTCGCAGACCTCGGTGTGGACATCGAAACGGCGCCCGAGACCGTCCTCGACACGCCGGCCGTAAAGTCCGACGAGGACGAAATCGTCCGCCTGCCGCAGTAAGACGGCTCTGTCAGCCCGACAGCGCCTCGGCGTCCAGCCAGTCTGCGCAGACCTTGACCGCCGCCGGGAGCAAGTCCGGGCGCTCGATATAGTAATGATCCGCCCCCTGAATATCGCGGTAGACCTTTCGACTGTGGCCGACGGCATCAAACAGGCGGCGCGCATGGCTCGGCGTGCAGGCGAGGTCGGCCGTATTGTTGATGACGAGAACGGGGCAGGAAATGCGCGCTGCATTGCCGAGGCCGTCCGCGTGGGTGGTGTCATGGCCCCATTGGGAAAGCCAGGACCTGAGCGTGGTGAAGCGCGCGAGACCCACGGGTCCGTCATTCGCGATACGGGGCTCGCCCAGATAGCAGGTATGAGGCCGGCGGTCTGATGGCTCCTGCGCGGGGTCTGTCCAGCAGACATTCGACATGGTGCCGTGAACGGTAAAGGCCCGTTCGGCATTCACATCGCCCTTGCGGCGCAAATCGTCCAGCGTGTCCTTGACCCAGACCGTGATGCGGCGATTGCGGGCCAGCTGCGCGGCGCGGAACCTCGCGACGAATTCATCCGTATAGGGAGGCTGCGCCGGACAGGCGGGATCGTAGATGTTGAGGGCCGGGTCGCGGTCGAACGGGCGCGTCTCGTCGGTGATCGAGGGGTCCATCCATTCGGTCAGTGTGATGGCGCGGCTGACATGCGCGGCGAGCAGCATGATCCCGTCCGCAGGCGGCAGGGCCTTCTGCGTCAAGTCATACGGGTCTCCGGCGGGTGTGTGGGTGATCGTCGGCCGCTCCGCCTGGTCCTGGTAGAAGAGCGACATGGATCCGCCGCCGGACCAGCCGCCAAGGATCACGCGCTTGTAGCCGAGACGGCTGCGGGCGTGTTCAAGGCAGGCGCCGAGATCGGCGATGCACTTCTCCATGATCAGGGCCGTGTCGTTTCCCCGGTAGCGCGTGTTGGCATAGATGACATGGTGGCCGGCGCGGGCGAGCGCCGACACCAGCGGCAGGAAGGCACCGCCGCCGATCGGGTGGGTGAACACGATGACGCTGTCCGCCTTGGTGCCTGCCGGGTAGATGCGCATGCACTCGGCGGCGACATTGTCCCCTGCCCCGCCATACACATCCTTGAAGCTCGACGGGTCCTTGTGGATGACGAGATAGGGTTCCCGGATGATTTCCGTTGCGCCAGCCATGATGCGTGCCTCCTTGCCCCTTTTGGTTCTGGGGTGCACATTATGGGCGAGAACGGCCCTGTCCATGTGGCCGCAGGGTCAAGGGAGGAACGAGCCATGATCAAGGCAAACGGCATTCATCATATTGCGATCATGGCGGCGGACATCCGCGAGCATATCGCATTCTTCTCGGACGTGATGGGCTTCCAGCTGTCGGCGCTGTTCGACATGCACGGCGTGCCGGGCGGTGTGCACGCCTTCCTGCACATGGACGACCATTCCTATTTCTCGGTGGTGCAGCTGCCGGCGGTGAAGGATATCCCGATCCAGCTGGGCGTGACGCATGCTGGCACCGGCGCGGGCCCTTCGGCCCCCGGCACAATGCAGCACCTCGCCTTCCGTGTGGATACGCTGGACGACCTGCTGGCGATCCGGGACCGGATCCGCACCAAGGGCGTGAATGTGATCGGCCCGCTCGACCATGCGATGTGCCATTCGATCTATTTTGCGGGGCCGGACCAGATGACGCTGGAAGTCGCCTGTTCGACCGTGCCGATCGATCCGCGCGCCTGGATTGATCCGGCCGTCGTTGCCAAGGTCGGCATCACACCTGCCGAGCTCAAGACGTTCACGAGCCCTGATCCCTATGCAGGCGAGGGCGGCACCGTGAAACAGCCGCCCTACGATCCGGCGAAACCGCATCAGGCGTATCCCGAGCCGATGTACAAGGCGATGATCGCGGCGCCCGATGACGTGATCCTCAAGACCACGAAATTCGAGCCACCGGTGAAGGTTCTGAACTGATACAACCGGGGATACGCTGCCGGGTATCCTGCCGGCAGAAATCGCGCGCAGGTAGTGGTTGGCCTGCGGATTGCATGAACAGCGCCGTTGTCCTGTCTTGTGGTCGCCGGAGGCCCCTCAACCATGTCGAAAACCGACACCTCTCCCGCCCACGAGGCGCGCAAGCCGACCGATGCGGACCGGTTCGTGGGCCAGCGCCTGCGTCAGGGCCGCCGCGAGCTGGGCCTGACCCAGGAAGCGCTGGCTGCGCTGCTCGGCGTCACGTTCCAGCAGATCCAGAAATACGAAGCCGGCCATAGCCGCATGTCGGCCGGGCGCCTGCTTGAAATCGCGCAGGCTCTTGGACGTCCGATCGGCTGGTTCTACGAGCCCTTCGAGATTGCCGAAAGCGCTGACGGCGGCCGCGGCCGTGACTTGCAGGCGCATGACCTGAAACGGGATGCACGCCGGCTCGTCGAAGAGATCGGCGATCTCGAAAGCCTGCAAGCGGCGGTCCGCGTGCTGGAAGCCTTTGCCCTGAAGCCGCGCTGAAGCCGCGTCAGGTTTTTCCTTTTCCCATGGCCTTGAGATCGTAAAGCGCTGCCAGCGCGTCGCGCGGCGTAATCGCGTCGGGGTCCAGGGCGTCCAGCGCGGCGAGGACCGCGTCCGCCTCCGGTGAAAGTTCGGGCATGGTTTCAGCTGGTGCGGCTGCAAACAGCGGCAGGCTTTCCGCCGCCTTTGGCCCTGCCTCCAATTGCTTGAGGATCTGGGCGGCGCGCTGGACGGCGCTGCGCGGCAGACCGGCAAGCCGGGCGACCTGGACGCCGTAAGACCGGTCGGTCGGCCCGGGCTGGACTTCATGCAGGAAGATCAGGTCCTGCTTCCATTCGCGCGCCCTGAGGCTCGCATTGGCGGCGCCTGGCAGCTCGGCCACCAGCGCCGTGAGCTCGTGGTAATGCGTGGCGAAAACGGCGCGGCATCGGGTGTGTTCGTGCAGGTGCTCGACAGCCGCCCAGGCGATCGCAAGACCATCCCAGGTGGCCGTGCCCCGGCCGACTTCATCGAGGATCACGAAACTGTTCGCCGTCGCCTGGTTCAGGATGGCCGCCGTCTCGACCATCTCGACCATGAAGGTGGACCGGCCGCGCGAGAGATCGTCCGAGGCGCCGACGCGCGAGAAGACGCGGTCCGCAAGACCCAGCCGCATCGATGCCGCCGGGACGAAGCACCCGGCTTGCGCGAGGATGACCGCGAGCGCGGCCTGGCGCAGGTAGGTGGACTTGCCCGCCATGTTGGGGCCGGTGACGAGCAGGAAGCGCGGCGCAGACTGGCCGGCGGCATCGAGGTTCAGATCGTTGGCGGTGAAGCCCTTCCCGTCCCGGCGCAGCGCGGCTTCGACGACCGGATGGCGCAGGCCCCTGGCCTCGAACACCGGCTCTGCGGCGATGACCGGACGAGTTGCACCGGCCTCCGACGCCCAAACCGCATGGCCCGCCGCCACATCGATTTCTGCAAGCGCTGCTGCCACCGCGGCGAGCGAAGCGCTTTCGGCAGAGACCCGCGCGCAAAATCCTTCGAAGACCGCGAGTTCAAGCGCCCTGGCCTCTTCCTCGGCGCGGCTGATGCGGCCCGCCAGCTCGGCGAGCTGCGTCGTCGAGAACCGGACGGCGCCGGCCATCGTCTGCCGGTGGATGAAGTCGCTGGCGAGCGGCGGCTTCAACATCGGATCGGCGAGCCGCGCGGGCACTTCGATGAAGTAGCCAAGGACGTTGTTGAACTTGATCTTGAGCGCATTGATACCGGTGGCTTCGGCGTACCGGCCCTGCATCTCGGCGATCACCCTCCGGCTGCCATCGCGCAGCTGTCGGATTTCATCGAGCGCCGGATCCCAACCCGGCGCGACGAAACCGCCTTCCCGGGCGAGTAGCGGCGGCGTCTCCACCAGGGCGGCGGGCAAGTCCGCAGCGAGCGCCTGGAGCCCGGGCATTGCCTTCAGGCTCAGCACACCGGCGGCGGCGTCCAGGCGTTGCGGCAGGGCAGCGCCCGAAGCGCTCAGGATCGCAGCCGATTGCATTCCGGAGTTCAGGGCGCGCGCCAGCGCCTGCAGGTCGCGGGGACCGCCGCGGCCCAGCGCGAGGCGCATGCAGGCGCGCTCAAGGTCAGGCGCCGCCTTCAGCGCCGCGCGGACATCGGCCAGCGCCAGGCGCTCGGCGGCAAAGAAGCTGACCGCATCGAGCCGGGCTTCGATCTCAAGACGACTGCGGGACGGGCGCGAGAGGTGGGCGGCCAGCAGGCGCGCGCCGGGGGCCGTGACGGTCCGGTCGATGGCCGCGAGCAGCGTGCCCTCACGGCCCCGCGCATAGGATCGGTCAATCTCGAGGCTGGCGCGCGTGGCGGGATCGATCAGCAGGATGTCTCCCGGTTCTGCCCGGCGCGGCACGGCGAGACGCGCCGGGCGGCCGGCCTGCGTGAGCTTCACATAGTCAAGCAGCAGGCCTGCGGCGGCCAGTTCGGCCTTCGAGAAACTTCCGAGTCCATCGAGCGCGGCGACGCCGAAGGCTTCCTTGAGGAGGGCTTCGCCGGCCTTGGGCGTGCCTGTCCGGGCGGGGCGATCGGTGATGGGCGCCGTGACCACCTCGCGCAGGCCCGAGAGCGCAGGACGCTCCCGGTCCGCGTCCGAAATGAGCAATTCGCTGAGCGGCCAGGAGAGCAACGCGTCGCCGACGCGGGCGGGCTCCAGCGCTGTCAATTCGAACAGGCCCGTGGACACGTCGCACACAGCCAGCGCCGCTTCGCCCTGCCCCGTGAAGGCAAGCGCGGCCAGCGCCTGGCCCTGGCGGGCGGGCAGCAGGGTGTCTTCCGTCAGCGTGCCGGGCGTGACAACGCGCACGATTTCGCGGCGGACGATGGATTTCGAGCCGCGCTTGCGGGCGTCCGCCGGGCTTTCGGTCTGCTCGCAGACGGCGACGCGGCAGCCGGCCTTGATCAGGCGGGCGAGATAGCCGTCAGCCGCGTGATAGGGCACGCCCGCCATCGGGATCGGGGCGCCGTCATGCTCGCCGCGGGCGGTCAGCGTGATGTCCAGAATCCGGGCCGCCGTGACCGCATCCTCGAAGAACAGCTCGTAGAAATCGCCCATCCGGAAGAACAGGAGTGCATCCGGCTGGGCCGCCTTGATGGACAGGTATTGCGCCATGAACGGCGTCGGCTCGGACGCAGCGGCCGCAGAGGGCGGGGGTTTCGGGGCGGTGTCCGGCATGGGGCGGCACGCTAGCCCGGGCCGGGAGATTCGCAAAGCCGGAGGGGCCATCTGTGCGGATTTGGCTGTTGGCAGCTGCATCGGCGCGGCCTAGACGGGGTGCATCGTCATTCCAACTGATACAGAGCCCCCATGACCACGCAACGCCCGAGCTTCACCGATCAGGAAGCCCTCGATTTCCACTCGCACCCGACGGCGGGCAAGATCTCGATGAACCCGACGAAGCCGATGAGCACGCAGCGTGACTTGTCGCTGGCCTATAGCCCGGGCGTGGCGGTTCCGGTTCTGGCGATCGCGGAGAACGCAGACCGCGCCTATGACTATACGTCCAAGGGCAACCTCGTCGCGGTGATCTCCAACGGCACGGCCATCCTCGGTCTTGGAAACCTGGGCCCGATGGCGTCCAAGCCGGTGATGGAAGGCAAGGCGGTGCTGTTCAAGCGCTTCGCCGACATCGACAGTTTCGATATCGAGGTGAATACGACGGATGCGGAAGATTTCATCCGTACCGTGCGCAATATCGGCGCCACCTGGGGCGGCATCAACCTTGAAGACATCTCGGCGCCTGACTGTTTCATAATCGAGAGCCGGCTGCGCGAAGAACTCGACATTCCAGTCTTCCATGACGACCAGCACGGCACGGCGATCATTGCCGCAGCGGGCCTGATCAATGCCTGCCATATTACCGGGCGAAAACTGTCGGACGTGAAGGTCGCCATCTCGGGCGCCGGCGCGGCGGGCCTGTCGGTCGCCGGCCTCATCCGTCACCTCGGCGTGAAGGGCGAGAACATCCTGCTCTGTGATACCGCCGGCGTTGTCTATGAAGGCCGCACGCAGAAAATGGACCAGTTCAAGTCTGCCTTCGCGGTGAAGACCGCGAAACGCACCCTGTCGGAAGCGATGGAGGGCGCGGACGTCTTCCTCGGTCTTTCGGTCAAGGGCGCGGTGACGAAGGACATGGTCAAGTCGATGGCCAAGAACCCGATCATCTTTGCGATGGCAAACCCCGATCCGGAAATCACGCCCGAAGATATCAAGTCCGTGCGTGATGATGCGATCATCGCCACCGGCCGGTCGGATTATCCCAACCAGGTCAACAACGTGCTCGGCTTTCCCTATATCTTCCGCGGCGCGCTGGATGTCCGGGCACGGAGCATCAACGAGGAGATGAAGGTCGCCGCCGCGCGCGCGCTGGCTGAACTGGCGCGCGAAGATGTGCCGGACGAAGTCGCCGCTGCCTATCACGGCGCCCGGCCGACCTTCGGGCGCGAGTACATCATCCCCTCGCCGTTTGATCCCCGCCTGATCAGTTTCGTGCCGCCGCTGGTGGCGCAGGCCGCCATGGATACCGGCGTGGCGCGCAAGCAGATCGCCGACATGGACGCCTACCGCCGCAGTCTCGTGCGCCGGGCCGATCCTGCCGCGGGATTCCTGCAGGGCGTGCAGGCGCGCTGCCGCGATGTGAAACGCCGGATCGTCTTCGCCGAGGGCGAAGAAGCCGCCGTCGTGCGCGCCGCCTGGAGCTTCAAGAACCAGGGCCTTGGCCATCCGATCCTGATCGGGCGCGAGGCGCAGGTGGTGACCATGATGGAGCAGATGGGCGTGCCGGCCGGCTCGCTCGACATCATCAACGCGCGCCTGTCCGACAACAATCCGGTCTATGTGGATTTTCTCTACAAGCGCCTGCAGCGCAAGGGTTACCTCAAGCGCGACGTGCAGCGCCTCGTGAACCAGGACCGCAACGTGTTCGGCTGCTGCATGCTGAAGAATGGTGACGCCGATGGCATGGTGACGGGCGTCACGCGCAGCTATGACGCCGCGCTGACCGATGCGCGTCTCGTGCTCGACCCGATCCCCGGACAGGCCGTGATTGGCATGTCGATGGTGATCAATCTCGGCAAGACGATCTTCATCGCCGATACCAGCGTCAACGAATTGCCGGATGGCCAGACGCTCGCCAACATCGCGCTGGAAGCCGTGCGCGCGGTGCGCAGCATGGGTTTCATTCCGCGTGTCGCGTTCCTGTCCTACTCAACCTTCGGCAACCCGATGGGCGAGCGGGCCGACAAGGTGCGTGAGGCCGTGGCGATCCTCGACCGCACGACGGGAATCGATTTCGAGTACGAAGGCGACATGAACGCCGACGTGGCGCTCGATCCGAACCTGCGCCTGCAATACCCGTTCTCGCGCCTCACAGGCCCGGCCAACGTGCTGGTCATGCCGGCGATCCATTCGGCGTCGATTGCGACGAACCTGCTTGAACAGATGAGCCGCTCCATCGTCATCGGCCCGATGCTGCTTGGTCTTGAAAAACCGGTTCAGATCGCCTCGCTTGGCGCGACCGTGGGAGATATCGTGGACCTCGCCACGCTGGCCGCCTTTGATATCGACCAGGTGCACAGCGCCTAGGCTGGACTAGGCGGCGGCCTCTGAAACGGGTGGCGCCGCGCGCGCCTGCCGTATCCATTCGAGCACGGACAAGGCCACCGCCACACCGCCGAGCCAGAAGGTGATGATGAAGACGGAATAATAGCCCTGGCTTTCGATCAGTGCGCCAAGCCAGGGGCGGCCGAGTGTGCCGATCAGCATCGTCAGCGATGCCAGCAGGGCATACTGCACGGCGGCAAATCGCGGGTTCACCACGGACGTCAGGTAAGCGACAACCGCCACGCTGGCAAAGCCGCCGGCAAGGTTCTCGCCCGCAATCGCGATCATCAGGCGCGCCATCCGGTCACCCGCTTCGGCGCCCTGCCCTTCCGGCGAGATCGCGGCCGCCCAACCCGCAAAAGCGCGGAACGGCTCGGCAAGCTGCGTCCATTCCAGGAAGGCGTCGACCCCCAATCCGCCGCGGGAAAGGTCCGCGAACAGAAGGTTCGTTGCGGCAGCAAGGATGGCGCCCAAAACCAGAACCGGCATCCGGCCGAGAAAACTGATGACGACGGCGCCGAGGGCCGCGCCCGCGACGGTCATCAGCACACCGAAGAATTTGGACGCAACGGCCACGTCTGCCATCGTGTGATGCAGGGCGCCAAACCGGTCGTCCAGATAGAAGGGATAGGCAAACGAGCCCCAGACCGAGTCCGTGAAACGGTAGGTCAGCGCGAGCAACAGAACCAGCAGGGCGCCCCAGCCGAGACGGCCGATCAGGTCCATCAGCGGATCGAAGATCGAGCGGAAGACGGCGCGCATCGTGCGCGCGAGGGCGGGCTCGCTGCCCGGCCCGTCGATGATTTCCGCCGGTTCGCGGCCGTGTCGCAGGAGCAGGAACAGCGCGCCCGCCGCTGGCAGCAGCACTGTGAGGCCGACAATCCACGGGCCCTGTTCCGTCACAAAGGCTCCGCCCTTCGGCGGCGGCACCTGCGTGAACGAGGCAATCACAAAGCTGGCAATCATCAGGAACGCCGCAACCCAGCCAGCCGAGACGAGAAGGGTGGCGATGTTGCGTTCGCGTTCCGGAATACGCGCCTGAAAGGTCAGCCGCCGATTGCCGTCGCCCGTCTGGAGTTCCGGTTCAGGCGCAACGAAGGTGCCTGCGATCGACAAGAGCATCATCGCCGCGATCATCAGATAGACGACGACCCAGCCGAAATATCCCGCCAGCAGCAGCGCGAGAAACCCCGTGATAAAGCCCGCAATCCGGTAACCGAACTGGTAGAGCGCCGCCATCAGGTCCTTGTCTTCGTCCGAGCGGGCCACTTCAATCCGCCAGGCATCGAGCACGATGTCGTGGGTTGCGGAGAACAGCGCCGCGAGCAGCGCGATGACGGCGACGAAACCGATATTCTCGCCGGGGCGGGAGAAGGCGAGCAGGAAAAGCAGGCCCGCGATGGGCAACTGAAGGCTCATCAGCCAGGTGCGGCGGGGGCCGAGAAACGGAAAGGGATGGCGGGCGGTCTGGAAGGCCGGCGACCAGAGGAACTTGAACGCGTAGCCAATGGTGACGATGGACAGCACGCCGATCGTGGAGGGCGTCACACCCTCGGTGGTGAGCCAGGCGTTCAGCGTGCCGAGCACGGCGCCGTAGGGAAGGCCCGCCGACAGGGCGAGCAGGAACATCGCCGCCATGCGCCGGTCCCGCATGGCCTTCAGCGCACGGATGAACCGCGGCGGGGCCTTGTGCGGAACGGGGCTCGCCGCAGCGTCCGTCATGCCGCGCCTGTCAGGCGTCCGGCCATCGTCCAGTGGCGTGCCAGCGCGCGCAATGCGGCTGCGTCCAGCGGCTTGGCGGCGACGCCGCTTGCCCCGCACTCGCGGGCGCGGCGTTCGATATCCGGATTGATCTCGGCCGAAACCGCGATGATCGGCGCCCTGAAGCCCCCGGCCCGGAGACGCCGCATCGCTTCGAATCCATCCATCACGGGCATCCTCAGATCCATCATCACAAGGTCAGGCCGGGTCCGCTCCGCCGCGTCGAGCGCTTCGCTTCCCGTGGCAGCTACAGTGACCGTAAATCCGGCCGATTCCAAGGCGCGGCGTGCAATCAGGGCGTTGACCGGATTGTCGTCGGCGATCAGGACGCGGCCCGCTGCGTCTTCGGTAGCCGGCTCTTCCGGGACAAGGCGGCCGCTGCGCGCCAGCACGATCCGCTCGGCCAGCGACGAGGTGCGCAAGGGCCGCACGAGCCAGCCAAGGCAACCCAGTTCCCGGAACCGGCCGAGGGCGCCGCGATCCTCGGGGCGGAGCACCACAAGCGCCGGCGCCTGCTGGGCCAGCCTGGCGACCAATGCCTCGGGCAGGTCGGCGCCGAGAAGCACCACGTCCAGCCCCGGGGGCAACGCGCCGGATGACAGGTCGATCTGGCAGGCCTCGGCCTGGAAACCCGAAATGACCGAGGCCAGCGCAAGCGCGGTGGCTGGCGGCAGGCCTGCGAGCCCGATCCGGCCGCCGAGAAACACCGCATCGTGCAGCGGCGGCGCATCGGCCGGGCGGAGCGGCACCTCAAGCGTGAACACCGCGCCATCGCCGGGTTGCGACGCGACACTGACCGTGCCGCCGAGCAGGTCTGCGAGCCGTTTCACGATGGCGAGACCGAGGCCCACGCCTCCGTCGCGGTAGGCATCCGAGGAGGAGGACTGGCGGAACGCTTCGAACAAGCGAACCTGGTCCTGCGGCGCGATACCGGGACCCGTGTCGCGGACCCGGAAGACCAGGCTGCCCGGCCCGGGCTCGATATCAACGAGCACGGCGCCCTGGCTGGTGAACTTCAGCGCATTGCCGACAAGATTGAACAATATCTGGCGCAACCGGCCCGCATCGCCCCGGTAAACCGGCACGGGCCATTGCAGGGAGCGCACGGCAAGATCCAGCCCGGCGGCATGCGCGCGCGGCGACAGGAGCTCCACGACTTCCCGCGCGAGACGCAGCGGACAGAAATCCTCCGCTTCCAGTTCGACCGCCGAGGCGTCGAGCCGGGCATAATCGAGGACATTGTTGAGCAGATCGAGCAGCCTTCCGCCCGACAGCCGGATGGTCTCGGCATATTCGCGCTGCGCCGGGGTCAGGTCGGTTTCGAGCAACAGGGAAACCGTGCCGAGGATGCCGTTCAAGGGCGTGCGTATTTCGTGGCTGGCCGTGGCGAGGAAGGCCTGCTCGGGGGAGTTGTTCGCGGACGTGTCGTTCTTTGAAGAGGTCATCCCCGGAGCCTAATCCAAAGGCCTGATCAGAGCCTTAACCGGGTGAGACCGGGTTCCGGACCCGGCCCCGCTACCGGGCGATGGCCGCACCATGGGGTGAGGACGTACTGCTGGCCGGACGGAACCGATAGCTCAGCGCTTCCGCGACATGGACCCGCCGGACAGCGTCCGAATTGTCGAGGTCGGCAATCGTGCGCGCGACTTTCAGCACGCGGGTATAGCCCCGGGCCGTGAGGGCAAGTTTGACCGCCGCCTCCGACAGCAACGCAGCGCCCGCCGTGTCCGGCAACGCAAACAGGTCTATGGCCGCGGGTGGCATGTCGGCATTCACCTGCCGGCGGCCTTCAGGGCCTGACTCGAACCGGCCGGACTGGCGTTCCCGCGCACGGGCCACCCTCGCGCGAACTTCTTCAGACCCCTCGCCTGGCGCGGGCAGGCTGAGATCGACGGCGGTCACGGGCGGTGTTTCGTAAAAGAGGTCGATCCGGTCGAGGAACGGGCCGGAAATACGCGACTGGTAGTCCTGCGCGCAGCGCGGACCGCGCTGACAGGCGGATGCCCCCGGCCCTCCCCCGCATCGGCACGGGTTCATCGCCGCAATCAGCTGGAAGCGCGCGGGATAGCGCACGTGCCGGTTGGCGCGGGCGATGACGGCTTCGCCGGCCTCAAGCGGCTGACGCAGGCTGTCGAGCACCTGCGACGAGAATTCCGGCAGCTCATCCAGAAACAGGACCCCGTGATGAGCAAGGGACACTTCGCCGGGCTTGGCGCGGATGCCGCCGCCAACCAGCGCCGCCATCGAGGCCGAGTGGTGCGGCGCGCGAAACGGCCGGTTGCGCGAAAGCTGGCCGCGCTGCAACAGGCCGGCGACGGACTGGATCTGCGAGGCTTCGAGCAGCTCCCGCGCGGAGAGCGGCGGCAGGAGTCCCGGAAGGCGCTGGGCGAGCATCGACTTCCCAGACCCGGGCGGACCGCAGAACAGAAGGTTGTGGCCGCCGGCGGCGGCAATCTCGAGAACGCGTTTTGCGCCCTCCTGCCCTTTGACGTCGCGCAGGTCCGGGCCCGAGGGCGCCTCCAGCAAGTCACCCTTCTTCGGCGGGGGAAGAACGCTGCGTCCGGCAAAATGATTGATCAACGCAATCAGGCTGGGCGCCGGCAGTACGCCGCCCCCCGCCCAGGCGGCTTCGGGGCCGCACGCTTCCGGACAGATGAGGCTCAGCCCCAGCGCTTCGGAGGCCATGGCAGCGGGAAGTACGCCGGAAGTTTCAACCAGCCGTCCATCCAGCGACAGTTCACCGACCGCGGCATACCTGGACAGCTGGTCTTCCGGCAGGACGCCCAGCTTGGCGAGCATCGCAAGTGCGATGGCGAGATCATAATGGCTGCCTTCCTTCGGAAGGTCCGCCGGCGCGAGGTTTACGATCACGCGCTTCGGCGGCAGCGCCAGACCGAGCGCGGCAAAGGCTGCCCGTACCCGCTCACGGCTCTCGCCGACGGCCTTGTCCGGCAGGCCGACAATCATGAACGCCACCTGCCCGCCCGACAGCTGAACCTGCACATCGACGGGCTGCGCCTCGACCCCGTCAAACGCGAATGTGGTGATCCGTGCAACCATTGCCCGCCTCGTCCCCCAAGCCCCCGGAGGTTGAGAAGGGTTAACAGAGGATCAAGAACAAATCCAGAACCGATTTAGCCCGTGGCGAGATTTTCTTCGACGGCCGCGAGCGCCGCGTTCAGCACCTCGAGCCCAGCGCCCTTGCGCGGCGCCTGCTCGGACAGGATGCGCCGCCACTGGCGCGCGCCCGGCTGACCGGCGAACAGCCCGAGCATATGCCGCGTCATCGCATGCAGGCTGATGCCTTCGGCAAGTCGCGCGGCGATGTAGGGCTCGTAGGTGCGTACAGCTTCACTTTCAGACACGGTCTTCGCCGCTCCGAACAGGCGGGCATCGACCCCGCCGAGCAATCCGGGCGTCTGGTACGCGGCGCGCCCGAGCATGACGCCGTCGAACCACGCCAGATGCTCTGTACACTGATCGAGTGTCGCTATTCCGCCATTGAGCACAATCGTCAGCTGCGGCTGCGCGCGCTTCAGCTCTGCCACGAGGCCGTAGTCCAGCGGCGGTACCTCGCGGTTCTCCTTCGGGCTGAGCCCCTTCAGCCAGGCCGCGCGCGCATGCACGGTGAACACGGAGCATCCGGCTGCCGATACCTTTCCGACAAAGGTGAACAGCGTCTCGCGCGCCGGCAGGTCATCAATCGCGATCCGGTTCTTGACCGTGACGGGGATCGACACGGCTGCCCGCATTGCGGCGACGCAATCCGCCACGAGATCAGGCTCAGCCATCAGGCAGGCCCCGAACGCACCCGACTGCACACGGTCCGACGGGCACCCGCAATTGAAGTTCACCTCGTCATAGCCGAACCCTTCCGCGATACGGGCCGCCTCTGCGAGCTTCCGCGGATCCGATCCGCCGAGCTGCACCACAAGCGGATGCTCCTGCGGGCTGTATCCGAGCAGGCGCGCGCGGTCGCCGTTCAGCACCGCATCCGCCGTCACCATCTCCGACCACAGCAGCGCACGTTTCGTCAGCACGCGGTGAAACGCCCGGCAATGCCGGTCCGTCCAGTCCATCATCGGGGCGACGGAGAAGCGGTAACGGTCAGGGTGCACGGTGTCGGCAGTCCTCGGAAAAAAGTAGCGTCCGCGCGCTTAACCCGCCGCGCGGCCGATGACCAGAGCGCCCCTGCCCTAACCCTTTGCCGTGATCTCGCCGAGCCGGTTTTCGGAATGGAAGGCGCGCTTCAGCGCTTCACGCGCGTCGAACACCTCTGTCTGCTTGAGCGCGAGTGCGTCCTGGGCGGTCCTGATGTCGCTGATGATCTTGCGCACATGACCGTTCTGTTCGGCGAGGCACAAGGCGTCGAAGCCGGCGCCCGCGGTATCCATCGCTGCGAGGCCGGCACGCAGCTGCCGGATGGCAGCCTCGATGCGCTCCGCATCTGTCTGCAGCACGAGCAGCCGCTGCTCGGCGCTCTGGCGTTTGAGCGCGACAATCTTCTTCAGCACATCTTTCTGACGGGCCAAGTTGCGCCTCACAGCGGATTGCGGATGCGGTCGACGAACTGGATCGCCGCGGCGACGGCTGCGAAATGCTCGGGGCGGATTTCCTGATCGACTTCGACAAGCTTGTAGAGCGAGCGCGTTGCCGGCGGGTCGTGATAGATGGGGATATTGTTCTCGGCCGCGATCTCGCGGATCTTGGCCGCCAGGTGATCAACCCCCTTCGCCACGCAAACCGGTGCCTTCTGGCTGGCCGGATCCCATTTCAGCGCAACCGCATAGTGCGTCGGGTTGACCATGATGACCGTCGCGGTCGGCACGTTCTTCATCATCTGGCCGTTGGCGATCTTCATCGCCTTCTGGCGGCGCATCTGCTTGAGTTCGGGATCGCCCTCGCTCTGCTTCATTTCCTTCTTCATCTCTTCGCGGGTCATCTTCAGCTTGTTGAGATGAAGCTGGCGCTGCAGCGGCAGGTCGATCACCGCAAGGGCGACCTGGAAGGCGAGAAAGAACAGGATGAGCTTCAGTGTCTGGCTGAACGTGAACTCATAGAAATTGCCAGCTTCGATCGCTGAGCTCGAATAATAATCCTGGACGAACTGCATCAGGAACGCCGCGCCGATCACGCCGGCGAACAGCATCTTGATCGTGTCCTTCAGGAAGTCGAGCAGGCCGCGTGCATCATAGCGTTTCTTCAGGTTCTCCATCGGAGAAATCTTGTTCATGTCGAGCTCCACCTTCTTGAACGAGAAGGTGATGGACCGCTGAACAATCAGGGCCACCAGCACGATGGCCGCGAGGATCAGAAAAATCGGCAATAGATGGAGCAGAACGCTGCCGAGCCAGCCCCAGAGCTTCGTGCCGCCTGAATCGAACGCATCCGCCGCAAAGACATCGCCGTGAAAGAGAAGCGATGAAAAGTCGTTGAACAGGTTCTGCCCGACGATCGAATTCAGGACGTATGCGGAGATGACGATCCCGATGATCAGCGCCAGCGCATTGGCTTCCTTCGACTGGGCGATGTTACCATCATCCCGGGCCTGCTGGAGCTTCTGCTCCGTGGCATCGAATTCCTTCTGTCCACTGTCATTGTTCTCTTCGGCCATGTGTCAGCTCACATCCATCCGATGACCTGCAGGGCGCGGTCTTTCCACGCCAGCAGAAGGCCGCCGATGGTGACGGCCAGAAGCATTGTGCCGGCGGCAACCATGAATGGCGCACCGACGAAGGCGACCATCAGGGAGGGCAGCGCCTTGTTGATGAAGCCAAGACAGATATTGTAGAGCAAGTTCACCGCAACGAATGGCCAAGCGAGCAACAGCGCAAAGCTGAACGCCGAAAAGCAGCTCTGCATCAGCATCGGTCCGCTGATGAGTCCAAGCGCGCCAAGCGGAATGTCGTCGTAGAGCCGCATCAGCGCGACGATGACTTCCACATGAAAGTTGGCCGACAACAGAACGGCTGCGCCCGCCATCGACAGCAGGTTTGCCGTCAGCGTCTGCGCTTCGTGTTCCAGCGCGGGCGCCAGGAACTGGGATAGCCCGATGGACTGCGCGATCACTGACCCGGCGATGGTCAGCATCCAGATGGTCATGCGCAGCATCACGCCCAGCGTGAAGCCGATGAAGATCTCGGTCAGAATCAGCCCGAAAAGCTCCCTGAAATCCGTCGTGACCGGTGCCGTGAACTGCCCGGACGTGGCCATCGCCATGGCAAGCCCGATCAGCACGAAGGCGCGCACACGGGTGGGCACGACCTGTTCGCCGATGCCGGGCATCAGGAAGATGATGAAGGACAGGCGCGCGATGAGCGTCATGAACAGCGCGATCCAGGCCGTCAGCTCTTCCGGCAACGGAAGACCACCGGCCATTACGCAACGCCGATAATGTACGGCTTGCTGCGGGCGCTGATTTCCTCATAGGCGACAACCGCATTGCGGATGCCCTTGCTGGCGAGGACGGTTTGAAGGAAGCGGCGGCGCCGCGATGTGGTCGCGACAGCCGCGACGATCCCCTTCTGGGCCACTTCATTCAGTTTCCCCTGAATGGCATTGATCAGCTCACCGAACAGTTCAGGCGGTAGTGCGATGTCGGCGCTGCCGCCTTCCCCGTTGATTTCATACTCCGAGAACTTCTGCTCCCAGGTCGCGGAAAGCTGCACGAGCGGCAGGCGGCCCTGGTCGTCCTGCAGCCTGTCGACGATCTGGAACGCGAGTCGCTGGCGCACGAGTTCGACAATCCGCGGCAGGCCAAGGTTCTGGGCCTTCACTTCGGCAATGGTTTCGACAATCAGGAACAGGTTACGGATCGAAATCCGTTCGGCCAGAAGAAGGCGCAGCACGGACAGAAGGACTTCCGGAGTGACCTTGCCGGGAATGTATTCGTCGAGGAAACGCTGGTTGGCGGCGGCGCGGTCGGTGTCGGTGATCCGGCTCAGGGATTCGAGGGTCTCGACCATCACCATCCGGGTAAAGACGAGCGAGAAGTTGGCCTGGATGACTTCCAGCATGTGCGTGGCGAGCACTTCCATCGGCTCGACGACCGGAATGCCGCCGGCCGCAAGTTCCTGTTTCTTGCCATTCGGCAGCCAGCGCGCCGCAGCCTTGTAAACCGGCTCGCGGACGTTTTCGCCTTGAAGGTGGGGTAGCTGGTTTTCTTCGATCAGGGCCAGCACATTCCCGGGGCGCAGGAAGCCGGAATCGAGCCGCACGCCCTGAATCCGGATGCGATACTCGTTCTTCTTCAGTGTCGGATTGTCGGTCATGCGGATCGGCGGCAGCACGAAGCCGTATTCTTCCGCGATGTAGCGGCGGATCTTGTCGATCCGGCTTTCGAAGCCGTTTTCGCCGACCAGAACGAGGCCAACGAGGTCCGGCGCCACTTCGAGGTGGATTTCGTCCGAATAGATCGAGTCCCCGATCTTGACGACCTTGGGCGCGGTGGAGGGTGCAGGGTTGGCCTTCTCCTCGGCTTTGCGCTTTTCCTCCTTGCGGATGAGGAAGGACGCGAAGATGAAGCCAACGGCCGCTGTCATGAACGGGATGAAGGGAAGACCCAGGAAGGCGAAGACCGCCATCACACCGCCGACAATCAGCAGCGGTGTCGAGCTTGCGCCGAGTTGAAGGCCAATCGCACGGTCGATGGCGCCTTCTTCGCGCCCCTTGGACAGGAGGAGCGCGGCTGAAATCGAGACGATCACGGCCGGGATTTGCGTGACGAGGCCGTCACCCACTGTGAGGATCGAATAGTTCTGAAGCGCTTCGTTGAAGCTGAGGCCGTGCACCATCAGGCCAAAGCCCATGCCGGCGACAAGGTTCAGCGCCGTGATGAGCAGGCCCGCAATCGCATCGCCCTTCACGAACTTCGAAGCACCGTCGAGCGAGCCGAGGAAGGCGGCCTCTTCCTGTTCCCGCGCGCGGCGGGCCTTGGCTTCCTCATGAGTGATGGCGCCGACGGCAAGGTCGGAGTCGATCGCCAGCTGCTTGCCGGGCATGGCATCGAGGGCGAAGCGCGCGCCCACTTCTGCCATGCGGCCGGCGCCCTTGGTGATCACCATGAAGTTCACGATCATCAGCACGGCGAACACAACGAGGCCCACGAACAACTCGCCGCCCATGACGAACATGGCAAAGCCCTCGATCACGTGCCCGGCGGCGTCGGTACCTGTGTGCCCCTGCCCGATGATCAGCTTGGTCGAGGCGACGTTCAGCGCCAAGCGCAGGATCAGCGTCGCGAGCAGGATGCTGGGGAAGGAGGAGAAATCGAGCGGTTTCTCGACGAAGATCACCGTCGTGAAAATCAGGATCGACAGCGCAAACGACACGGTCAGACCAATATCGATGACCCAGGCCGGCATCGGCAGGATCATGAACAGGATGACCACCATCAGGCCGATCGCCAGCAGCGAGGTCGGGTTGGTCAGGCCGCCATAAGGCTTCGAATCCAGCATGATGAAACCTATCCAGCAATCAACGGCAGGACCCAGTTATTGAACAGATCCAGACAGACCTTGGTCATGTAACCGAGTGAGAGAAAGAACACGACGAGGACGGCCAGGATCTTCGGAATGAAGGTCAGCGTCATTTCCTGGATCGATGTCAGCGCCTGCAGTAGGCCGATGACGAAGCCGACGACGAGAGTCGTGGCGAGGATGGGCAGCCCCATCATCGCCGCGCCCCACATATGGGCGCGCAGAACCTCGAAAATTTCACCTTCAGACATATGGACGGCCTTTAGAGTAGTTATGGACGGGTCTCAGACCGGCATCCGGAGCAATTCCTGGTAGGCCTCGACCACCTTGTCGCGGATCGTGACAACCGCATCGAGCATCAGTTCGGCATTGCTGAGCGCCTGGACCATGGCGTGCGGGTCAGCCCCTGTGACGGCGGTCTGCATCGCCGTCTGCTCAGCCTGTTGCAGCGCGGCGCGGAAATCACCGATACCTTCGGCGATGGCGCTACCGGCGGCTTCCGGCTTGGCAGCAGCGGTCGCGCCCTCCATGGCACGCGCATTATTGAGGGCTGCATACGGATTGAATCCAATACCTGACATTCAGAATCTCCCTAGCGGCGCAGCACATCCAGCAGCGACCGGTACATCGACCGGGCCTGCTGGAATGAGTTGAGGTTGGCTTCGTAGGACCGGTTCGCCTCGCGCATGTCGGCGAGTTCGGTCACGACCGAGACGTTCGATTGCGTCACATAGCCCTCGGGATCCGCCATCGGATGCGAGGGGTCGAACTCGCGCAGCCCCTCGGTCTGGTCGAGCTGCACACGGGCCGACAGGAACTGGCCGCCAGTGGTCTGCTGCGGCTCCAGCATCAGCAACTTGCGCTGATAGCCCGGCGTATCAGCGTTCGAAATGTTCTCCGAGGTGATCCCCATCCGCTTGGACTGGAGCTCCATCCCCATCACGGCCTGCATCATCGTCGCTTTGAGAGGGTTCATGATTCTACTCCTCAGGGCCGCCGGCCGATGGCCGTGCGGAGCAGGTCCATCGATTTGGTGTAAACAGAGATCGCGAGACTGTGCTGGCCCATCGCCTCAGCCGACTTGAAGATTTCCTGCTCGAGGCTGACGCTGTTACCGTTGGGAGCTGTCGGGCTGTTCGCCTCCGTGATGCGGAAACCTTGCGCCAGGGGGTCAGAAGACGCGCTGCTCTGGATGCGCGCGAGGTAGGCTTCGAACGGTTCGATCTCCTTGGCCTTGAACCCTGGTTCATTGGCGCGGGCGATGTTGGTTGCACTGACGCTCTGCGCTTCCGCCGCGTGTTGGGCCATCGCGCCGTAAACTTTGAACAGACTGAGGTCGGAAATCATGACGAAGTCACCACGGTTAACCTTTTGAGAAAATGTTCGGATTAATTGAAGAATAGGTTAACAACCGAACGGGTTTTGTTTACTTGCGCACCAACGTGGCTTCCTTGCCCTCGCGGCTCTTCACCCTCTGGGGCACCGTCACGGACGTGGCACCCGGCATGATCAAGGTCGCTGGAGTCAGCGAACTGGCGGGGGTCGGCAACGAAATCCTGATCCGGAAGCCCGGCGAAATCCTTCGCGGGGAGATCCTCAGCGTCTCGGGCGAAAGTGTTACTGCACTGCTTTTTTCGCCGTGCGACACCATCCGCATCGGTGACACTGTGGAAATCGAACCGGAAGCCCGGATCGAACCGGGCGATCACTGGCTCGGACAAGTTATTGATTACCGTGGCGAAATTGCCGGTGGGGAGCCGTTTGTCACCCCGATCCGCTCGTCGAGCCGCCGGCTCAACGCGCCGGCCTTGCCCCCGCATGCGCGCAGGCGCCTCGGGCCGCGCCTTGCGACGGGCTGGATGGTCACCGACACATTGCTGCCGATCTGCCGGGGGCAGCGCCTTGGCCTGTTCGCCGGGTCCGGGATCGGCAAATCAACCTTCCTGGGCTCGCTCGCGACCGGCCTGCAGGCCGACCGTGTCGTGATTGCGCTGATCGGGGAGCGCGGCGGCGAAGTGAACGAATTCGTCCAGCACACCATGACGCCGGAAATGCGAACGCGGACCGTTGTCGTGACGGCCATCTCCAGCGAATCGCCGGGCGCCAAGAAGCGCGCCGCGAACTGCGCGATCGCGACCGCCGAGCATTTCCGGGATCAGGGGCATAACGTGCTGTTCCTGTTTGACTCCATCACGCGCCTTGCCGAGGCGCACAGGGAGACGGCCCTTCTGGCAGGAGAAGTTCCGGCCCTGAACGCTTTTCCGCCCTCCACGGTGCGCGTGATCTCGGAGCTTGCCGAGCGGACCGGGCCGGGTACGGACGGAAAAGGCGACATCACGGCTATTTTCTCCGTACTCGTCGCCGGCTCTGATCTCGACGAGCCCGTGGCGGACATGATCCGCGGCATGCTGGACGGCCACATCATCCTGTCGCGCCCGATTTCAGAGCGTGGCCGCTATCCCGCCATCGATGTCCTCCGAAGCGTGTCGCGCTGCCTGCCCAAGGCCGCCACGCCAGAAGAAAATGATCTGCTCAAGGAGTACCGCCGGATGATCGCGCTGTATGAGGAGGTTGCGCCGATGCTGCGCGCAAACCTCTACGAGTTCGGCAAGGACCTGAACTCGGATCGCGCCATCGGCCTTTTTCCGGCGCTGGATGCCTTTGTAGCGACGCGTAGCCCCGGCGGCATCGAAATGTCGTTTGACCTGCTGCGGGAGATGTTGGCAGGCGGCCCTGCGCCGGCGGCCGCAAGCACCAAGCCCGTGCCCGTCAAGCGCTGATCAGAGGCCGCTGAGAAGCAGGTTGATGCCGCCCTGGCCACCGAGCCCTGCGCCGCCATTCAGCAAGGTGAGCGCATTGGCGGCCGATGAGTAGGTGGAAGCAGAAGCATTGACGGACTGCAACGCATGAAAGCGCTTGATGACCTGCTCGACCTTATCAGGCGTAGCGAGCTGCGTCACATCGGTTATCCCGAATTGCTTCTGAAGGGCCGATTTCAGGAAATCCGCCTGCTTCTCGATGGGCAGCTTCCGTATATCCGTAGGCAGATTAAGCGCCGTTTCGAGGACAGTGCGTACGGGCACGCTACCCAGAAGACGGTAAAGGATCGTCGTCTCGCTTGAGCCATTCCCAACCAGGCCCTTGATTTCGTCCTTGAAGTTAAGCGCGAGGCGCATGGACTCGTCGACTTCACCGACGGCTGTTTCGAATGACGCAGCGTCGAACGCCTTCGATATCGCTTCGAGAGCGGCTGGCTTCAAGCTGATCTGACCGTTCACCGGCTTGAAGGCCGCTGCGAAGGCTGTGTATTTCGGATTGTTGAGGCGCGCGAGGAATGTACTCTCGGGGTCGGCGACTTCCTTGAGCACCTTTCCGATGAAGCCGCGCTTCCATTCTTCGCCGCCAAGGTCAAACGCAGTCAAGGCAACGCGCATCAACCGCTTGTCACCAAGAAATGCTTCGGTGGTGATCGGCTTCTCGAGCTTGTCGGCAAGATATTGCCGGTCGGCCTTCATCTGCGCGGTATCAGACAGGGTCTGCAACTGACGGTCATAGGTCGATTGCAGGAACTTCCATCCCGTATTCCCTGAGAACGGAATGAGCGGCTGGAACACGGCCTAGGCCACCCGGGCTTCTTTGGGCAGATTGTCTGATGCCGTGCGCCGGGCAAGCAGCTGGGCTTCAATGGCGAGCACTTGCCGCAGATGGCAAAGCGCCGAATAGTGATTGCCGCGATTGAGCATCGAGCGAAGTGTCGGGATCAGGTCCGCATCAATTGGCCGGAAAATGTCGATGAGCGCGGCGCACTCCGCATCTATCGATGGCACCGCTTCGGCCACGTCGAGGTCGCCTGTGATCAGAAGCTGGATTGCATAGTAGATGCGCTTGACCGGTGTGTCGACTTCTTCAGGACGCAGAGCATCCCGGCATCTCAGTACACGGACATTACTGTCGCCAATGCGGATGCGGGCCGGCTTGTCGCCGTTCTCCAGAAGGGCTCCGTTGACGATGAAGCGCTCTCCGGGAGCAATTTTGAGTACGAGGCCAGACATCAGACTTCCTCTTCCACGCTGTGTTGGATCTGACGGACAAGGCCCGCCATCACCGTCCTGTTGACTTCAATCAGATCAGGGATGCTCTCGTCGCCGGCCAGGATCTTAAGGCTCGACTGGCGGACAAATTCGGCGAGAAACATCAAGCTGCGCTTCAGCTCTTCAGGCAGAGGATTGCTTGGAATCAGGAGATCGGTCGCAATTATGGTCCACAATTGCTGGTTCCGGTTGATGGCATCGGCCCAGGCTGCGGGATTGCGTGTATTGGGATCAATGACGCTTTCAAGCGCTTCAGTGATCTGCTGGAAGAGAGCGAACTCGATCTCCCGTTCACTTGCAGTGCGCCGCGCCACATCGCCATACGCTTTATACGCCAATGCCTGCAACGCGTCCTCCTGGACTTTTTACTCTGTAGTTCGGTAGAGAGTTGGCCCGGGGACAGCACGCCCCCGGGCCACTCATTCAGTTTAGCGGAACAGCGACAGCAGCGACTGCGGCTGCTGGTTTGCAATCGACAGCGCCTGGACGCCGAGCTGCTGCTGAACCTGCAGGGCCTGCAGTTTCGCCGAAGCCGCTTCGATGTCGGAGTCGGTGAGACCACCGATACCGGACGTCAGAGCGTCTGTCAGCGACTTGACGAATGCCGACTGGCTGGAGATGCGGCTCTGCGAAGAACCGAAGGCCGAGGCGGCGTCGATCGAGGTCTGGATCAGGTCTTCGATCGAAGCGAGAGCGGCCGTTGCATTGACCGTGGTCGTCACGTCCAAAGTGCTCAGGGCGCTCAGGCCACCCGAACCAGCGTTCTTGAACTGTCCGGTGACCGCAAGGTCAGTCGTTCCATCGTTCGTGAACACGAGTTCGCCAGGCGTGCCGCTGTCATAGTCAACGACCAGACCGTCGATGCCGAGCGCGTCGATGGCGCTCTTGAGGCCAAGTGCGATGATGTCGGGCACGGTGTTGTTGCCGCTGTCGACATCAGCGTCGGTCAGCGTGTAGCTCGCAGTCTGGTTGCCGATGCGCAGGGAAATCGAGTCGCCAGCTGCCCAAGCGTTAGCGCCGTCCTGGATCGTGATGTCGTCCGAACCGCCGCCCTGATCGAGCGAAAGCACGAACGTGTCGGCGTCGGTGGAGATCGTACCACCGGTGGAGGCACCGAAGACGTCGTTAGCAGCATAAGCGCCGGTCGAGAGGTTCTGACCGTCAACCGTGATGGACGAAGCGGTGACGCCCGTCGAGGTGCGATCCAGCGACGCAAGAACGTCGATGCTTGCGGTAGCGCCATCGAGCAGGTTCAGGCCGTTGAATTGGGCAGCAGCGACGAAGCCCTCGATGAGAGATACTTTCTCGTCAATGTCCGCCTGGATCTTGGTACGGTCGACGTTGTCGCCTTGCGCCGAAACGATGAGGCTCTTCACTTCCTTGAGCGTATCGGTGATTTTCTCGGCGGCAGAACGTGCCACGCCGACGGTCGACGAACCGAGGTTCAGCGAGTCCGAAATCGCCTTGAAGCCTTCGACGTCCGAGGACATCACGGTGGCGACAGCCCAGATACCGGCGTTGTCTTTCGCGCTGGCAACTTTCTTGCCGGTCGAAATCTCGCTCTGGACGCCTTCGAGGTTGCGGTTGATGTTGCGCAGGGTTTCAAGGGCGACCATTGCGCTGTTGTTGGTCAGGATACTCGACATCGTTTAATTCCTTATACGGTTGGACCTGCGCGTGACGCGCGGTCTGTTTTTGGCCTTACATGTCGTCCTGACAGTGGGGATTTCCCCGAACCACTCTGGGTCTCAAATAACGTGCATAAGGCCTAAGCTTAAATGTCCGGTTAATCGAATTCAGCCCTTTCGATTGTAACTGCCGGTTGCATTCGTAAATGAAAGCTGGGCGCCGCCGCGGCCGTAGGATCCCACAAACGCCGAATCATTCAAGCTTTCCAACCGCCGGATGGCATGGCGGAGACCATTGCGGATCGCATCCATGTGCGCCGCGTTCTCTTCCGCCATCTGAACAATCTTTTTGATCGCCTGGCGTTTCTGCAATGGCGCGCCGAGTTCACCGTCGATCTCGATATTGGCCTCAAAATCCTGAAGCGCGCGCATTTTATCACCGATAAGGGATGCCGCCTCGGCTGCCCTGCCCGATTGGAGAAGCGCTTTCTCCTGCTCAAGCACATCCGCGAGCCGGGCAAAGACCGGGTCTTTGAAGTAAGAGTTCATCAATTGTTTTCCTTCGGCATGAGATCGCCGCCCGGACGGGCCGACGGAACCTTGTCGGCCAGGCCCATCGGGTGCTTTTCAGCGAGATCCTTGGCGATCTCTTCGACAACGTACCTTGAAAAGGCCGAAGCTGCTTCTCCGCCGCCCAGCGTGAAGGCTTTCTCCAGCCCGGCATGGCTCAGCATTTCAGCCCAAAGCATCTGCTCGAACCTCTGCTTGATTTCACCCGCTTTCTTTTCGTCTGCGGGCTTGGCTGTCTCCGGAACCGGAGCGCGGGGAACGGCAGCATCCATTCCGGACAAGGCTGAAACAGACATGCAAGTCTCTCCCCGGAAATCATCCGTCTACGAAGTTACCAGAATAGCGACTTCGATTAACGCATATTTTACGGCGCGGGGTTGTAGTCTGGTTAACAGGACGACGAATGGAAGCCTTATGGCAATTGTGATCGACTCTGAATTCCGGAGCGCCATGTCGCCGCCAACAAGTGGCAAGGCATCCGTCCGTCCGGCGAGTTCAGACTCCGGAGACGACTTTGCGGCTCGTCTCAAACGGGCCCGGGAGGACGCTGCAGACGATGCGGCGTCGCAGTCGTCCGATGCAATCAACTCCGCGCCGCCTCAATCTTCTTTGTTGACCTCTGACTGGTCCGGTGTGGCAGCACCCACCGATGCGGCACTTGCGCCGCAGATAGGCGGAGCCCCGGGCGAGATGGGTCAATCCGCTTTGGCGGATACGGCCTGGGCCGAGCCAACGGCAACAGCCGAGACAGCGCTGACAGTAACTTCAGCGACAGCTGCCTCTGAGCCCAGCCAATTTTCCCTGTTGGCGGCGACACCGGCCGAGGCGCCAGAACTCGCCGCGCCAGCTCTGGCATCACAGGCAGCGCCTGCCTCCGAAGCGGCTGACCAGATTCCCGCTCAGTCCGTCACCAGAGGTGTGTCTGAAGTCAGCGAACTCAGGACCGACCGTGAACTGGCACAGGCAGATGCCAAAGCCGCCGATGCCGGAACGGCGATACCGAGCACGGGACAGCCGGCCAATCCGGCCGGACAGGCTGCACCTTCAGACCCTTCTCCTGCTGCGTCTTCTGCGCCGGATGCGCAAGTTGCCGGCGCTGGGCAGCGACCAGATTCTGCCGCCGCGCCGGTATCTGAAGGCACAGCGCCGAACACTGCTGGCGCTGTGTCTGCAATCGCCGCCGTTGGCGTGCTGACCGTGCCCGCCGCGCAAACCTCGGCCAACGGAGAAAAGCCGGCTTCGAACTCCCCGGTCCCGGCACTCACGGCCAGTTCGAAGCTTGCAGCGATTGCCAGAGCGGACGCCGACAGCGCCGCGCCCCCCTCCCCCGTCACGGGGGTACTGCCCGATCTTGCTTCCGTGCCGGTCGCGAGCCTTTCCGAGGCAGCCGGGTTTGATGCTGGCAGCTCGTCCGCTCAAGGAACGTCGGCCTTGACCTTCGCGTCTGCCGCGCCCGGCGCAACTCAACCGGCAACTATACTGACGACTGTGACGGCCGCACCGTTCGCCTCGCCGAGCCCCGTGCTCGTTGCCGTTCCGGCCGAGATCGTAAACATCGTCTCGAAGACTGCCGAGGACGGACAATCTGACCGCGTTGTCGTCCAGCTGGACCCGCCGGAACTCGGCCGCGTATCGATCGATTTCAAATTTGATGCGCAAGGCGTTCAGCACGTGATCATCACGAGCGAGACACCGGAAGCCATGCGCCAGCTGCGCCAGATGCACGGCGAACTCGTCCAGGCCCTCGAACGTCAGGGCATCGGCGGCCAGAACATGACCTTCCAGCACGAGCAGCAAAGCCAGCAGCAATCACCCCAGACCAATCCGCTGCTGCGCATGGCTGCGCCAGGCACAAATCCTGCCGCAGCTGGCGCTGCCCTGCTCACCGCAATCCAGCCTCAATCCGCGTCGTCGCAGCTCTCTGCAGGCGGCCGTCTCGACATCCGGCTATAGGAACAGACCCATGAGCACGATCAGCGCCCTCGCCACGCAAGCCGCAACCACCGCCACGTCCACATCAGCTGCGCAGCCGGCCATCGGTGAAGAGTTCAACACCTTTCTCAAGTTGTTGACGGCCCAGATGCGCAACCAGGACCCGCTGGCGCCGATCGACTCCACCCAGTTCGTGGAACAGCTGGCCACCTTCTCCTCGCTCGAACAGCAGGTCCAGTCGAACTCCAGCCTCGAGACGATCGCCTCGATGATGAACGACATGACCGGCCTGCTTGCGGGTCAGTGGATCGGGCAGACCGTGTCGTTCGAAGCGCCGAATATTCCGTTCACGGGTGATGATGTGATCTTCGCCGTTGATGCCCCTTCGGCGACTACGAGCAGCGTGCTGACCGTCAAGGACTCGAGTGGACAACAGGTCTGGACTGAGACCTTGGACCCGGAAATGGCCGTCCATGCCTGGGACGGTCGCTTGTCTTCAGGAGCGTCGGCAACGCCTGGAGAAACCTACACGTTCACCATTCACAACTATGACGCCAGCAACGCCAGGATCGGCTCCTCACCGCCTCAACTTATCACGACCGTGACCGCGATCAGCAGCGAGGACGGCGTACTGGTCGCCAATACGGCCGCGCAGATTTCGAGCCAGCTGAGCCGCGTGACAAAGCTGTCCTGATGTGGCGACGGGCTGACGGTCCGCAGGGCCAGTCAACCTTGATCTGCCTCAGATCTCCTGCTTGGCAAGATCCATGATCAGCACGTTCTCGATGCCCGTCGACACCACGGACTGAAGGTTCATCAGCACCATGCTGCGGATCGTTTCGTAATTCTCGACATCCGTCATGGACTCGAACGTGGTTCCGTCATTGCTTAGGGTGATCAGCGTCGTCATGATGTTGTCCCTCAGCTTCGGCTCCATCTCGAACAGCTTCTGGCCAATTGAGGAATCCGCTTCAAGGCTGAGGTTGAGGATCACCAGACTGTCAACGCGGCCCTGACGGATGATGGGGACGATAAACTCCCGGCTGAACTTGAAGTAGACAACGCCTTCGCCGGAACCGGCCGCTTCGTCACTGCCATGCCCGCCCTTGCTTTCCTTGCCGTGACTGTCTTTGCTCTCCTTGCCGTGAGAGTCCTTCTTGTCCGGTTTCTTGGCGTGATCGTCTTTCTTCTCGTCCTTCTCGGCGTGGTCTTTCTTGGCGGGCTTTTCGCCGTGGGATTCGGCCGAGGCTTCGCCGCCCGACATCGAGCGGAGAAAATATCCCCCTGCCCCGCCTGCGAGAATGCAGACAATCGCGATGACCGCAGCAATGATGTTCTTCATAAGGATGGTTTCCTAGAACGGATTGTAACGATCGAGAAGCTTCGGGATGGCCTTCATCTCGGTATTCGCCGTAGCCTCTCCGCTGCTGACGTAAGCGAGCTGGGCATCGGCGATCTTCTCGTAGGAAACGGTATTCGTCCGTGTAATGTCCTGGGCACGGATGACGCCCGCGACAGTCAGGTAACGAACTTCATTGCTGACCTGTGTTTGCTGATAACCGCGAATGATCAGGTTGCCGTTCGGCTCCACGCCGACGACACGGGCTGCCAGGGTGAACGTCACCTTCTCAGCGCGGTTGACCGCGCCGCTCCCGTTGAGATCAGAGTTCCGGTTGAAGTCGTACGCCGGCGAGAGCGACGCGCCACCCGGCAGCACGCCGTTCGCCCACTCCGGAAGACCAAGGAAGGATTCAACCTGCATCTCTTCGCTGGAATCGCGTTGGCGAGACAGCGAGCTCTGCAGGCTGGCCTGATCATTCATTTCAACGAGCACGGTCAGCAGATCACCGACATCCTTCGCGCGGCGCATGCTCAGAAGTGAATCCGATGAGGTCGCCCAGAGGGAGGCGTTCTCGGGCTTGGTGTCGGCAGATGTCTCCGAAGCCCACGGGCCCTGATATGTTTCAAATTTCGCGGGCGCCAGTTCGATATTCTCGCCCGGCGAACTTGCGCAAGCGGTCACGGCGAGAGCGGCGAGGGAAAGAGATGTAAGGCGTTTCATTGAGCGAGCACCCATCCGTCGGCCTGCACGACGCCTTGAACCATCTGACGGGATTGAAGGTTCAGGACGGAAACGGTTTCATTCACGGACGCCTCACCCATCGCGCGGCCACTGGTCGAAATCTCCAGTGGTCCATCGATATACTTGAGCGTGACGACCTGATTGCGCGTCACGAGGCGTGCGGGACGTGTATTCTCAATTGTGATCGGCTGGCCAGCATAAACGGTGCGCTTGACCTCCCGGCCTTCAAAGAGTCCGTACACGCTCGGATCCTCCCCCTCCGGGAGTTCTGCATTGGCGACCGTGACACTATCGCCGGCGCGAATGACATCCGCCGCGACAAGTGATGCGCCGCCGCTGATTGCCGCGATGGCCCCAAGCCCGAGCACTGCAAGAAGTGACATGGCGCTACCTCATTCTCGTTGTTGCGGCCATCATCTCGTCCGATGCGGTAATGACCTTGGAGTTGAGTTCGTATCCGCGCTGCGCTTCGATGAGATCGGCGATTTCCTTGACCACATCCACTCCGGAGTCTTCCAGGAAACCCTGGCGAATGAAGCCAACGCCTTCCGTACCCGGAACGAGCCGGTTGGCAGGACCGGACGCTTCGGTTTCGCGGAACATGTTGTCTCCCAACGCTTCGAGCCCTTTCTCGTTGACGAAGCGAACGAGCGAGATCGTACCGATCGACTGCCCTTCCGTCCCATCCGCGAAGTAGGCAACCACTTCGCCGTCTCGGCTGATCGAGATCCGGCGGGCGTCTTCCGGGATGACGATACCGTCCGCAAGCGGAAAACCGTCCATCGTCACCACTTCACCGGTCGGGCTGCGGTTGAGCTTGCCGTCGCGCGTGTAGGCGGGCTCGCCGGACGGAAGCGTGAGCTCGAGAAACCCTGCACCATCGATCGCGAGATCAAGTTCGGCATCGGTCTGGCGAAGCGCGCCTTGCGTGATCTCCATCGAGACGGTCGACGGGCGCACCCCTGTGCCGATCTGGATCCCGGCCGGGACTACGGTACCGGTCTGCGAGGTGATTGTGCCGGGCGTAAGGTATTGCTGATACATGAGGTCTGAAAACTCAGCCGTTCGCGGGCGGTAAGCCGCCGTGCTCATGTTGGCGATGTTGTTCGAGATGACATCGACCCGCGTCTGCTGCGCGGCCATCCCGGAAGCGGCAATCTGCAAGGACTTCATGGGTTCTTCCTCATTTCAATACACATCTCAGCGCTCGCGTACGGCATTGATCAGCTGGTTGATCCGATCGTCTTCGCGTTCCAGCATGGACTGGCCCGCTTCATACGCGCGCTGCACTTCGATCATGCGAGCCACTTCCAGGACGGGCGACACATTCGATTGCTCGAGCGCGCCTTGCACGACCGTGGCTTCTTCAAACTGCGCATAGCCATCCGGGGCGGAGAACATCGTATTGGAGTCCCGCAAGAGCTGGCCATCGGCGATCGCAACACCGATCCTGTCCACAAGCTGGCCGCCCGCGGAGATCGAGCCATCGCTGCCAATCGAGATCGCAGCGGCGTCGACGGGGATCGTGATCGGATTGCCCCCTGCCCCGAGGACGCTGTTGCCCATGCCGTCCACCAGCGTGCCGGCGGCCGACAGCTGGAAGTGTCCGGCCCGGGTGAGCCGCGGGCCTTGGGGCGTCTGCAGCACGAAGAAGCCATCGCCCTGCACCGCGAGGTCAAACTGACCGCCCGTGAAGTTCAGCTCGCCTTGTTCAAACTGGAACGCGTGTCCTGCGAGCCCGCCCATGGAAACCGATTCCTGGGAGGTGCCGGCCCGCACCAGAAACTCCGCGAAGATCGCGCGGTCGGACTTGTAGCCCGTTGTGCTGGAGTTCGCGAGATTGTTCGCGACGACCTGCATTTCCTGCATCAGACCGTGCTGGCGCGTCAGGGAGGGGTAAATGCCATTGGGCATCAGGGCGTCTCCCCTGCGGAGGTCTCGGCGGCAGCCGCCTGTGCCGACAGCTGCTTCAGAGACGCGCGGCTCTGACTCAGCTTGCCGGAAATGCTGGTCATGGCGACGCGGCCAGCGGGAACGGGCTCCGCCCCTGCGGTCTTGAGACGATTGACCCGCTTCACGCGGTCCTGATGGCCGGCATCCGTGAGTTTCCCGGCCGCCTCGAACACGGCGGGCGAGACGAGCCAATGACCCGTCGCCGCATCCTGTTCGATCAGGGCAAGGATGGTATCCGGCACAAGCTCAAGGCGACCTTCAATGGCGGCGAGCTTCGTCCGGTCGCGCGCATCGATCGCAGCCATTGCGGCAATCAGGTTGATCTTCTGGTTGCGAGGAAACCTCGACGCGAGTGCATAGACTTCGTCTGTGTTCTTTTGCCGGAATGCGAGCACCGCGCGCTGTTCGGCGATGCCTTCGCTTTCCTGCGCCTTGTCCGACAGCTTGTCGCCAAGCTCACCGAACCCGAGGCGGACGGCGACAGCCGTCGCAGTCTCGTAAAGCGCCGCACGGTCGGGTGCGGTCTCAAGTAGCCCGGGGTCCTTGATCAACGCTTCGATGGCCGCAAGATTTCGCAGCACGTCTTCGCTGGCAAGGTCGCGCTGAAGACTGGCTGCCAGATGGGTGATGAGCTCTTCGCGCGCAGAGGGTGTCTGCATGCTGGGCAGGTCTGCCAGCTTGAGCATCGGTACATACATCGAGCTTGCGCTCATCTCATCCAGCACGAACTCCAGATCATCGCGCACATCGGCGTTCTGCTGGGCCAATTCGATCCGGTTGACCATGTCGTCGTACAGGATGTGGCGCACAGCGTCATTCACCGGGCGCTTGTGCCGGATGAGGGCAGAGAGCGCCGGTTCCTGGAACCGGGATTGGATCAGAAACTGTGCAATCTGCTCCTCCGCTTCCGGCTTGCCCGAACCGAGATCCAGCACAGCCTGGCTGAAGCGCAGTTGGGACGAATTGGCGATTTCTTCTTCTGAGAAGGCTGCAATGAGCGTCTTGGCGAGTGTTCGCTGGCCAAGACCATCAAGTTCAGGAATTGCGATCAAGGCCGCGCGGTCCCGCAAATGAAGCGGCAATTGCCGGAATGCCGACATCTCCGCCCCCAGCAAATCTGCGCCGCGTTCGTCCTGTTGCGCAAGGAGGGCGAGCGACTGCCAAATCCGCGCTCGTGGATAGCAGGCAGCCAGTTCGGTAAAGTAACCCGCGACTTCCCCCGCTTGCCCTTCCAGGAGCAGGGCAAGGTTGTAGACGGCGACTGAATCCTGATCGCGCGCAGACTTGACGGTCATCACGGCTTCAGACGCCAGATCGAGCGCGACATAGACCTTTGCGAGGCGCGTTGCAGAACGCCCCTCCTCCGTGACCTGGACTTCGCCGTCCGCGGGGGCTGCTTCCCGGTAGCTGTAGATGTCGCTGTAATGGGTCAGCGCTTCAAACTCGCTGAAATCGAGCGGATAGGGCGCCGAGCAATCGATCAGGGCCGATTGCGCAGGACCCGGTGCAGCCGGGACGGGCTGAGCGGGAACGCTGTCATCTGCCGGTTTTGGCTTGGTTTTGCCTGCCGGGTCCAGCAAGCCTTCGTTGACAGCCTGCTCCACGAAGGCGCCGAGTTCGTTCCGCAGAGTGGAACTGCGGGACGCAGGCTCGGGAGCCGCGGCCGCCGGGTTCGACGCCAGTCCTGCGGCTGCCACGAGCAAACCGCCAAGCAGGATGGAGACGATCGATCTCATGCCGCTTGCTTGAGCTCCTTCAGGCGCTGCTCGACCTCGTCAAACGACGGCCGAACGCGCGACGGTGCATGGCGGCGTGCAACCTCGACACACATGTTGACCGGGTTCTTGTGAAGGCTCGAGACCAGCACTTCGCCAATCATCGAATAGAACATGTGCTCTTCCATCCGCGTATGCTTCACGCGCGATGCAAACGGACCGACAACGCCGTAAGCCAGGAACACGCCGAGGAACGTACCCACCAGCGCGCCGCCTATCATGCCGCCCAGCACCTCGGGCGGTTTGTCGATCGAGGCCATCGTCTTGATAACGCCAAGCACAGCGGCCACGATGCCGAGGGCGGGCAGCGCATCAGCCATGTTTTGCAGAGCGTGGGAGCCGTGCAGCTTGTCTTCCTGCAGGCTTTCGAGGTGTTTCTCGAGCAGGATCTCCACCTGGTGGACGTTGTCGTAGTTCATGATCATCGAACGGATGGTGTCGCAGATCATCTCGATCGCATCGTGATCCTTCAGGATGCGCGGATACTTGGTGAAGATCGATGACTCCTGCGGCGCCTCGATATGCGCCTCGATATCGACCGGGTTCTGCTTCATCACCACGAGCAGTTCGTGCATCAGGCAAAGCAGGTCCTGATAGTCGGATTTCTTCCACTTGGCGCCCTTGAAGGCCGCACCCAGGTCGCCCGCCGTGTGCTTGATCGTGTTGAAATCATTGGACGCCACAAAAGCGCCGACTGCGGCGCCGCCAATCATCATCATCTCGTAGGGAAGCGAGTGCAGGATGATATCCATCTTGCCGCCAGCCATGAGATAGCCGCCGAAAACCATTACGAGCGTGATAGTCAGTCCGATTGCAGCGTTCACTGATAGTCTCCGTACCCCGGCCTCGAATGTCCGGATGGCCTGATTAAAGTTTTGCGAGTTCCCGGGTGAATGGCTCAAGTATGGGGGTCTTTAGTTTAAGGGCGCGTTGACGTTTCCAGACACCCATTTCGCATTGGCCAATATCGACACGCCCGTTCACGGTCTCAGCCTGAAGCGAGACGCGGGCGGTATCGACATCGGGAAGTGCGATCAGCTGGCCGATTTCAAGGCGCGAACACTGGCCGATCGTCATCGGAACGCGGTCCAGGACGCCCTCAAGCGTAATCATTGTTGATTTGACGCTTTCCCGGAGCGTGTCCCTCGCCTTGTCTGAACCGGTCCTCGGTTGGCGCGATACGGACTGTTGGGCTTCAACCGATTGACGTTGGACATATTCCAGAAGGAATACGATCCAGACCCGCGCGCGCTGATTGCCCAGGGTGCAGCTGAAGCCGGCCATGAGGTAGCGCTGAACCGCGTCGAAGCCGCCCGCAGACTGGCTGGAATCGCACAAGGGTGGCTGCGCACCGGACACGGAATGCTCGTTCAATCCGGCGGCTGCCAGTTTCCACAAGGCGACTGCTGAGGTCTCGAAAAGCAATTTCTGGAAAAGGGGAGACACGCCGGAGAGATCGTCCGTACTCTGCTGAAGGCGCAAAGCCGCATTCGCGCAGGCTGCGGCCTCATCAACCGCAACGGCACACAGGCCAGGGGACAGTCTCGCGCCAAAGTAAAATGCGAGGTGGGCATCCAACTGGCTCAACGCGATGTTGCCGGGGACGACACGTCGGACATCGCAGACCGCTTTGGCATCCGGGCCGTAGGTGTCAAACAGCCACGCGTTCACCATGGCTTGAAGAGGCTCCCAGAACTCATGGAACTGCAGGATTGTCGGCGGAATTCCGGCTCCGGCCTCAATCTTTTTACGCAGTACAGAGGACATGTGTTACCTTTCGGCCGGGTGCTGTTAACCCACTCGTTAATGGCGCGGAATAGGTTGAAGAATGGTTAGCGCAAT
>JAIXRO010000161.1 GCA_027485145.1 Hyphomonadaceae bacterium | reverse complement strand
GACATGTCAAACAGCGTGCAAAACTTTCCAGATTAGGGGTGGAAACAGCGTCCAATAGTTTCCACCTCGGTATGCAACCATCCGGTATTTTTGCCGGGGGTATCTGGAGTGATTTACATGGACATCATTGTCGAAATACGCCGGCGCCATGCGGTGCAAAAGCAATCCATTTCTGCCATCGCCAGGGAAATGGGACTGTCTCGACCGACGGTTCGTAAGCATCTCAATACGGTGGCAGAGCCCAGCTATGAACGGGCTCAACCTGTCCCACCGAAACTTGGCCAATTTGCAGACCAGCTCACACAATGGCTGGAGGAAGATGGCAAATTGGCTCGGCCACGCCGTCGCACTGCCCATCGTTTATTTGAAGGCTTACAGGAAATCGGCTACGGCGGCGCTTATGACAGCGTGCAACGGTTCGTCAAACGCTGGAAGTCTCGTCATCACGGACCCAAGTTGACTGAGGCGTTTGTACCCCTGCTGTTTATGGCAGGGGATGCCTGTCAATTTGACTGGAGCCACGAACAGGTAGAACTGGGCGGCATTCTGCAAAACATCAAGGTCGCGCATTTCCGTATGGCTTACAGCCGACAGATGTTTGTCGTGGCATATCCGCGCGAGACGCAGGAAATGGTACTGGAGGCGCACAATCGTGCCTTTGCCTTCTTTGGCGGCGTGCCCGCTCGGCTGATCTACGACAATCTCAAGACGGTTGTGGAGGCCGTTCTGACTGGGAAGGCACGCCAATTCAATCGGCGCTTCCTCTGCCTGGCCAATCACTATCTGTTCGAGCCCGTCGCCTGCACGCCGGCCTCTGGTTGGGAGAAAGGCCAAGTCGAGAATCAGGTCGGCAATATCCGTGAATGGTTGTTCACGCCCTTGGCACGCTTTGCGTCGTTCGTTGAACTCAATGACTGGCTGGCGACCCGTTGCCAGGAATTGGCGCAACGTCGTCATCCGGTAATCCCCCCACCGAGTAAGCGGCTTTGAAAGTAGAATTTTCTCCAATCGAAATTGAGGAAGTTTTACATGAAGAAGTCCCGTTTTTCGGAAAGTCAGATCATCGCCATTCTCAAGCAGGCTGACGCCGGCGCCCCGGTGCCGGAACTGTGCCGCGAACACGGCATGAGCTCCGCCCTGTTCTATCGCTGGCGCAGCAAGTTCGGCGGCATGGACGCCTCTATGATGGCGCGCCTGAAGGAGCTCGAAGACGAGAACCGGCGCTTGAAGAAGATGTATGCGGAAGAACGACTGAAGGCCGAGATCGTGTCGGAGGCGCTGCAAAAAAAGTGGTAGCGCCATCTTGCCGACGCAAGATGGCGCACCGGGCAGTCAACGACCAAGGTGTCAGCATCCGGCTGGCATGCCAGGCCTTCAGCATCAGCCCGACCTGCTATCGCTACCAGGCCAAACTCTCGGCGGAGAACGAGCAGATCGCCGACTGTCTGATTCGCCTGACCACCCATCAACGCAACTGGGGCTTCGGCCTGTGTGACCTGTATCTGCGCAACGTGAAGGGCTTGCGATGGAATCACAAACGCATTTATCGCATTTACCGCTCGCTGGAGCTGAACCTGCGCATCAAGCCAAAGAAGCGGCTGGTGCGGGAGAAGCCCGAGCCCTTGGGCGAACCAACCGCCATCAATGCGGTCTGGTCGATGGACTTCATGCATGATCAATTAGCTGACGGCCGCAGCATTCGCTTGTTCAACGTGATCGATGACTTCAATCGCGAAGGGTTGGACATCGAAGTCGATTTCTCGCTGCCCTCCGAGCGCGTGATCCGGTCGCTGGATCGCATTATCGAATGGCGCGGACGGCCTGCCCGGATTCGGTGTGACAACGGCCCGGAATACATCAGCGCATCCTTGATGGCCTGGTCGCAGCGGCGGGGCATCGCGCTGGAATTTATCCAACCCGGAAAGCCGCAACAAAACGCCTACGTCGAACGTTACAACCGAACGGTGCGCTACGACTGGCTGGCGCACTACCTGTTTGACAGCATTGAAGAAGTACAAGAATTCGCGACCCGCTGGCTGTGGACCTATAATCACGAGCGCCCTAACATGGCCCTCGGCGGCATCACCCCTAAACAGAAATTGGCTTTGGCCGCTTAGCTTCTACTTGCAGGCCGCTTCAAAAATGGGGGGATTACCATCCCACGCAAAGCCAGCGCACCATTGCTGACTGCTTTGCCGACGAGCAGCCGCTGCTGCGACCGATCACGGCTCGCTTTGATGGCTACGTCGAAGACATGATGCGCGTCTCCTCGACCTGTCTGGTGCGGGTGGATCGCAATCGCTACAGCGTGCCAGCCAGCGCTGCTGGCTGTGCCGTCTCCGTGCGCAAAACGGCCGAGCAGATCTGCGTCGTCGCCCACGGGGAAGTCATTGCCGCTCACACCCGGTTCTATGGTCGCGATCAATTGATCTGTGATCCCTGGCATTACCTGCCGGTGCTGGAGAAGAAACCCGGCGCGCTACGTAATGGCGCACCCTTCGTTGCCTGGGACTTGCCCAAGCCGATTCAGATCGTGCGCGACCGCATTCTGAAGCAGCCCAAAGGTGACCGTGCCTTCGTCGAGCTCTTGATACTTGCGGGTGAGGCGGGCCTGGACGCCCTGACAGTTGCCTGCGAGCTCACCCTGGAAGGCGGCATCGTCAGTGCCCCCATCGTCATGAATGCCTTACGCCGATTGATTGCACCGCATCTG
>JAIXRO010000117.1 GCA_027485145.1 Hyphomonadaceae bacterium | reverse complement strand
TCCGCCAGGTTGGCAAGATGCGCAAAGAGGCTCGCACCGTCCCCGCCAGCAATCGCGAGGAAGAAGACCAGCGGCACGCCGAGCGCCATCAGGTAGCTCGAACCCAGAAAGGTGCTGGCTCTCAGCGTGATGAAGCACAGGTCCGCCGCGCGCGTGCGCCAGCCTCTGTGAGCTTTATCGTCACGAAGCGCATGAAGCGCGTCGCCGTGCGCGGGGTCGTGCTCTGCGGCAGCAACCAGATGGAGGGGCGGGGATGTGGTCATGGAAAGTGATCCTCGGTGTTCGGGATGTTCAGGACGATTGGCCAAAGGCGATGCGTTCGATCGCATCGGCCAGCTGGTGTCCGCGCGCGACCTCGGCATCGATCGCGGCAAAGGTGTCGGGGGAGCTCGAGAACAGGGTCGATGAGTATTCGTCGAGCACAAGCCGGCCGATGGCTTCGACCTCCGGTCCCTTGATGAAGACCTCCGAGTAGTCGTTGCCCGAGCGCTTCAAGCTGCGGATCAGCGTCTCGGTGCGGTCATCCATGTCGAGGCGCTTGGAGGCCTTGAAGTCGGCGATCGTCTCGGGCTTCTGCTGCAGGATCAGCATCCAGTCGCTGTTCTCGAGCGCAGCCGTTGCCCCATCGGACTTGTAGTAGTCGTTGAGGGACTGCGTCGCGGTTGCCAGCGCCCCGCCATATTTGCGGCAGGTGCGCGCATAGGTCTCGACGAACTCGCCCATCGAGCCGCCTTTCAGCATCGACCAGGCTTCATCGATGAGGAGCAGCTTGCGCACCTGGCGCGGCGTGCGGGTCATCGCCTGGCTGGTCATGAACATGATCGCCGAGAGCACCACGGCGCGCAGCTCTTCGCGCGCGCCGAGATCAGACATCTCGAAGACCGTGAAATCGCTGTCGAGCGCGAGGCTCGCCTCGCCCTCGAAGAAGGCGCCATAGGTGCCGCCCGCCATGTAGGGCGCGAGCGAGGTTGCAAGGTCATCGGCCATCTCGTGACCGGTCTGGCTGAGCGCTTCGCCAACGCTCGTGACGCTCGCCGCCGTGCCGGCTTCGTTCCAGACAGTGTTGACCGCGCGGTCGATCAGCCCGCGCTCGATATCGGAAAGCGCCGCCGAATGCCGCGCCATCTGGCCGATGATCGCTTTCACCATTCCGAAGCAGTCGAGCCTGTAGTCCTCGTCCTCGGCCGCGCGCGCTGCATCGATCATCGAGAAGGGATTGAGGCAGAACCCCGCCTTCATCGTGAACTCGACGAACCGGCCGCCCTGCAGCTTGACCGAATGCTCGAAGCTGCGGCCGTCATCGATCACCACCACCTGCGCGCCCGCACCGCGCAGTGCCGCGCACATTTCCTGCAGCAGCACCGACTTGCCCGATCCGGACTTGCCGCAGATCGCGACATTGTGGTTGCCCGCCTCGTTCTCGAAGGGGGACCAGAAGAAGGGCTGGCCGCGCCGTCCGACGAACAGCAGGTGCGGGTGGGCGCTGCCGAGATACTCGCCCTGCATCGGGGCGACGTTGGCGGCCGTAGTGGAGAGCAGGGTGCGGAAGCGCTTCAGGCGCTCCATGTCGGCCCCGAGGCCGTCGGCAAGCGTCATCGGCATGGCGGCAAGCAGGCCCTGAATCTGAAGAAAACGTTCATCGGCAAGGTCCCAGCCTGCCGCCTTGTAGATCGACTTGATCGCGCGCTCGTCGCTGTCGCCGCGCCCGAGCGGCGAGTAGGTGAGGAGGCCATAGAAGACCCGCACGAGCCTCCGGCCTTCCTGCAGCTCGGCCTGGACATGCTGCCACTCGGCCGCCTGTTCGCCGATGCGCGGCAGGAAGCGCGCGCTACGCGTACCCGACAGGCTGGTGGTGCGCATGAACTTGAACCCCGCCTTGGCTTCGGCGGCTTCACGGTCTGGATAGACGAGGCACAGCATCGTTGCGGCAGGGCAGGGGAAGCGCAGCTTGTCGGTGAACAGGTCACCGATCAGCCGCGCGCATTCCCACGGCGCCCAGCGGGCGGGCGTATTGCGCACCGAGAAATGCCGGAGATCGAAGGCATCGGGATAAATGGCGCCGATCTCGGGGACGCCGTCATGGCTCTTGCCGGTCGGGCGGAACCGCTCGGTTGCAAGCCGCATGCGGTCTTCCTGCACAAGCAGCTCGATATCATGACGGATCGCCTGCGCGGCGATGGCATCGTGGGGGTTGTAGGCTGTGAGGTCTTCCTGCGGCGCGGTGGTCGGCGAGGTCAGATCATCGATCAGCGCGATGAGGCTCTCAGGGCCAACCTCGACCGCCCCGAGATTGAGCGAACGCAGCATAGCAATCAGCCCGTCGCGGGTCTGCTTCAAGTCTTCATGGGAGACGTGCTTCGATGCGGGGACGCTGACCGAGACGATCACCTGGTGGTGGCGCGCATGGAACGGCGCATCACCCGAGCCCGATTTCCATACGAGGCCATAGAGCCGCTTCGCCCGGTGGCGCGCGATTGCCTCATAAACGCCGCCCTGAAGGTAGCGTGGACCAAACCAGGGCGCGATGATGCGGCTGATGCGCGGGCTCGCCCAGTGCAGCACTTGCAGGCACGCGCCGGGCGGCAGTCCTTCCGAGAAGAACTGGCCGAGGATCTCGCCGGTGCGCTCGTCAGCGCCGATGAGCGGCGAGACCGAGAGGACGAAGCCCTTGGAGCGGGCATTGAGATAGAGACGGCTCGACGGATCATAGACCCGGTACGGCAGCCAGTCGGAGAGCTGATCGAGCATCAGCGACGGGCGCCCCGCCTCGGCCTGCTCGGCATCGCCGAGAAGGCCGGTGAGCAGGGAATGGGTGATTGTGCTGAGCTTGAGCGCCATCACTTGGGCTCCCCGGACTTGGCTGCGCCGGTCTTGGCGGCCTCGATGGCCTCGAGGCTCGGATAGGTCAGTGGAGAGGGTGAGCCAGATGGCCGAGGGGCTCGATCATGCGGGGACGCAGGCATGTCGAACCCCTCGGCCGCCGGTGCGTCAGCACCGGCATCGGCCTCGCGCGCCGTGGAGGGGAGGGCCAGCGGCGAGGCCAAGGGAACAGGGTCATTGCTGGGCGAAGACGAAAACAGCGGCGAGGGATCGTCCTCGCTGTCCGGTGCGGCATCGCTATTGGTGGTGGATAGCCGCTGCTCCAGTGCGGTCTTCAACTGACGGCGCAGCTGGCGCATCAGCGGCGTCGCGGTCTCGTGGCCCGGTTTGCGGCGCAGCTCGGCCGCCCAGCGCGGGTTTTCGACGACGGTCCAGGCGACGGCCTCATCATGCAGCGTTCCAGTTTCATCGACCCGCGCCGGAAACACGATCTTCAAGGTGCGCTCGGCCGTGCGCGCCTGATCGCCCGGATCCACCATGCGCTGCGGGCGAAGGGTGTTCGCTGGGCTTTCGGCCTGCCTGGTTTCGCCCGTCGCACGCGCATCGATGATGTGCGAGGGTGCGCAGTCTCCTTGGGGCGCGCGGCACTGGAACGAGCCTTCGACATTGGTGCCGAAGGTGGCGCAGCCAGCGAGCAGGACGGCAAGGCTGGCGCACAGCGGAAGTCGGAATTTGTGACGCATGGCGATCATCCTTTCGTGGTCGGGGTCTGGGCCGGCGCGGGCTTGCCGGCGAGGAAGGCGCGCAGCACATGGGCCGGGCGGTAGCCCTCGAGCACGGCGCCATCGGACGGGCGCACGATCACCGGCGTGCCCATGAAGCCATTGGCCTTGGCAAAGACCTCGTTGGCATCGAGACCGCTGGTGTCGCAGGGCTTGGGATTGGCAAGCGCGGTGCCGGCATAGGCCAGCCTCAGCGCAAGGTCGGGGCGCGGCGCGCACAGCACCCGCTCGGCCTCGCGGCGGCTTTCGGCCCCGAAGATCGAGATCGGGCGCTCCTCGACCCGCGCGCCGATCGCTTTGAGCTCATCCTCGAGCTTCTTGCAGTAGCCGCAGTTGAAGTCGGAAAAGACCACGGCCTTGGGGCCGTTTGCCGGTCCCCACATGATCGCGCCATTTGCCGGAAGGCCTGCGAGCGACACCTTGGTGGCGCCTGCGCGCGGGGCCTGCTGCGATGCCTCCTGTGCCTGCGCATTGCGCGGCGCGCCCGCGGTGAGGAGGTCAGGGTTGAGCTCGAGCAACCGCGCAGCCGTGAGATCCTGGCGCGTTTCCATGTCGTAGACCCGGCCGATCACGAGATAGCGGGCCGCCCGGTCGACGTAGAACAGCGTCGATTTCGAGGCGACCTCGCACAGCCCCCCGATCCCCTTGCAGTCGATCTGCGTGATCGGCGTTTTGGGCAGACGCAGTTCGAGCGCCTTCCTGACCGTGGCGGTGTCCGGCGTCTTCGTCGTGCTGGCAAGGCTGGCTGCAGCCCATCCGGTGGCTGCCGAAAGTGCGATGAGCGATGCGATGGCAGCGGCGGGTCGGATCCAGCGTGCGGCTTTGCGCGCCTGGGGATGGTTGTCTTGTCCGCTCATTGGGAATTCCTCACATAGACGCCGTCGAGAAAGACGATCTCGACCTCGATGCCGGTCGGCATCTCGACGACGGGTTGGTATTGTTCAGCGCGTTCGATGAGGTACTTGCTGACCGTGTCAGCCGCCTCGCCCGCGCCCTGGCCGAGACCGCCAGCGACGATGTCGGTTGCCGACAGAGAGGGGCGCTGCTGGCCAGCGCCAAGCTGCCCGGCGAAGATGCCATTGGCATTAGCCGAAAAGCCGCGCCCGAACCCGCCGACAATGCCGGCAAGCAAAGCCTGGCTGACGAGATTGCCTTCGCGGCTGACGACGCGTCCGCGCACACCGGACTTGCCGGCAAAGCTGATGAAGCCCTTGACCTCGCTCACCGCGACCCGCCCGCCGGGCTGGTCGCAGGTCATGCGGGCAAGCTTCACATAGACCTTCTCCGACGAGAGATCGCCGCGCGCTGCGCCGTTGACGATGCAGCCCTCGATGCGCGTGGTCAGCACCTTGCCATTCTGCATGACCGAGCGCGCAGGGCCGGTGATCCGCAGTACCACGGGGAGCGGATCGGTCTGGCTGCTGACTCCGGCCGAGGCATCGACGCCTACGATCACCCGTGCCGAAGCATAGGAATTGGGCGGCAGGTAATCCGGCGAATCCTCGACCACCACCGGCGGCGCTTCAGGCCGGATGGCCCGGGCGCCGCCGCCTGCCGGCTTATCGTTGCTGAAGCTCATCAGCTTGACTTCACCGGGCGCGGCGAAGGCCGGCTCTGGGGCATTGGCCGCCCCTGCCGGTGCCGATACCGGCGTGGGCGTACGCCCGCGCGCATCATAGCCGCCCGCCTGCGGGCCATAGGTCGGCATTGGTGCGCTCAGCGGGGGCGGGGCGCTCTGGCTTGCAAGCCGCGAGCGCAGTTCGGCGTTCTCCGCCGAGATCGCGTCGATCGCCGCTTGGCCATCGGTACGCATCGCCTGGTTTTCCGACTTGAGCGCGGCAAGCTGCGCTTCGATCTCGGAGCGCGGAACGCTCGTGTCCTTCAGCTCCTTCTGCTCGCGCGAGACCGCATCGAGCCGGTTGCCGTAGGTCGCCACGAACTCGCGCTGGGACAGGTCCCGGTTCACAAGGCCTGCGGTATCGATGGTCTGCGCCGCGTCAGGGTCAGTGCCCTTGGCACCGTCATCGCCGCCGAGGATGAACCAGCTGCCACCTGCCAGGACCACCGCGCCGATCGCGCCGAGCAGCAGCTTCTGGCGGCGTGCAGTCTTGGAATTGAGGTCAGCGACCGGAGCGATGCTTACCGTCTCGGTCTGGGCCGGAGCGGCCGGGGTGGGTGCCTCGTTCATTGGCCCTGCTCCCCGTTCGAACCGACAACAAAGGCGGTGGTGCTCATGCCTGGAGCAAGCACAGGGCTGACAATCGCGACGGCAAGCGCGCCAGCAGGCGCGAGGTCCCGCTCGGCGAGCGTGACATTTGCCTTGCCGCGATTGGCGATGCGGATGACCTTGCCGGCAAGGCTGCTGCCGCGATAATCAGCGATCAGCTGCACCTCGAGATCGCCGACGCGCGCAGGGCTCGCTGCCACTTGCCGGACCTCGAAGCCCTGGACCGACCGGTCGTCCGCCATCGCCTGGATCAGGCGCACCGCGCTCGCGGTAAGCGGGGTCTCCTTTTCCCAATCCGCCGCCATGTTGCGGGCAATCGCGGGATTGGTGATAAGGACTTGGACGGCCGGGATTTGCTCGATCCGGCAGGCAATCTTGTAGACGAAGCCCTTGCGGGTCGTGGCAAAGAAGCTGATCGCGCGGGCCGCGAAGGTCTCAGGTACCGAGACATAGATGTCGCCGCGCAGCGGCTCGTTGGTTACCGCAAAATCATTGTAGGGCGTCCCGCTCGAAATCTTCGAGACGCTGGCGAACTGGTCGTCGACGAGCGCAAAGCGGGTGAGTTCGCGTGCCGAGACAGCGCATTCGATACTCGACCCATCGGCAGCCTGCCGAAACTGGTCAGCGGCAACGCTTGGACAGGCGAGGGCGAGCGCCGCGGCGCAGGCGAGCCTCTTTGCGGGTCGAAAGGCATGGGCGTAAGCCATCAACGGGCCTCCTTGGATGTGTCTTTGGTGGGGAGCTGGGCGAACCCGGCGAGCGCGAGCCGCAGGCCGCGGTAGGTCCAGGTGAACCGGAAGCGGCGATCATCGCTGGCGATCACCTGCGCGCCCACGAAGGTCTTGAGCGTTCCCGTGACCTCCGAGGTGAGACCTCCGGGATCGACCGTCATCGAGCGGATGACGAAGGCCTGGGTGACGTCCGAGCCGCGCTGCTCGGCGACGATCTTCACAAGATCGGCCTTGAGCTGGCCGTGGCTTGCCGGGTCGGCGAGCTTCAGGATCTCGCCCATCCAGTAGTCGAGGCCCTCCGGGCTGCGATTGAGCAGCACCAGCGCGGTGTCGCGGGTCACCAGCTCGAGGTAATCCGCATCGACCCCGGCGCTGCTGACCGTGAGTTCGCGCGGCACGGTCGGCAGGAGTACGACCTCGCGGTCACGGGTTGCGGCAAGGCTTGTCGCCACGACAAGCGCGACCCCTAGCCCTGCACTGGTCAGCGCGAACAGGTTGCGTTGGCGCAGCAGCGACTGCTGTCGCTCATGGGAAATGTCGGCAAACATGAATGTCTCCCCTCAACCGGCAAGCAGACGGCAGTGGGAAGGCGGCGTGGATTTGAGACCCAATAATCCGGCTGGCAGATACCAATATGCGGCATGGGCTACCCAGGAGCTGGCGCGTCCTGCTTTTGCCTTTCGCAGCGCGAACCAGGCGCCGAACGCAACAATAATGCCGATAAAGATATGCTGGCTGAGGATCCCCCAGGTGAAGGGGACAATCATTCCGGCAAACTCGTCGATGGTCCAGAAGCCGATAAGCTCCGGATCGTCGAGCCGCCGGGGGATGATGTAGGGGTCTGCCATCTGAACGCCGCCTTCCCGTGCCCGCCAGGTCAGATGACCGCGGTCACGACCGAAGTGACGATCGGAACGCCCGTGCCGACCCCGATGCCGACCCCGACCGGCACAGCGACCTGGCCGAGCGAGAAGCGGCCCGAGGCAAGACCGATGAGGCCGCCCGCGAGGCTGAGGACGGTGATGATCTTGCCGCCCGAGCCTTCGAGGAAGTTGGTGAACTGCGTGAGCGCGGGATCGAAGGTGGTGTCAGCGCCGGCATAGGCCGC
>JAIXRO010000183.1 GCA_027485145.1 Hyphomonadaceae bacterium | reverse complement strand
GGCGAGGATGAAGAGTCCGAGCAGCGTCAGGATCAGCGGCTTGTCGAGGATCGTCGCCTCGAAATTTGCGCCCGCTGCGGCGGCGTCGAATCCGGCAAACTTGCCCGACATCGCCTGCGGAATGAAGCTGAGCACCCAGGCCGAGATGACGCCGTAGAATGTGAGAATGAAGAAGGCGGCCAGCGTGCCAACCCAACCGACAACGCCCCAGTATTTGGACTTGCCCTCGGCGCGCGCCAGCGACTGGATGCCCTCGACCGCCGACATGCCGGATTTGCGGCCCATCGCAGATTCGCCCATCAGCAGCGGCAGGCAGAACAGCAACACGCAGCCAAGATAGATGAGGATGAACGCGCTCCCGCCATGCTCACCGGTGAGATAGGGAAACCGCCAGAAGTTGCCGAGACCGACCGAAGAACCGACGGCCGACAGCAGGAAGCCAACGCGCGAGCCCCATTCCTCGGTCTTACGGCTAACTTGTGCCATGAATCATGCTCCCCGGGGCATCGTTTCGCGGGACCCTAGACGTTCGAGGGTAGAAATCAACGCGATTTCGGTCGCCGGGACTAAAACAATCCTCGCGTGGACAGCTTTTCGTCGCGGTGCAGATGCGCCGACAGGATCAGCCCGAAACAGGCCATCACGGTGATCAGCGCGGTGCCGCCATAGGAGATGAGCGGCAGCGGCATCCCGAGCACGGGAAGCAGCCCGAGGACCATGCCGCTGTTGAAGATCGCGAAGAAGGCAATCGTTGAGGTCGCCCCCACGGTCGCCAACCGGCCAAACCAACTTCGGTTCTTGGACGCCACCATGAACGACCAGGCGAACAGGAAAGCGAATACCGAGAGAAGCGCGAGCGCGCCGATGAAACCGAACTCTTCGGCAATGATCGTCAGGATGAAGTCGGTATGCTGCTCCGGCACGTATTCCTGCTGGGACTGGATGCCTTGCAGGTAGCCCCGGCCACTGAACCCGCCCGCGCCGATGGCGATCTTCGCCTGTTCGATCTGGTAACTCTCGCCGAGCCCATTCGTCGACTCGCCCGTGATTCCGGCAATCAGGGTGTCGACGCGCTCGCGCTGATAGGGTTCCAACACAAAGGTGTAGATCGCCGGAACCGACAAGAGGCCGATGGCGATCGCAGCAAGGACGTAGCGCATCGAGATGCCGGCAAAGAAAATGATCATGGCGCCCGAGGCGGTGAGCGCCAGCGCCGTCGACAGGTTCGGTTGCTTGAACACAAGCGCGGCCGGGATGAGCACGAGCAGCAGAGCCCCGCCATGCACGTAAAGCGGCGGGCTCTGTCCATTCGTGGGCATCATACGCTGGTAAAAGCTCGCCACCGCCATCGTGACCGCGAGCTTTGCGGGCTCCGATGGCTGGATCTGTATGGGCCCAAGTTTCAGCCAGCGCGCTGCACCGCCGCCCATGACGCCAAAGAAATCGACCAGCACCAGAAGGACGATCACGGTGGCGTAGGCCGGGAATGCAAATCTGGACCAGACACTCAAGGGCAACAGCGCGAGGCCGATCATCAGCACAAAGCCCACACCCAGGCGGGTGATATGGTCTCGCCAGAGGTTCGCTTCGTCTGGCGAAGGCGCCGCCGACACGGGATCCCATCCGACCGAAAACAGCATCGCCGTGCCGACAAGGCCGGTGCCGACGATCAGGAGTATGACGCTCCAGGGAAGGCGTGCGATCTTGCCGAATGGCCCGAACCTGTCGAAGTAAACGCCGCGCGCTGCAGACACCCGCGCTTCGCCGCGCGTAAAGCCGGTAAACCCCTCGCGGCTCATACCGGGTCTCCTTCCGGCTTTCCGTCCGTATCCGGAGTTTTCGTGGCGGCCCGTTTGGAATAGGCAGGCGTGCGGCCACTGTCCATCCGGATAGCCGCGGCCAGAATGTCTCGGGCGACGGGCGCTGCTGTGCGCGAGCCGCCTTCGCCGTGTTCGACCACCACCGAGATGGCGTAGCGTGGATTGTCTGTGGGCGCGTAGGCGACAAACAAGGCGTGATCGCGCAATTCGCGCGCAATCGCATCGCCGGTGCGCACCCCCGTCACCCGCTCCGCCGCAGAAATGTTGCGCACCTGCGCCGTACCGGTCTTGCCGGCGAGGCGCGGTCCGCCAAGGCCGAGGTCACCCGAGCGGTACGCCGTCCCGCCCGGCTCCGACGTCACCCCAAACATGCCGGACTTCATCAGCTTCATGATTTCGGCATCCAGCGGCTGGTCGAGTTCGCCGTCCTCGGACACGTCCGGACCGAGGCCGATCAGGCGCGGCTTGAAGTGTTTGCCTTCGGCCGCAATACGGGCCGTCATCAGCGCCAGCTGCACGGGCGTCACGCCGAGTTGGCCCTGCCCGATTCCAAAGTTCAGGGTCTCGCCCTCGAACCATTCTTCATTCCGGGCTTTGCGCTTCCAGGCGCGGTCGGGAACCAGACCGCCGCGCGCGCCCGTCATGCCCAGTACCCAGTCTTCACCAAATCCGAACTTGCGGGCGACTTCAGCGATCTTGTCCACGCCTGCGAGCCGCGCAACCTGGTAAAAATAGACGTCACACGACAGCTTGATGCCATTGTGCAGGTCAACTGATCCGTGCCCGCCCTTTTTGTGGCAGTGCCAGTTGCGGCCGCCAAACCACATCCTGCCGTGACAGGTGAAACGGGTCTTGGTGTCGATGACACCGGCCTCCAGAGCAGCGGTGGCGACCACCATCTTGAAGGTCGAGCCCGGTGGATAGACGCCGCCATGGGCACGCGGATAGAGCGGTGACATGGAGTTGTCGCGCAGCTCGGCATAGTCCTTGCCGGATATTCCGTTCACGAACGCATTCGGATCGAAAGCGGGAGTCGACACCATGGCCAGCACATCGCCCGAGGCGATATCGAGCACGACGGCGGCGCCGCTTTCGCCCTCGAACCGGTCGATCGCAACGCGCTGCAATTCGGAATCGATGGTAATATAGAGATCCTTGCCGGGCACGGCGGCGTTGGCGGGATCCTGCTCCAATTCCTCCATCGGGCGGCCGTGCGCATTGGTGACAACCCGGCGCCGTCCGGGCCGGCCCCGCAGCCAGTCCTCGGCAAAGCGTTCCATGCCTTGACGACCAACGCGCATGTCCGGATGACGGAACAGCTCTTCGAATGTCTCAAGGTCTTCCGGCGCGCGACCTTCGGCAAGGCGCGTCAGATCGTCCGTGCTTGCCCGGGCCACGTAGCCCAGAATGTGCGCGAAGTCGCGCCCGCGCGGATAGGAACGGGTCGACGCCATCTGGACATCGACGCCTTCCATTTCCACCGCCCGCACGCGTAGCCGTGCAAACTCTTCGTAGCTGAGTTCCTGGACGACGGTGACAGGAACGAAGCCCGACCGGCGGATCCGGCTGGCCGCAATTTCTTCCAGCACGCGTTTCACACGCGTCTCGGGCAGGTCGATATGCTCCGCGATCTGACGAAGTGTCGCTTCGGCGTCCTTGAGGCGCTCGGGGATGACCGAAACGCGTCCGGCCTGGCGCTGAGAGGCGAGCGGGCGCGCGAACCGGTCAAGGATCTGTCCGCGTTCGGGCGGGGCGAGCACCAGCCGCACGTGGTTCTCGGCGGCCAGCTTGGTGTAGCGTTCCGACTCGATGAGCTGCAACTGCGACAGGCGTCCCACGAGCGTGGCGAATACAGCCGTGCCTGCACCCGCCGCGAGAAGCAGGCGGCGATCGAAATCGGCTTCAGGACTGTTGCGCCGTGCCATCAGTTTCCTCCGGGCGATTCGCCGGGGCGGCGGCCGAGATCGAACATCTGGTTGGCGAATGAATAGATCAGCCCGGTCATCAAGAAATTGGTGAACAGCGGCCAAGACCGGACGAAATGATCACTCGTGATACTCGCAAAGCCCCAGATGAGAAGGAACGCGACAACCAGAAGAACGGCAGGTCCCACCACCGCAACAAGCGCGTCCCGCATGCCGTCGGTCTGATCTGCGATCCCTGCACTTAGTCCGTACACGAGCAAGTTGATCAGCGCGAAACAGCCGAGTGGCGCGTTCGAGATAATGTCCTGCATAAGCCCGAAGATGACGAGCAGGATCATCGGGCGCAATGAAAGCCCCGCCCTGCCCCAGCCGATCGCGCCCCAGAGCGCGGCAAACGGCCAGGCCAGCGGCAGGCCGAAAAGCTCCTTCGGCGTCATGCCGAGCACGCCGACAATCGCGATGATCGCGGCACCGAAGATCAGCCGGGGGCTGGGGCCGGACTGGCTCCAGAGTGTTCGGCGTTTGCGATCGAGGCGCGAGCTGCTCATGGCTATTGCGCGCCTTGTGAGGTGGCTGGCGTGGTCGCTGGCGTAACCGGCTCGGTAATCACGGGTTCGGGCAGCGGTTCGACGATTTCCGGCGGCGCGATCATCCGGACATAGCCGCTTGCGTGGTCGCGCATGGCCAGCTTCACAACCCAGTCTGCGCCCTGCTTCGTCACCGTGCCAACCACGAGACCGCGCGGAAAGGCGCCGCCCTCACCGGAACTCAGGATACGCTCGCCTTCGATGAAATCGGCCGCCTCAGGCAGGTCCCGAAGCACGCCCCGGTCGCGGTCCTTGCCCTGAAGGATGGCGCGCACGCCGCTGACTTCGCCGAGCACCGGCAGCTGGCTCTGGTAGTTGCTGATCAGCAGGATGCGGGATGATCTGTCGCCGAGCTGGATCACCCGGCCGACCAGTCCGCCCTCGTTCATCGCCACGGCGCCGGGCACCACGCCCTGCAAGCTGCCCGCATTGGCGAGCACAGTTTGAGCAAAGGGTCCGTCCACGACCGTTGTGATCCGCGCCGTGACGCCGCGTTCCGGCGGCTCGCCCATCAGGTTCAGGATGTTTTCGTACGCTTCCATCCGCTCGGCCATGGAAATGGCGGCGGCCTTGTAGCGCGCCAGATCGCGCACCTCGTTTTCAAGTTCGCGGATACGCTGTTCGCGGTCGGCCTGACCGGTCAGCTGCGCCCAGAGACTCGTATCAGCCGGCGCGCCAATCCGGTCGCTCACCGTCGTGCGGGCGGGGAGAAAGAAATTGCTGATCTGCGGCGCCGACTGCGCAACGATCAGCGCGAGCGCGGCAAAAATCAGGATGCCCAGCGTGACTCGCCGGGCGCCTGATTTCTGACTGGAGCGGCCGGAACGGGCCATGCCTCAAGCTCCCTCGCCTATCTGGAATGCCCGCGTATCAAACTTCGGGGCAGAGGACACTTTTCATTTTGGAGTAATTCTCCAGAACCTGTCCACACCCGTTGACCACGCACTTCAGCGGATCATCCGCGATCATGACCGGCAGTTGCGCCTGGTTGCGGATGGCGGTGTCGAGGTTGCGCAAGAGCGCGCCGCCGCCCGTAAGCACAATGCCGCGGTCCACGATATCGGCCGCCAGTTCCGGCGGCATGGCCTCGAGGGCCAGTTTGACGGCGTCGATGATTTCCGTCACCGGCTCGCGCAGGGCTTCGGCGATCATGGCTTCTGTGATCTCGGTTTCCTTCGGCACACCGTCCAGCGTGCCGCGGCCACGTACGGTCAGCGCCATGCCGGTGCCGTTTTCCGGCGGCATCGCGGTGCCGATTTCTTTCTTGATGCGCTCAGCGGACATTTCGCCGATCAGGATTTTCTGCTCGCGGCGCAGATAATTGACGATCGCCTGGTCCATCTTGTCCCCGCCAACGCGCACGGACCGGGAATAAACGATGCCGCCGAGGGACAGCACGGCCACCTCTGACGTGCCGCCGCCGATATCGACGACCATCGAACCGGCCGGATCCTGGTATGGAAGGCCCGCGCCAATCGCGGCCGCCATCGGCTCTTCGATCAGTTCGACATGGCGGGCGCCGGCCGCGAGGGCCGACTGGTGGATGGCGCGGCGCTCGACGCTGGTGGCGGAGCTCGGCACGCAGATGATGATGAGGGGAGAGACAAACGCCCGGCGGTTGTGAACCTTCCGGATGAAGTGCTTGATCATTTCCTCGGCGACTTCGAAGTCCGCGATCACGCCGTCGCGCATGGGGCGAATCGCTTCCATGTTGACCGGCGTCTTGCCGAGCATGTTCTTCGCCTGCTCGCCCACCGCGTAAACGATCTTGCGCCCGCCTTGCGTCATGTACGCGACGACCGAGGGCTCATCGAGCTGTACGCCCTGTCCCTTCACGTAGACCAGCGTGTTCGCGGTTCCGAGGTCAATGGCCATGTCCGTGGACAACAGGCCGAGAAGGCTACCAATCATGGACAATCCGAGCTCTTTTCTATACGGTCCGAACCGTTCCGTTCGACAACGTGCGCAACTTAATTCTCAGCCCTATACATCATGTGCCGTTAACGCCCCTTTAAAGCAAGGCGCGGGCCGCAGCTAAGTGGAACGCATCGTTTGAGGTTTTCGATGGCCTTGATTCTGCGGGGTATGGGCAGCGCGACTATGCCTGGATGGGACCCATAACGGAACGGTGCGTTCCACATTCGTTAACAGAACGTTGTCGACGTTAACGATCATCACGCCCAGACCGCCATGGCTTCGCAGTGCTCAGGCGCCGCGCGGGCCATCATGAGCCGCAAATGAACGGATCGTTCGGCTTTGATTGGGACAGGGCCTGCGATTGTCTGCTCGCAACGCCGGTGATGACAGCCCTCAGCCCGCTTCCCTCCCGAAGTCTGACGGGTCAGAACCTGCGCTTCCCTCCCCCCCTCGGCGGGGTTCTCCCTCTCCCGGCGTTGCAATCTGAAACCTGAACGGGGTCAGGCCGCCGTGACAAACGTCGCGATGACCTTCTTGCGGCCGGTCTTGTCGAAATCGACGGTCAGTTTGTTGCCTTCGCTGAAGGCGACCCGGCCATAGCCGAACTTGTCATGAAATACCCGGGCGCCGGGCGGGAAGGTGTCCGGGCCGGAGGCCGTCGCGGTCAGGCCGGACGTCTCGCGCGGCGGCGCTCCCGACGGCCGGGTGGCGTTTTCCTTGAGCCGCTTCCAGCCGGGGCTTTCGTAATTCGAGCGCTCTCCGAGATCCTCGACAGAGCCGACGAAGGCGTTTTCGGCACCCGGTATGCCGGAATAGCCGGTTTCGGACACGGCATCGACATGCTCATGCGGCAGTTCGTCAATGAACCGGCTCGGCAGCACGGATTGCCAGCGGCCGTAGATCTGGCGGTTGGCTACGAACGAGATGAAACACTGCGCCCTCGCCCGCGTGATGCCGACATAGGCGAGGCGGCGTTCTTCCTCCAGACCGCGCAGGCCGCTCTCGTCCAGCGAGCGGCGGGACGGGAACACCTCCTCCTCCCAGCCCGGCAGGAATACGACCGGCAATTCCAGGCCCTTGGCGCCGTGCAGCGTCAGGATCTGCACCTGATCGTCGCTGCCTGCGCCGGAGGCAGCGTCCATCACCAGTTCCACATGCTCGAGAAAGCCGGCCAGCGTGTCGAATTCGCCCATCGCGCGGACGAGTTCCTTCAGGTTATCGAGGCGGCCCTGCGCCTGCGGGCTGCGATCCTTCTGGAGCATGTCGGTATAGCCGGACTCCTCAAGGATCATCTCGGCAAGCTCCGTGTGCGGCAGACCGCCGGCCAGCTTGTCACGCCACATGTTGATCTGGTCGATGAAGACGGTCAGGCCGCGCTTGGCCGCGCCCTTGATTTCATCCGTCTGCAGAACCATCGGCGTCAGCGTGAACAGGCTGCGCCCGTCGGCTCGCGCATAGGATTGCAACTTGGCGAGGCTCGAATCCCCGACGCCGCGCTTCGGTTCGTTCACAACGCGCTCAAACGCGAGGTCGTCATCGGGCGAGCGCACCAGCCGCAGGTACGCCATCGCGTCGCGGATCTCCGCGCGCTCGAAGAAGCGCGGGCCACCGATGACACGGTATGGAATGCCCAGAAGGATGAAGCGTTCCTCGAAGGCGCGCATCTGCCACGACGCGCGCACAAGCACCGCACACTGATCGTGCCGGCCGCCCTTGCGCACCCAGCTTTCGATATCATCCGCAATCAGACGGCTTTCCGCCTCGCCGTCCCAGAGGCCGCGCACCTTGACCTTGGCCGCATCCGGATCGCTTGCCGCCGCGCTGTCATCGCCGACATAGAGCGCCTTGCCGAGCCGACCCTTGTTATTGGCGATAATGGCCGATGCGGCCGCCAGAATGTGCTGCGTGGAACGGTAATTGCGCTCGAGCCGCACCACTTTCGCGCCCGGAAAATCCTTGTCGAACCGCAGGATATTGTCCACTTCCGCGCCGCGCCAGCCATAGATTGACTGGTCGTCATCGCCGACACAGCAGATGTTCCTGGAGCCCTGCGCGAGCAGCCGCAGCCAGAGATACTGCGCCACGTTCGTGTCCTGATATTCGTCCACGAGGATGTAGCGAAACTTGGAATGATAATCCTGCAGGATGTCGGGATTATCCTGGAAGATCGTGATGTTGTGAACGAGCAGGTCACCGAAGTCACAGGCGTTCAGCACCTTCAGGCGCGCCTGGTAGATCCGGTAGCACTCGATGCCCTTGCCGTTGCCGAACAGCTCCGCCTCTTCCACCGGCACCTTGTCCGGGAGCAGCGCACGGTTCTTCCAGCCATCGATCAGGCCCGCGAGATAGCGCGGCGCCCAGCGCTTCGGATCGAGATTCTCCGCCTGCACGATCTGCTTGCACAGCCGCACCTGATCGTCCGTATCCAGAATGGTGAAAGTGGATTTGAGGCCGACGAGTTCACAATGCTTGCGCAGGATCTGCGCCGAGATCGAGTGGAACGTGCCGAGCCAGCGCAGCCCTTCCCCGGCCTCGCCCAACAATGCCATCGCCCGCTCGCGCATTTCGCGCGCCGCCTTGTTCGTGAAGGTCACCGTCAGCGTCTGGGACGGATAGGCCCGCCGCGTCGCCACGATATGCGCCAGCCGCGCGGTGAGCACCCGGGTCTTGCCGGTGCCCGCCCCGGCGAGCACCAGCAGGGAGCCCTCGGTATGCAGCACGGCTTCGCGCTGCTCGGGGTTCAGGCCGTTCAGGTATGGCGCGCCTTCCGCTGCCGGGGGGGGCGGGCGCGCGGCAGCCATCTGGCTTACGGACAAGCGATTCGGATTGGAACTCATCGGGAACATATAGCAGGGATGGCCTGATGTGTTACCGTCTTCCAGCATCAAATTCGAGGAGCCACGGGACATGGCGAAATCCGATGAAGACCTGATGGCCGGCATGAAGGCCGGGCTGCTCGCCAAAACCGGCCACCCGCTGGAACACTGGGTCGGCATTGTGCAGGCGAGCGGCATCGAGAAGTTCGGCGACCAGATTGCTCTGCTGAAGGCGAAACATGGCGTGGGGCATGGTCATGCGAGCTTCATCTGCCAAGCCGCCAAGGGCCGGTTCGAGGAAGACCCGGCCGACATGCTGGACGGCCAGTACAAGGGCAAGGAGGCCATGCGGCCCGTTTACGAGGCGATCGCGAAATACGCCGCGACGCTCGGCAAGGATGTCGGCATCGATCCCGGCAAGACAGCCACCAGCTTTCGCCGGAACAAGAAATTTGCCAACGCCGTGCCCGCTTCGAAAACGCGGATTGACCTCGGCATCAACCTGAAAGGCCATCCGGGCACGGAGCGCCTGACGCCCGAAAAGCCGGGTTCGATGTGCACGCACAAGGTCAAGCTCGAGACGGTCAAGGATTTCGACGCCGAGGTGAAAGCCTGGCTGAAGGCGGCTTACGAGAACGCCTGACTATTTCTTGTTGAAAGCAATCGTCACCTGGCCGATCTCGATGCCGTACCGGGTGACGTAAGCCCGGTTGATCAGCACGTCGTCCTGCATCAGGAACATCCAGTCGTCGAAGCCGACATTCCAGACCGAGTCGCCGACTTTCAGGTCGACCTTGTATTTCCAGTTGAAGGCGTTGCCGCTCACCTGCCCAACGGCAGGCACAGGCACGTCCCCAGCCGTGCCGCGATACTGGCCATTTCCGAGAATGTCGATTTCCCAGACGCGCGTATCGCGCTCCCCGTCATCGTATTCGAATTTCTCGGTCAGGGTCAGGCGGTTGCCCTTCACCTCGCCCGTGATGTCCACCTTGAACTGGCGGCGCACCTTGCCGAAGCGGTCCTCGAACACGCCGTAGGCCGTCGTTTCGCCCTTGAAGTAGTCCTCCAGCACGAGCTGGCGGGGGGCGGTTTCAAACTGCTGCAGGGTACTTCCCGAAGCGCAGCTGGTCGCCGTAACGGCCGTAGCCGCCAGCAGGGCGGGAAGAAGCAAGCGAGAAAATTTCATGAGGTCAGGTCCGATCTGCGATCACACTGTGTGTAATACGCAGGCCGGACCCGAACGGATGAACAAAGCCTAGCTCGAAGCTGCCTAGTAAAGCGTGGCGAGCGCCTTGCCGTCATAGTCACGCAGGTCGGCGAAGCGGCCTTCCTTGACCTTCTTGGCCCATTCGGGATCCTGAAGGACCGCGCGGCCGACCGCGACGAGATCGAATTCGCCCTTGTCGAGGCGGGCTTCAAGGTCATCGAGCGAGCGGCGCGGGGCGCCTTCACCTGCAAAGGACTTCTCGAAGTCACCGTTCAGGCCGACCGAGCCGACCGTGATCGTCGGCAGGCCGGTCAGCTTCTTCGCCCAGCCGGCGCCGTTCAGGCCATTGGCACCGTCGATCTCCGGGAATTCCGGCTCCCAATAGCGGCGCTGCGAAACGTGCAGGCAGTCCACACCAGCGTCCGCGAACACCTTGAGAAAGGCTTCCAGCTCGTGCGGGGTGGGCGCGAGACGGGCCGTATAGTCTTGTTGCTTCCACTGCGAATAGCGCAGGATGATCGGATAGTCCGGGCCGACCTTCTTGCGGATCTCGCGGATGATGTCGCCGCCGAAGCTGGCGCGGTCCACGAGGCTGCCGCCATAACGGTCGGAGCGCTTGTTCATCGCGTCCCAGAAAAACTGGTCGATCAGGTAGCCATGCGCGCCGTGGATCTCCAGCGTGTCGAAGCCGCGGCGCTTGGCATCGGCGGCCGCGTCGGCATAGGCCATCACCATGTCGTCCACCTCAGCCGTGGTCGGCTCCGGCAGAACCTGCTTGCCGGTATGAGTGACGCCCGAGGGGCTGTCGGTCGGCGCGTCGGGCTCCGGCCCGGTGCCCTGTTTGCGCACCATGCCCTGGTGCCAGATCTGGGGAGCGATGGCGCCGCCCTCGGCGTGGACCTTCTCGACAACACGGCCCCAGCCCTTCAGGGCATCCGCCTTGTAGAAATTCGGAACGTTCGGGTCATTCGACGATCCGCCCCGGCGCACGGTCGTGCCTTCGGTGACGATCAGCCCGACATCGGCTGCGGCCCGGCGGGCGTAATAATCGGCCACATCTTCCCCTGGTACCCCGCCCGGCGACCGGGACCGGGTCATGGGCGCCATGACGACCCGGTTCTTGAGTTCGAGTTTGCCGAGTTTGAAGGGGGTGAAGAGCGTTCGCGTCATGGGGTTGTCCTTTGGTCAGCTGACCGACACGTGGGACGGCGCCGCGTCTGCGTCAACCATTGACGCAGCGGCGGCGCAGCGGCACCTCTAATCAGACGATTGAGTGGGGGTATAAATGAAGCGGATTCTGGCACTTGTCGCGTTCAGCCTGATCTCAGCCTGCCAGACGCCCGGATATGATTATGTCAACCGGGCAGCGCCGAACTATCCCGAAGCCCTCGAATACACCGACGTGGTGGCCGGCCGGTTCGAGGGGCCCGCGGGCGATGTTGCCGAACAGGAATTCGGGGCGCTGATTCGCTCCGCCGAACTGGAGGGTCAGCCCTGGTTCGTTGTGCTCGACGCAGACCAGCCACAGGGCATCTATGAAGGCGACGTCGTGGTCACCAGCTACCGGGGCGAAGTCCGGCGCGAAACCGAGCGCGAGTGCGTGGAGTGGGACGGGCTGTTCGATTGCGAGCATCACGCCATCGTCGAGAAAGAGTGCGTGAAGGATATCGTCGATGTGGACGTTCGCGCCCGCCTGACAGACCTTGCGACGCGGCGCATGGTCTTCGCCTCCGCCAACGGCGGCACGTCAGAGCGGGAAGATTGCTACGATGTCGCCGAATATCCGGATACGGATCAACCCACCGGCACGGTCGGCTCGACGTTCTACGAAACCTACAGCACGTACGACGCGCCTTACGGGATGATCGCAGAGGCCGTCCCGGAAGCCGTGCGCCTGTTCCGGTTCGACATCGCCCCCTACATGGCAAGCTTCCGGGCCGAGATCGTGACCAACCCGCTATCCGGCGAAGAAAAGGGCGACGCCCGGTTTGCGGCCGCGGTGAAGGCCACGAAGGGTGGCAACTTCCTCGGCGCGTGCGCGCAGTGGGAGGAGCTCGCCGCCGCCTACCCTGCCTCGCCCGGCATCCTGCACAATTCAGGCGCCTGCGCCGAGGCGCGGGGCGACATGGCGGGCGCTCACTCCCAATACGCCCGCGCCGCAGAACTGGCCAAGCAGATCCCGCTGCTGAAGGACAAGGACGCGAAAGTCATCTTCGATGCGCTCGCCCGGGTAAACCTGGCACGGCGCGAGAACACGTTGATCGATGAAGCGATTGAAACCGGCGGAAGCTGAGCCGGGGCCTTAGCCCTGGAAGACGCCAATAAGAGGGAGGCCTGCTGCGCTGGCTTCAGCGGCGATGCCCCAAATGATGCCGGCCGAGAATGCCACGAAGCTGAACATCGTTTTCCAGATAATGTTCTTCGCCACGACCGCACGCTCCCGAACTGAAACAAGTTCAACGACGAGTGCAAACCACGGGCCAGCTTGTCAACGCTTTTTTAACTGTCCTTTATGTCAGGCAGGTCGCGCTTGTGCGCTTCGGTCAGCTTTGCCAGTTTTTCCGCCGAAGCCGCCTCAATTTCTTTCTGGGATTTCGTTCGACCGAACTTGGCACGGTTCTCTTTCGCACGCTGCTCAGCCTCCGTCCTGGCCTTCGCCTTGCGTGCCTTGTTGAGGTTGATCGGCGTAGTCATTGGCCCACCCGCGCCGCCTTGAGACGCGCATCAAGCCGGTCGCGCACCGCGGGCCATTCGGTATCCAGGATCGAGAAGTAGACTGTGTTGCGGACATAGCCAGTCTGCAGGATGCGGTGATTCCGCAGCACGCCTTCCTTCACCGCACCGAGTTTCAGCACAGCCGCCTGCGAGCGCGTGTTGCGTTCATCCACCTGCAACTGGACGCGGACCGCGCCATGCGTGTCAAACGCGTGCGAAAGCAGCAGGCGCTTTGCCGCCGGATTGATCACCGTGCCCTGGGCTTCCGGCGCATAGCAGGTCATGCCAACTTCCACGCCGCGGTTCACTTCATGCGGATCGAGATAGCTCGTCGTCCCGAGGAACGACCCGCTCGCGGGATCGACCACCGCGAAGGCGATCATCGTGCCGTCTTTCGTCCGCTCCCGGATGTTTTCGATCCAGCGGCCGACCCAGTCTCCGTGCCCCCAATGTGACCAGAGCTTGAAGATCTCCGGCGCCCTGGCTTCCAGCGCATACATCGCCGCCGCATCACCGTCCGGATCGAGCGGCCGCAACCTGACGAACTCATTCTCCAGCGTGACCGGCGCCAGCTTCATCGACAACTCTTACTTCTTGTGCGTTTCGCGCCACTGTTCCATCGCCAGCGAAATGGCAAAGGTTTCCCGGTACTTCGGACTGGACGCCGGACGAGGTGGCTGCTGCGAGGTCAGCGCCATGATTTCCGCCAGCTTGTTGTGCGCCGCGCCGGCCTGCCCTGCCCCGATATAGGCATGCAGCTCGACCAGCGCAGAGGACAGGGGGTCGTTCGCGCGGATAACGAAATACGGCTCATCGTCGGCCAGCTTGGTCAGCACATCGAACTGGGACGGGTTTGCTTTTGAGCCGACAGGGGCAGGTGACATGGACAGGGCCTTTCAGGGCACGGGTGATTCTTTCGGGCCATCCTAGCCGGGCAAGCCGCGCGCGTCAGCAAGCCATCTGAACACGCGAGAATGGCCGCCCGCAGGAAAACATCCTGCCGGCGGCCACCCGATCAGAGGGCCACAGGAGGCCCGCCTCGATTGATCGGCTTGCCCCCCATCAGGGGATGAGGCGCAAACAGTCCCTCGAACGCTGGATCGCAGAGATAGTCGAGCCGGCGCGCAGTGATGCCCCGCTGCCGGGCGATCTGGAGCGCCAGATGGTTGCCGTCCATGTTCCGCAACTCGTCCGCGGAGAAATCACCCAGCACATTCGCCAGTTCCGTTGCGGACAGAAAAGTTGACGTTCCGAAGGCCTGGATGGCTGCCGTGTTGTTGATCACGGTCTGCCAGGCATCCGGCAGCATCTGCTTGATCTGCGCGAGATCCTGGAAGAACGCCCAGACACGCATCCCGTAGGACCGCGCCAGCGTGTAGACCATCGGCAACAGGCCGAAGTCTCCGAGCTGGGCGCATTCATCGATCGCAAACAGCGTGCGATGTTCCGGCAGGTTTCCGTCCCGCGACAGCACGGCCGACATCAGCGCCGCCGTCCAGAGACGGTAGAGCGGTGCATGGCTCGCCAGCTTCGTGGGCGGCACGACCAGGTAGATCGTGATCGGATCCCCCCGCCGGACTGCTGCCAGATCGATGGTGGATTTCGCCACCGTCCGCTGGGCCGCTTCTGATGCAATCACCGAGAAGTAGCTGCAGGCCGTTGCATGAATGCCCGAACGCGTAATCTCCACGGTCTGCAGATAGTTCGAGATTTCATCATAGGCAAAAGCCGGCAGGTTCTTGCCGCACGTGTCGAGAAGCACGGCAAGATTGTAGGTGCTGTCATCACGTTTGAGCAGCCGGCGGACCTGGATCAGGTTTCGCTCTTCG
>JAIXRO010000172.1 GCA_027485145.1 Hyphomonadaceae bacterium | reverse complement strand
TGCCCTTCCCGGCGCGGGGGCATGTCCCAGCCGTCATCGGCGCTGTCAGGCAGCGCCGGCGCGGCAGAGGTCGCGGCAGCAGTCCGGGTCATCCCCTTTCATCGCCCCGGACAGGTTAATGGCGGGTTAGGGTATCGCCCGCCAGTTCAGCCGGTTAAGCTGTGCCCCGCGCGCCATTCACAACTATCGGCGGAATTTAACCCCCCGGTGACGCCCCGGTAAGGCGCGATTCGGATGTTGGGCGCATTGTCATCCCATCGCTGAAGGGCAACCCCTGAGAGTCCGCCAAGGCGTTGGGATGTGATGGTTGAACAAAAAGGCGGCGCTCCTTCGGGGGCGCCGCCTTTCGGGTTTTTGGGCTGAAGTCGCGCCGGACCTAGTCGTCGCGCAGCGTGCGTTCCTTGCGCTCATGGCGCTCCTGCGCCTCGAGGCTCAGCGTGGCGGTCGGGCGCGCTTCGAGACGGCGCAGGCCGATTGGCTCACCGGTCGCTTCACAATAACCATACGTTCCATCGTCGATCCGGCGCATGGCGGCGTCGATCTTGGAGATCAGCTTGCGCTGGCGGTCGCGGGTGCGCAGTTCCAGGGCCTTGTCGCTCTCGGCCGAGGCGCGGTCGACGATATCCGGCAGCGAGCCGCTTTCGTCCTGCAGGTTGTTGATGGTCTGCTTGGCCCCGTCGAGGATCTCGGCCTTCCAGGCTTCGAGCAGACGCCGGAAATAGGCGAGCTGACGCTCGTTCATGAACTCTTCGTCGTCGGAGGGGCGATAGTCGTCTGAAAGATCGATGCTCACCGCAGTCTCCTTCACTCGTTTGCGTGCCATATAGAGCGACCCTCGATTCGGTGCAATTGCACCTGCTGATATCTTTAGCCCAATATATTCAAGCTCTTACGCTGATTTTACGACAAAAATAAGTAACATTCGAGCCATATGGCACAGCAGAGCTGCCAAGCGCACTGCAAGTTGCACACCGGCACTTGATCTTTGTTCGCCCCGCAGTGTCTATGGGGGTCTCCCCGTAGCCGCCGCGCTCCCAACGGTTTCCTGCCCGCATGGCCAGACAACGCAAGCAACCCACGAAACAGGCTGGCTGGATGCTGGCAGTGATGTTCAATTCACTGCTGATCCTCCTGCCGGTGATTGCGTCCAACACCGTGCGCAAGGCCTATGACGGCGTCGGCGTGGCCGAGACGCCCACGGTCGATGCGATCTACCAGACCTCCAACCGGATGGGCGAAGCGTTCAGGGAACTGAGCCCCAAGGAGAACGACCTCAAGCTGCCGTTCTGGCAGGACAAGGTCCAGCGCGCCCTCGAGGACCGCGACCCCGACGCCCTGCGCGGCTATCTCCTCGCGGCGCCCTGGATGCTCGGCAATGAGCTCGGCAAGCAGGTCCGCGCCCGGGCCGAAGCCGAATCGCGCGGCACGCCGGAGGAGCGCATGATCCGCGCCGCCCTCCAGAAGATGCCGGAAAGCGTTGCCCGGGCGGCCGAACTCGAAATGGGCCTGCCACATACCCTCGCCGCGCCGGTCGCCCCGCCCGTCGACATCGCGCCCCCGCCCAATCCGGGCCCGCCGGGCGAGGACGTCGGCGAAGTGCTTCAGGCCGGCGGGCGCACCCAGCTCGACTGGCGCTTCGAACTCCTCGGCAGTTATGCCGACCTTGCCGGCATGTCGCAGCGCTGGGTCGGCGGCGACTGGTCGGACGCCATCGTCTTCAAGCTGACCGGAATCGGCCTGGTCCAGCAGGGCATCAGCGACGGTCTGTCGGAAGGCAACATCCGGGCCGTCTCCATCGTCAAGTCGGCGAGCCGTTCCAAACGCCTCACAATTCCGTTCACGGACTATCTCGACGCCCGCACCAATGCCGCCGCGCCGCAGGATGTCCTCACGCCGGCGCTTGAAAACGCGCTCAGCGGCCTTGCCACCACGGATGTGCGCGGCCAGCGTGTGCGCGCGGCCTTCGAGCAGGCGATTGACCCGGCCGGCCTCGCCAAGCTGGAAAGCGACCTTGAACAGATCGACAAGATCGCCGCCCTGACCAGCCCGTCTGCCACGCTCACCCTGCTCTCGGTCGTCGAGGATGGCACCGACCTCCGGCGCGCCCGCCTGTTGGCCGAGGCCGGCGGCGCGCAGGCCGTCGCCCTCGTGCGCGAAAAGGGCAATGCCGCCTTGCGCGTTGCCGATGCCGGCGTGCGCTGGGATGGCACGATGTTCCTTGAAATCATGAGCCTCACCGCCGCCGGCATGCTGCTCTTCTGGGTCGCGTTGTCGACGGTGCGGATCTACTTCCCGCGGCGCTCTGCCAAGCCCGAGCTGATCGGGGCCTGATCGGGGCCTGGCCGGGTTCAGCCGAGGTTGAACGCGCCGCGGATGCCGTCGATCAGCAACTGCGCCGACAGCGCCGCCAGGATAACGCCAAGGATCCGCGTGATCGCCCCCGCCACGCTCGCACCGATGAGTTGCACGATCGGGCCGGCGAGCAGGAAGATCACAAGCGTGATCAGCAGGTTCAGCGCGATGGCGGACAGAACCACGCCCTGTTCCTGCCAGTTCGCCGCTTCCGACATGTAGAACATCGCGGTCGCAATCGAGCCCGGCCCGGCAATCATCGGAATGCCCATCGGGAACACCGAGATATCATCCGGCTTCGGATAATCCTTGTGTTCTTCCAGCACTTCCTCCGCGCGGGTCTCGCGCCGCTCCGTGCGCTTCTCGAACACCATGTCGAGCGCGATCAGGAACAGGAGCGCCCCGCCCGCCATCCGGAAGGCATCGAGCGAGATATGCATCGCCTCCAGCAGCCAGGCGCCGCCGAACGCGAAGAACAACATGATCAGCGAGGCGACGAAGACCGACTTGAACGCCATCTTCCGGCGGTGAGCCGCCGGTGTGCCGGCCGTCAGCGTCGCAAAGATCGGCGCCACGCCTGGCGCATCGATCAATACGAAGAAGGTCACGAACGCGGCCGTGAAGAGGGAAATGAGTTCTGGGGTCATGCGCGCGGCGGCTTACGCTTTTCGCATCGCCGCGTCGAGGATTTCCCGCACCGCCGGGGCCACGGTCACTTCCGTCGCGGGCGGCTTCAGCCGGGAGAGGTCGCCGCCGTCCTGCGACAGGGCCGTCAGCATCTTGTGGCCGCGCAGCCGCTGCAGCAGGCCGTCCGTGCCGCGCGGCGTATCGGCCGAGGCGTAGCGCCCGCCGCCGAGATCCACACGCAGCCCCTCGCCCTGGCCCGCCTCGATCAGCCGGATCGCCTCATCGACGCCGACCACCGGGCCGTCACTGGCCGGCAGGCTCGCCCGCATTGTGCTTCCGTCGCCCATCAGGCGTCACCCGCTTCAGGGGGAGTCATCAATTTCCGGCAGCGGCTGAGCGCGCGGTAGAGATCGCCCGCCACCACATCGGCCGAGATCTGCAGCACATCGTCGTGCGCGTCCGGCATGTCGGCGAGCAGGCCCGCAAGTGCATCGGCGGTCTGGGTATAGAGCGGGCCATCCACTTCGCCGAGCAGGTACATCTGCATGACGGCAAAGTAAGCGCGCCCCGCCGGGGTCGCCGCATCGGACGGGCGAAGAATGTCTTTTTCGCGCAGGACCCGCGCCTGGGTTTCGAGCAGCAGGACGCCGCGCCGGTCGCCGTTGCGGACAACCGCGCCGTTCACGACGAAGGTTTCACCGGGCTTGAGGGAGAGTTTGAGTGGCATACTGCGCTGAATCCCGTCCTGCGGACTGTCTCAAAGTCGCACACAGGCGTTAACGCAAGATTGCCAAACATTTACCCAGACGTCGCGCCCGTCAGGGAACCTTTTGCCGATCCGAAAATCCCGGATGGAGGAAAGGCGTGCCATGCGCCCGTCTCAGGAGGGCATTGGATCACAAGTCCTGCACGTTTGCCGGCGCACTCCGGCAGTCAGCCGGAACGGTCTGGCAAGGTGCGGCGCGTAGCTGAAGCTTGAGCCTCTGTGGCGCGGCGCATGGCCAGTTCTGGATACCACAAACGCCGCCTTCCCTTAAGTTAAATCGATGTTGCGATGCAGCGGGTTTCCTTCAGGTCAGCGCTTGCCCGCCGCCGGGGCGGCCTTATGGTGGCATGACAAGTTTGTGAGAGGGACGAGGGCCGATGCGCTTCGAAGGCACGACCAATTATGTGGCAACCGACGACCTGCGCGTCGCCGTCAACGCAGCCATTGCGCTGGAGCGCCCGCTGCTGATCAAGGGCGAACCCGGCACCGGCAAGACCGTGCTGGCGATGGAAGTTGCCAAGTCGCTCGGCCTCGACCTGATCGAATGGCATATCAAATCGACCACCAAGGCCAACCAGGGCCTCTATGAGTATGACGCGGTCTCGCGCCTGCGCGACGGCCAGATGGGCGAAGAGCGCGCCAAGGACGTCAAGAACTACATCAAGAAGGGCAAGCTCTGGGAGGCGTTCACCGCCAAGAAGCGCCCCGTGCTGCTGATCGACGAGATCGACAAGGCCGACATCGAATTCCCGAACGACCTCCTGCAGGAACTCGACCGGATGGAGTTCTTTGTCTACGAGACCAACGAGACCGTGAAGGCGAAAGTCCGCCCGATCGTGATCATCACCTCGAACAACGAGAAGGAACTGCCGGACGCGTTCCTGCGCCGCTGCTTCTTCCACTTCATCAAGTTCCCGGACGAGCCGACGATGCGCGCCATCATCGATGTCCACTTCGCCGGCATCAAGAAGAAGCTCGTCGGCGACGCGCTCGCCACCTTCTACGCCATGCGGGAACTCCCGGGCGTGAAGAAAAAGCCGTCCACGTCAGAGCTGCTCGACTGGCTGAAACTGCTGATGAACGAGGACATCGACCTCGAGACGATGCGCGAGAAAGACCCCGACCGTCTCACCCCGCCCCTGCACGGCGCCCTCCTCAAGAACGAGCAGGACGTCGCGCTCTTCGAACGCCTCGCCTTCCTCTCCCGCCGCACCGATGGCGGCAGCTCGGGCGGCGGGCGGAGGGGGCCGGCCGGCTGAGCGCCTAACCCAAACGCTTTGTGATCCCGGCAAAAGCCGGGACCCAGGGGGACTGTGGCGGTGCATCTGATCTGTAAGCGGATCAAGTCAGGGTCCCGGCTTTCGCCGGGATGACAGCACCTGTGAACGCGTACGTCGCGCCTTCCGCGCCTATTTGGGGCAATACCCCAGCGCCATCACCGCCCCATACCCCTCCAGTGCCTGGCGCACATGGCTGGTGTCTTCCGAGCTGCCCGCGCGCACATCATCCGCCAGCGCCCCCGCCCCGCCCGTGATCCGTGCACGCCATAAGGAATAGCGCAAAGATTCCGGCGCCGCGGTCAGCGCCACCGCCCGGTCAAATTCGGCCAAACGGCAGTCCCGCATCATCCGCTCGGCGAGCACATGGCCAAAGTCCGCCCGCTCGAAGGCGTTCACGCTGATCCCGCTGATCGTCCGGCTGTCGGCGGCGCCGGCGAGCGAGAACATCATGTCGATGATCCGTGCCCGCTGTTTCGAATCCGGCGCAAATTCGATGGCCGCGCCCATGATTTCCGGCCGACCCATGTGCAGCGGCGCAAGGCCATCCCGGGCGCGGCCCAGAAACCCCTCCCAGCCATACTCCCGCACGGCCGTCTCCGCCGCCGCGCGCACATAATCGGTGCCTTCGACCTCCAGGGCCACATCGCCCAGCCGCCGCTCCCAGACTCCTTTGGCCTTGGCGTCAGTCAGCTTCAGCGCCAGCGGCGCAAAGAGGGGCTTTACCCGGTCCTGCTTCTTTTCCGGCAAGGCCTCAGCCGCCGACCAGATCGCCTCCAGCATGCACGGCGCCTCGCGCGTCTTGGGGCACGCCTCGGCATAGGCCGGCGCCGCGGCCCAGAATCCGGCCATCAACAGAAGGAAACCCGCCCTGATCATGGCGCCTGCCCTAGCCGGCCCGCCCTGAACACAGGATGAGCGCGAAGTTTTCGCTGCGTCAGCTTGGACAGCCGCCCAGAGGCGGGTTATCCTTCATTCCGAAACCGAACGGCCCATAAAGGCAAAGACCCCATGTTCCTGAATTTCTTCAACGAACTCCGCACCGCCAAAGTCCCGGTCACGCTGAAGGAATACCTGACCCTCATGGAGGCGATGGACAAGCAGGTCATCGCGATGGAGGTCGAGGA
>JAIXRO010000009.1 GCA_027485145.1 Hyphomonadaceae bacterium | reverse complement strand
TCGCCGGCCCAGGCAATCAGCGTGCGAACCGCTTCTTCGGCCTCAGCCTGGCTGGGACGGCGCACGGGTTCGGCGCGCGGCAGATCATTCTTCGGGGTGACGGCGTCCATAGCCATTATGCTTGGTCCTTGACTGAGGGACGGGGGTCGAGCCGGGGCAGTTGGGGAAACCCGTCGGTTTCCATGCCCGGACTTAACGCCCGCCCGGAGTTGATACCCTCAGGGCAGTAATCGGCAACATAAGACCGCGGCCGATCTTATTCCACCCGATTTTACGCCGCTGCGATCAAATTGGATTGAACAAGGGCGGTGACGCCGCGGCAAGCGCGCCTTGCAGGTCTGGCGCCGGACATGATACCTCGCGGCGTTAACCGTATCGGCGCTCCCATGACCCTCAAACTCCACGACACGATGACGCGCGAGAAGCGCGGTTTCCAGCCACAGGATCCGCGCCGGATCACGATCTATGTGTGCGGCCCGACCGTGTACAACTATGCCCATATCGGCAATGCGCGCCCGCCGATCGCCTTCGACGTCCTGCGCCGCCTGCTGATGAAGACGTATGGCGAGAACTCGGTCGTGTTCGCGCGCAACATCACCGATATCGAAGACAAGATCATCAAGGCTGCGCTCGATACCGGTCAGCCGATTTCCGCGATCACCAGGAAGTATGCGGACATCTACAATGCCGACATGCTGGCTCTGAATGTCCTGCCGCCGAGCATCGAGCCGTGGGCAACCGGGCATGTGCCGGAGATGATCGAGATTATCGAGAAGTTGGTGCGCAAGGATTATGCCTATGTGGGCAAGGACGGCGTCTGGTTCTCCGTGAACGCGATGTCCGATTACGGACGGTTGTCCGGGCGCAGGCCCGAGGACAATGAAGCGGGCGCCCGGGTCGAGCCCGGTGAGGACAAGCGCGACGCTGCCGACTTCGCGCTCTGGAAGTTTGCGAAGCCCGGTGAACCGGAAGACGCGATCTGGGACTCGCCCTGGGGCCGGGGCCGGCCCGGCTGGCATATCGAATGCTCGGCGATGGCCGCGAAGCATCTGGGCCGCACGCTGGACATTCATGCCGGCGGTATCGACCTGCAGTTCCCGCACCATGAAAACGAGATCGCGCAATCGGAGTGCGCGCACGGCGAGGTCATGGCGCGCTACTGGCTGCACAACGGCTTCCTCGACATGGGCGGCGAGAAGATGTCGAAGTCGCTCGGCAATGTCGTGATGGTGCATGACTTGCTGAAGGATTGGCCGGGCGAGGTGATCCGCTTTGCGATGCTGAGCGGGCATTACCGTGCACCGCTCGACTGGACGCCGGACTTGCTGAAGCAGGCGAAGACGACGCTGGACCGCATCTATGGCGCGCTGCGGCGCGTCTGGGCGGCGGAAGGCGGGCGGGCCACCTATCGCGGCGTACGGGATGCGCTGGAAGATGACCTGAACACACCGGAGGCCCTCGCGGCCCTGTCAGCGATCGCCTCGGCGGCGAACACGGCGGCCGACCAGAACGACGCCGAGATGATGCAGGCCACGCGCGCGGACCTTCTGGCCGCGGGCGAATTGCTCGGCCTGCTGACGGTTTCGCCCAAGCAATGGGAGCAGGGCGGTAATCCGGATGAGGCGGCGCGCATCGATGCGCTCGTCGCAGCGCGGGTGGCGGCTCGGTTGTCGAAGGACTGGGCGGAAGCCGACCGGATCCGCAAGGCGCTGGTTGAAGAAGGCGTGGAAATCATGGACGGCGCCGGGGGCAGTACGTGGCGGCGCATCTGATCCGGCGCAGCTTTCTCGGCTTGCTGGCCGGCGCCTGGCTTGTCGCCTGCGCAGCGGTGCCGACGGCGTCTGTTTCCGATGTAGCAGCCCGGGAGACGCGGATTTTTCTCGCTCGCCACGCTGAAAAGGACAAGGGAGACGATCCCGGCCTGACCGCAGACGGCGCGGCGCGCGCGGCCGCGCTCAGCGCACGTCTCGGCGGGGAGGGGATCACCGAAATCTGGTCCACCAAGACCCGCCGCACGGAAGCGACCGCGGCGCCATTGGCGGCGGCGCTCGGCTTGACGGTCCAGATCTACGAAGCGGGCGCGTTGCAAGCATTGGCAGACAACCTCCGGCAGCGGCCGGGCGCCCTGCTGGTGGTGGGTCACTCGAACACCACCGGCGAGCTGGCGTCAGCGCTGGGCGCGGAGCCCGGGCCGGCGATTGATGAGACGTCCGAGTTTGACCGCCTTTACGTGATTGCCATCGACGGGAACGGTCTCGTCCGCTCACGGATCGAACGCTACGGCGCCGCGCCGCCGAACCCAACCGGAGAATCCGAATGAGTCCGAAAGGCACAAAGGTTCCGGTCACGGATCTCAAATCGTTGCTTCAATCGCTGGTGCAGAACACCGAAGGCGAGAACGTCACCGTTGGCCAGCTCCTGAAGGCCGTGGGGCGGCGGGCCTATGGCCCGGTGCTGTTGTTGCTTGGGTTCATTTCAGTCAGCCCACTGACGATCATTCCGGGAGCCAACTGGTTTGTTGCGACGATCACGTTGATCTTCTCGCTGCAGATCGTGATCGGGCTTCGCACGCCCTGGCTGCCAAAGCGCGCGCTGGATTTCCAGTTCAAGCGCGAACACCTCGTTCAGGGCGCGAAGACAGGTATCAAATACGCCCACATGATCGACTCACTGGTGCGGCCACGGCTGACCTTCCTGACCGCCGCGCCATTTGTGCAGGTCGTCGGGCTGCTGTGCGTGGCGGCGGCCCTGATCACGTATCCGCTCGGGGTCGTGCCGTTCGGTCCCCTCCTGCCGGGGCTGGCGGTGCTGCTGTTCGGATTGGCGCTCACGGCCCGGGACGGGGTGGTGGTGGTGCTGGCCGCGCTGACGTTCTCCGGCGCTGTCCTGATCATGCTGCAGATCCTGCCGAGACTTGCGCGGCTCTGGCCGTTCTGACGGCCTTCCTGTCCAAACCTTAAATTGACCCGCTTTCAGCGAGCGTCCATGCGAGGTCATGGCTTCCGAGCCATTTCTAGACCGCACCCTTCTGAGCCGCCCCTTGCATACGCATCTGGCGGCTCCTTTTTGGGCCACTTGTCCGGCGCTGCCCGGCAGGCCATCTAGGCAGGCATGAGCGAACTCTATCACAACCGCATTCTGGAACTCGCCGCCGGGATCCCGCATCTCGGGCGGCTGCCGGACCCTGAGGGCACCTCCCTGAAAGTGTCGCGCGTGTGCGGCTCGACAGTGAATGTGGATGTCGCGCTGGATGCGGCCGGCGAACGTGTGATCGCGATCGCGGTCGATCCCAAGGCCTGCGCATTGGGGCAGGCGGCCACGTCGATCCTGGCCGAGCATGCTGTCGGGGCGACGGTCGCCGAAATCCGCGCTGCCCGGGAAAGCCTGCGGGCGATGCTGAAGGACGGCGCGCCGCCGCCGGCCGGCCTGTTCTGGGAACTCCGCCATCTGGAGCCGGTGGCAGATTATCCGCCGCGCCATGCCTCCACATTGCTGGCCTTCGACGCCGCTGTGGCGGCGATCGACGCAGCGCTGGCGGCGCGGGCGGCGGCCTGAGATGGCTGTCCGGCGCCGTCTCGCTTACGCGCTGCTCGCCATCTACAAGCATGGGCCGAGCCAACTGCTCCAGCTTGCGGGAGCGCGGTGCCAGCATATGCCCAGCTGCAGCGAGTACGGCGCCGAGTGCGTAGCCCGGCACGGCTGGTGGCCGGGAGGCTGGATGGCGCTCGCGCGATTTGTCCGCTGCCGGCCAGGGGGCAGTCATGGGTTTGATCCGGCCCCGGACACCGTGCCGTCCGTTCCCTTCTGGCAGCCCTGGCGCTTTGGGGACTGGAAGCCCGGGCCTAGGAACGGTTCAAGCGGGCTGATTGAATCCCGCCCGGAAGCGTGACATACGAACGCGCATGAACGCGAACCGCTGCCTCACCGGACTGACCACGCGAACTCGCCAGGGTGCCTGAAGCGCCCCTGGCCCGCACGTCCGTGCGCGCCCCTTCACGCACCCGATAAACTCTGCAAGCCCCGGCAGCTGCCCTCGAAACAGGGTGGGAATCCCGGTGAAGCCGCGTTAAGCACGGCCGCGCCAGATGCCCTTGCCGGATCACCCGAATTCGCCGCCGCGTGCGGCAAACCTGAGAAACTTGAGACCCATGATCAACGTTACGCTCCCCGATGGCTCGAAGCGGGAATTCGCCGATGGGGCCTCGCCTCTCGATGTGGCAGAGAGCATCTCCAAATCCCTCGCCAAGAAGGCGCTGGCCGCGCGTGTGAACGGCGAATTGCGCGACCTGAAACGCCCGCTCGACGGCGACGCCACGGTCGCCATCGTCACGGACAAGGATGCCGATGGCCTGGAACTGATCCGCCATGACGCCGCCCACGTCCTCGCCCAGGCCGTGCAGGAACTGTTTCCCGGCACACAGGTGACGATCGGCCCCGTCATCGATGACGGCTTCTATTACGACTTCGCCCGCAAGGAGCCGTTCTCGACGGACGACTTCGAAAAGATCGAGGCGAAGATGCGCGAGATCGTCGACCGCGACCTGCCGATCGAGCGGCAGGTCTGGAGCAAGGACGACGCCATTGCCCACTTCAAGTCGATCGGCGAGGCCTACAAGGCGCAGATCATCGACGACATCATCCCGCCGGGCGAGGCCATCACCCTCTACGCTCACAGCGACCAGTGGAGCGACCTGTGCCGCGGACCGCACCTGCCCTCCACGGGCAAGCTGCCAAAGGCGTTCAAGTTGATGAAGCTCGCCGGCGCCTATTGGCGCGGCGACAGCAACAACGAGATGCTGCAGCGTGTCTACGGGACGGCCTGGGCGAACGAGAAGGATCTCAAGGAACACCTCCACCGCCTCGAAGAGGCGGAGAAGCGCGACCACCGCAAGCTGGGACGCCAGCTCGACCTCTTCCACATGCAGGAAGAGGGCAAGGGCATGGTGTTCTGGCACCAGAAGGGTCTGACGCTCTGGCAGGTGATCGAGGCCTACGTCCGCCGCCGCCTGCAGGAGGCGGGCTATGTCGAAGTGCGCACGCCGCAAGTCCTTGAACGGACGTTCTGGGAAAAGAGCGGCCATTGGGACAAGTACCGCGAGAACATGTTCGTCTGCGAGACAGCGGAAGAAGAGACGCTCTCGCTTAAGCCGATGAACTGCCCGGGCCACGTGCAGATCTTCAAGTTCGGCCAGAAGAGCTACCGCGACCTGCCACTGCGCATGGCCGAGTTCGGCGCCTGCCACCGGTACGAACCGTCGGGCGCTCTGCACGGGCTGATGCGCGTGCGCGCCTTCACGCAGGACGATGCCCACATCTTCTGCCGCGAAGACCAGATCGAGGAAGAGACGGCGAACTTCATCAAGCTCGCTTCGTCCATCCATTCGGATTTCGGGCTGGAGCGCGATCACATCTCGCTGGGCACGCGCCCCGAACAGCGCGCAGGATCGGAAGAGTTCTGGGACAAGGCCGAGGCGCAGATGCTGAACGCGGCCCGGGCGGCGGGCGTCGAGCCGGTGATCGCGGAAGGCGACGGCGCTTTCTATGCACCGAAGCTCGACTTCCAGCTGAAGGATGCCATTGGCCGGTCCTGGACGTGCGGCACGATCCAGCTGGATTATGTGCTGCCCGAACGGCTCGGCGCGGAGTACATTGCCGAGGACGGGCAGAAGCATCGCCCCGTGATGCTGCACCGTGCGATCCTGGGATCGCTCGAGCGCTTCATCGGCGTGCTGATCGAGAACTATGCCGGCGCCTTCCCGATGTGGCTCTCGCCGGTGCAGGTGGTGGTCGCGGCGATTTCCGATACAGCAGCAGACTATGCCGAAGAGGCCGCGGCTGAATTGCGGAAGGCCGGTCTCCGTGTCGAGGTCGACACGCGCAATGAGACGATCAACTACAAGGTCCGGGAGCACTCGTTGCAAAAGGTGCCTGTGATCGCCGTTGTCGGCGCGCGCGAAGCCGAGGAGCGCAAGCTTGCCCTCCGGCGCCTTGGCTCCAACGGCCAGCAGATCATCACGCTTGATGAGGCGCTGTTGAGCCTCGCCGAGGAAGCCCTGCCTCCGGATCTCAAGCGGCGCCGCTGACACGCATACGGTGACAAGGCGCGAAGGCGGCGGGTAAAGTGGGGGCAATGAACTACGGCCCTGTTCTCGCTGCCGCCTTCGTGCTCTGGCCCGTCATGGCGGTGCTGGGCGGGCAGGGCTTTGCCCCGCTGCTCGGGCTGACCTCGCTTGCCGCACTCGCGCTTGCGCGCCCCCGAATGCCGCCTGCCATTTTTGCTCTGATCGGCTTTGCCTTTACCGGCTGGGTGGTGGCCAGCGAATTCTGGGCCCCGGGTGAGTTGGCCTTGATGTCTGGCAATGTGCTGGAAGGGACATTCGCGGTTGAATCCGGCAGTCTCGCGAACGTGCTGCTGGCGCTCTCGTCTTCCCTGGTCGTTGCGGCCGCGCTGCAATCGGCGCCCGCGCCCCGCGCATCCGGCATCATCGTCGCGATGCTGGCGGTCCAGACGGTCTGGGTCATCGCGTCGCCCTACACGTCAGCTGTCCTGCTTTCGGCCGTATACGGAGAAGATCCAAAACGGCTGCAGGAGGGTGCCCAGAATATCGGACGAAGTGCCAACACGCTGGCGCTCGCCTTGCCGCTGCTGCTTCCGATGCTGGTGTTTCGCTGGAAAACTGCCGGCATTGTCCTGTCTCTGCTGCTGCTCGGCGGCGCGGCCGTGGCTTACGTCAAGCTGGATGCTCAGTCGGCGCTTATCGCCCTCGGCGGCACAGCCGGCGCGATCGCTCTGGTCGCCGCGCTGCCGCGGACGGGGTTTCGCTGGCTGCTGGGCGGCCTTGCCGGTTACATTGCGGCGGCGCCCGTGCTGTTCGCCTTGCTGATCCGGGCGCTTGAGCCGATTGCGCAAAGCCTGCCGGCCTCGTTCAGGTCCCGGCTGTGGTCATGGGAAGTCGTGATCGGCCGGATGACCGAAGCGCCGTTCAAGGGACAAGGCCTGCATGCAACGGGTGAATGGCGCGAGACCTATGCGACCCGGCCCGACTGGCTCGCGCAGCTGCCGGACTTCTGGAAGGACTATCCCATCGTACCCGGGCATCCGCACAACATGGCGCTCCAGATCTGGGCGGAGACGGGCATGGTCGGCGCAGTGCTCGCGGCCTTGAGCCTTGTGGCGCTCGGCTTCCATCTCCCGCGTCCGGAGGAAATGCGTCCGGAAACCCGGTATGCAGTCGCCGGGCTGACGGGCGCGACCGCCGTGATCTTCAGCTTTGCCTACAGCGCCTGGAATGAAGGCTTCTGGTCATCGGTGGCCATCGCGGCAGCCGCGATCATCCTCTGGCACCGGACGCTGAAGGATGCCGAGACATGACGCGGACGGTCACGGCCCTGGTGGTCACCTATCATACCGGGCCCCGGCTGGTAGAATGCCTCTATGCGCTGAAGGGCGATCCGGATGTCACCGGGATCGTGATCGTGAACAATGGCAATCCTCCGGGTACGGACGCCTGGATCTCGGGCTTTGCGGCGTCGACACCGAAAGCGCAGAAGCTGGATTTACCCAATCCGGGTTTTGGCGCAGGCGTCAATGCGGCCGCACGGCTGGCGCAGGGCGAGTATCTGCTGGTGATCAATCCCGACTGCGTGATCAAGCGCGGGGCCGTTCGCCCGATGATCGAGGCGCTGGACGGCGCGGCCGCACCGGCGATCGCGGGCGGGCGGATCTTCGACCTTCAGGGCAGGGAAGAGCGCGGCGCCCGGCGCGAAACGTTGACCCTCGCGCGCGCGCTCGGTCTGGGCCGCTGGACGCTCCACCACCTGCCGCCGCCGCCGGGGCCCATCCCGGTGGGCGCGATCACGGGCGCCTTCTTCCTGATGCGCACGACAGACTTCGAGACGCTCGGCGGCTTCGATGAAGGCTATTTCATTCATGTAGAGGACGCCGACATTTGCCGCCGCGCGCTCGAAGCCGGTGGATCGGTAATCTACGTGCCGGCCGCCGGGGCGTTGCACTACGGCTCCACGTCGGACGTGCCCTCCGCCTTCGTGACGCAACACAAGGCCAAAAGCCTCGCGCGGTATTTCCGGAAGTTTGCGCGCGCGCCGCTGGAACGGCTGATCGTGGAACTGGCCATTCCGTTCATCGGCCTCGCGCTGCGGCTCAGGGGATGAAACAGAAAAACCCCGGCCATGAGCCAGGGCTTTCCGTACGCCACACAACGGGAAAGCGGAAAACCGCTTACACGAAGCCTTTGAACTTGTCCTTGAAGCGCGAGACGCGGCCGCCGCGGTCCAGCGACTTGCCTTCGCCGCCGGTCCAGGCCGGGTGCACTTTCGGGTCGATGTCCAGCACGAGGCGGTCGCCCGGCTTGCCGTACGTCGAACGCGTCTGGTATTCCGTACCGTCCGTCATCACGACCGTGATGAAGTGGTAATCGGGATGGCCTTCTTTTTTCATGGCCTTGGCCTCTTTCTCGTATCTCGTGTCAATCCGGGTTGACGCGCCCGGGTGCGCTGGCATGTCTCAGCCTGAAATCGAAGTCGGGCGTATAAGTGAAAGGCTACGGCGCCGCAAGAGGCGCCGGCAGGGATTCGGCGGCTGAACCGGACCCGCAAAGGGAGTAAACCTGCCAGATGGCCGATTCGGGCGATCAGATCATCGATGACCGGCGAACCACCTTGCCCGAGGGCGGGGAAGCGCTGAGCCGTCCAAAGGGGCGCAGCCTGAAGCCATTGGCCCTGCTGTGGCCGTATGTGCGGCGGCACTGGATCACGGTCAGCGTGGCCGGCGTTTTCCTTCTGGCGGCGGCGGCCGTAAGCTTGGCCATCCCGATGCTTCTGGGGCGCGCCGCCGATGCCGGGCGCAATGCCGGGCCGGATCCGCAAGCACTCGTCGCGCTGATCGACCAGGCCTTCCTCTGGGTGTTCGCCGCTGCTGTCGGGGCAGGGGTGCTGGGCGCCTTCCGCTTTTACTTCGTCTCGCGCTTTGGTGAGCGCATTGCAGCGGACCTGAGACGCGATCTCTATGCACACCTCCTGCGCCTGTCGCCCGCCTATCACGCCAAGATGCGCTCGGGAGAGGCCGTCTCGCGGCTGACGGCGGATGTGACGCTGATCGAGAACTTCCTCGGCTCGTCGGCCTCGCTGGCGGCGCGCACGCTGATCACCACGATCGGCGCGTTGGGTCTGATGATCGCGGTGAACTGGCAACTCGGGTTGACGCTGCTGGCGATGCTGCCAGTGGCGATCCTGCCGGTGATGGGCATCGGGCGGATCATCCGGAACATGTCAAACCGCGCCCAGTCCCGTCTCGCCGATGCCGGGGCGGAAGCGGCTGAAACACTCGACGCCATCGAACTCGTGCAGGCCTATGGGCGCGAGGAGCGTCAGCTTTCGGTGTTTTCCGGATCGATCGAGGCCACCTTCGCCGCCGCCATGAAGCGCACCGGCGCGCGGGCGCTGATGATCGTGCTTGTATCGGTGCTGCTGTTTGGCGGGTTCACCGGCGTCCTCTGGCTCGGCGCGCGCGCCGTTGCGAATGGCGAGATGAGCTTCGGCGACCTTGCGACGATGGTCATGTATGCGGCCTATGCCGGTTCGGGCCTCGGCATGCTGGCGGAAGTGTACGGCGAAGTCATGCGCGCCGCCGGCGCCGCCGACCGCGCCGCCGAAGTCCTGCGTGAGACGCCGGAGATCGCCGCGCCGGCGCATCCGAAGCCCATGCCGGAAGCGGGCCAGGGCCGCCTGACCTTCGACCATGTGACCTTCCACTACGGCGAACATGACGCCTCGGCGCTGAAGGATTTCTCGCTCGATGTGAAGCCCGGCGAGTTCGTCGCCCTCGTCGGCCCCAGCGGCGCCGGCAAGACGACCGTGTTCCGCCTGGCGCTGCGCCTGTTCGATCCGCAAGCAGGTTCGATCCGGCTGGACGGCGTTGCCTCGGTCGAAGCTGACCCGCGCGACTGGCGCCGCCGCTTCGCCTACGCGCCGCAGGAATCGGCGCTCTTCACGGGCACCGCGGCCGACAATATCCGCTTCGGCCGCGACGACGCCGACAATGCCATCCTCGAACAAGCCGCGCGCATGGCCGAGGCGATGGGCTTCCTCGACGAGAAGGACGGCCTCGCCACCCCGCTCGGCCAGAAGGGGCGCAGCCTCTCCGGCGGCCAGCGCCAGCGCATTGCGCTCGCCCGCGCGCTGGTGCGGGACGCGCCGGTGCTGCTGCTCGACGAGGCGACCTCGGCCCTCGATTCCGAAAGCGAAGCCGCCGTGCGCCGCGCCATCGAGCACGCCGCCCCGGCCCGCACAACGCTGGTGATCGCCCACCGCCTGTCCACCGTGCGCCGCGCCGACCGCATCCTCGTCATGGAGAATGGCCGGATCGTCGAGGAAGGCAACCACGACACCCTGGTCGCGAAAGGCGGCCTCTACGCCCGCCTCGCCGAACTTCAGTTCACGGAGCGTTGAGAGGCTTCTCAGTCTTCCGTCCACTTTGTTCCTGTCATCGCGGCGAAAGCCGGGACCCAGACAGGCAAAACAATGCCAGTGTCATCTGGGCCCCGGCTTTCGCCGGGGTGACATCATTTCGGGTGGGTGCATAGGTTCCGCGTGCACCGCTCGCAAGCGAGATCAGCGCTTCTTGCCGGCCCGGTCGATCGCGCCGTCCAGCGAGAAAGAGAAGGCGAGCGACAGGATCAGCGGCACCCAGATCGGAAGGTTGCCGAGCCCCGGCATCGCCATCGCTTCGGCGAGATGATCATCGACGCACCACCAGAAAAGCCAGAGCCACATCGGTCCCTCCATCGAAAGCCGGCGCCATGCCGCGTCAGCAATAGATGGGAACCCTCAGCCCGCGCGCAAGAATGCCTATTCCGCTGCCTGCAGCGCCGGCTTGCCCTCGGCTTTCGCCGCCGCCGTATGGAACTGCATCACGCCGTCTTCGATCGGCAGCTCGCGCAGGTTCTTGCGGTCGGTGAAATAGTTCTGGTGCAGTTTCCAGGGCGCCTCGGTATGCTGGCGCGGGAACTGGTCCATCACGCGCTGGAAATAGCCGGACGAGAAGTCGACGAAGGGCTCGGTCTCGTTCGGGAAATGCGCGAGATACGGCATCGCGGAGGTCGCGCCCTTCTCGTCCATCAGGTTCAAGAGGCGGCACACGTATTCGCTCGTCAGGTCCGCCTTCAGCGTCCAGGACGCGTTGGTGTAGCCGAACGTCACGGCGAGGTTCGGCACATTCGACAGCATCACGCCCTTGTAGTTCAGGAGCTTGCCGGGATCGACCTTTGCGCCGTCGATCGAGACGTTGACGCCGTTCATGAAGATGAGGTTCAGGCCGGTGGCGGTGACGATAATGTCCGCGTCCAGCTGCTTGCCGGATTTCAGCAGGATGCCCGTCTCGGTGAAGCGCTCGATATGGTCGGTCTCGACGCTCGCCTTGCCGGATTTCAGCGCGTTGAAAAGGTCCGCATCCGGAACAAGGCAGAGGCGCTGCTCCCAGGGATTGTAGGCCGGGGTGAAGTGCTTGGCGATGTCATAGTCCGGGCCGAGCTCGTCGCGCACCATGCCGAGCAGGCGCTCGCGGGCCTTCTCCGGGTTCTTGCGCGTTTGGCGGAAGAAGAATTGCTGGAACATGACGTTCCGCCAGCGGATGAGATTGTAGGCCCACTGTCCGGGGAGGATCTTGCGCAGGAAGTTCGCGGCGCCGTCCACCGCCGGACGCGAGACGACGTAGGTGGGCGAGCGTTGCAGCATGGTGACGTGCGCCGCCTTGTCGGTCATGGCGGGCACCAGTGTCATGGCAGTGGCGCCGGACCCGATGACGACAACTTTCTTGCCGGTATAGTCGAGGTTTTCCGGCCAGTGCTGCGGATGCAGGATCTGGCCCTTGAAGCTTGCCTCGCCCGGGAAGTCGGGCTTGTAGCCCTGATCATACCTGTAATAGCCGCCGCACATGAAGAGGAACCGGGTGAGGGTGACGCTCTGCTCACCGGTTTTGGTATTCTCGCTGGTCACGCGCCAGGCCTGGTCGGCGCTCGACCAGTTGGCGGCGATGATCTTGGTGTTGAACCGGATGTGCTGGCGCACGCCATACTCGTCGGCGGTCTGGTTGACGTATTTACGGATCGACGGGCCGTCCGCGATGGCTTTCGCCTCAGTCCAGGGTTTGAAGTCAAAACCCAGAGTGTGCATGTCCGAGTCCGAACGGATGCCTGGATAGCGAAAAAGGTCCCAGGTTCCGCCGATGGCGTCGCGCGCCTCGTAGATCCGGTAGGTCTTTCCCGGGCTCAGCTTCTGGAGATGCACGGCTGCGCCAATGCCGGACAGGCCGGCGCCGATGATGAGAACGTCTGTATCAAGCTTTGTCATGAGCGGCTTGATAACCCGATTTTTCGCGCTTGGCAAAAAATCCTGACGGAGGCGTCAGGTTAAGTTGGCCTGGCGTCCGAAAGCGCCCGCATGGCGCAATTGTTCCTGAACCTGCGGGACGATGTCTTCATTGCCGGCGAGGATCGAGCCGGTTTTCATCACGTCGCCGCCATCGATTTCGGTCACAACGCCGCCCGCTTCGCGCACCAGCACGATGCCGGCCGCGATGTCCCAGGGCTGCAGCGTGCGCTCCCAGAAGGCGTCGAACCGGCCGGCGGCAACCCAGGCGAGGTCGAGCGCGGCCGAGCCATATCGGCGGATGCCCGCGCAGGTGGGCGTCATGGCCAGCATTTCGCGGGCGAAGGTGGCGTGGGCGTCTTCCGATTTGCCGAGCCAGGGCGTGCCGGTGGCAATCACGGATTCGGACAGTTTCTTGCGGACCGCAACGCGCAGCTTGCGCTGCTCCAGCCAGGCGCCGCGGCCGGTTTCGGCCCAGAAGATCTCGTTCTTGGCGACGTCGAACACGACGCCGGCCAGCAGCTTGCCATCCCGCTCAAGGCCGATCGAGACCGCATAATGCGGCTGGCCGTGCAGGAAGTTCAGCGTGCCGTCGAGCGGATCGACGATGAAGCGGTTGGACTTGTCGGTGCCTTCGACGATGCCGCGCTCTTCCATGACGAAGCCATAGCCGGGGCGGGCCTTCATCAGGTGGGCGTAGATCGTCTCCTCGGCCCGCAGGTCGGCGTTCGAGACGAAATCGGCCGGGCCCTTCTTGGAGACCTGCAGGTTTTCGACTTCGCCGAAGTCACGCGCAAGGCTGCGCCCAGCGGCGCGCGCAGCGGCGATCATGACAGCGCCAACGGGGGAGGGTTTCGACATGAGAAATAGCTCTTGCGCGCTTTTTGGAGCGGGAGGCGGGGGCGTAATCCCTTGTGCCCGCAGGGTCAAGGCGCGAAGCGTTAATGAGGCGTCAGACGGTCAAGCAGCGCGTTGAAGGCTTTGACCGCTGCGGCCGGGCCATCCGGATGAGCCCAGACACCCGACGACACCGCAATGAAATCGGCGCCCGCGGTCACGAGCGGCTCGGCATTCTCAGTGGTGATGCCCCCGATCGCCACGCAAGGCAGCAGCATCGCCGCTTGCCAGACCTGAAGAAGTTCCAGTTCCGCCGGTACGGTCTGCTCTTTGGTCTGTGTCGGATAGAAAGCCCCGAAGGCGACATAGTCGGCGCCGTCTTCGCCGGCCTGCATGGCCTTGTGATAGCTGTTCTTGGCCGTGGCGCCGATGATCGCGTCGGGTCCGAGCAGGCTGCGGGCGGTCTTTACCGGCACATCCTCCCAGCCGACATGCACGCCGTCTGCGCCGAGTTCGCGCGCAAGGTCCGGGGAGTCGTTGATCAGGACCGCAATGCCGGCCTCCTGCGCGAGGCCGGTCACGGCCCGGCTGACGGCCCGCGTGGCGTCCGCATCGATCAAGCCATCCTTGCCTTTGAGGCGAAGCTGGAGGGAGGCGATGTCTCCGGCGCCGATGGCGGCGCTGAGGGCGGACGTGAAGGCCGGAACATCGTGCACCTGGGGCGGCGTGATCAGGTAGAGGCGCGTGCGCGGGCGGGGCGGGGGCGAGTTGGTCATGGCGGCGGCATGTGCGGCGGACCGGTGGGGAAGTCAACGCGTCTCACCTGACCACAGCTGGACAGGATCGATCAGAGTTCTATATTAGAACTAACGGCATCCGGAGTTGTCCATGGCCAAAAAGCTGCCTGCAAAAGTCTTCCAGCCCGTGTTCGGCGTGATCATGGCCGTCGTGATGAGCTGTCTGATGTCAGGCGTCATCACCGCGATAAACGTAGGGTTTCCGGCGGACTATCTTGCGCGGTGGATGCGCAGCTGGGCGGTCGCGTTCTCGATTGCACTGCCGGTGATCCTGACGGTCGCGCCGCTTGCACGACGCCTCGCGTTGCAGTTTGTCGAATCGCCGTTCGCGCCCGTTCCTGTGCCCCAGCCCGCTAACCGGCAGGCTTGAACACTCGCTTTGTGCTGGCCGGGTTCTTGGCCAGCGCCGCGCCCTTCCGCATAGGGCGCGGTTCGAGTTCGCCCTTGCAGTTCGGGCAGACCCCGTCGAGCGGACCGTCCATGCACTCGTCGCAGAAGGTGCACTCGAACGAGCAGATGAACGCGCCCGGCTCGTCCGCGGGTAAATCGCGGTCGCAGCGTTCACAGCCGGGTCGCATCTCGAGCATCAGGGGCCTCCGTTTCCGGAAGCCCTAGCACACGGCTCAGAAGTCGAAAATGTCACTCAGAAAGCTGTCCCGGCCGCGGCGCTTGCCCTTCTTGTACTTCCAGTCGTCATCGTCGTCGTGGCGATCCTGGAAACGGCCCTCGTCGCGGTAATGCTCCGGCCGATGCGTTTCGGCAGAGGGCGCAGGCGCCGGCGCTGGCAGTACGGTGGCCGACCGGTCGATGATCTTGTCGAGTTCGCCCCGGTCCAGCCAGACGCCGCGGCATTTCGGGCAATAGTCGATCTCGACGCCGGAGCGGTCGGCCATGATCAGGGTTTCACCATCAGCAGGACACTTCATCGGCGCAGACTCCAAAAGCAAAAAGGGCGCAGCCGTTTGACCGCGCCCCTTCAGATGGGATTCAGTATCGCGCCCGCAAGGGGCTGCGACGCCTCAACCGGCTTTCGAGGCTTCGCAGATGGCGTCGATGGTGTGGCCGAGCGCCTTGTCGAAGTCGGCGTCGGCTTGTTTCGCCGACAGGCCTTCCGTCAGCGCGCGCGAGAAGCTTGCGATGATGCCGGTGTTGGCGGCAAGCTTCTGGCAGGCATCTTCACGGCTGTAACCGCCCGAAAGGGCAACCACGCGCATGACGCGCGGATGATCGACCAGCGGTTTGTAGAAGTTGGCTTTTGTTGGCAGCGTCAGTTTCAGCATGACTTGCTGGTTGGCGGGCAGGGCGTCGAGATGCTTGAGGATCTCGGCGCGCAGGATCTCTTCGGCCTCAGCCTTGTCAGCGATCGAGATGGTCACTTCCGGCTCGATGATCGGCATCAGGCCGTGGGAGAGGATCTGCTGGCCGACTTCGAACTGCTGGGCCACGATGGCCGCGATTCCGGCCGGGTTGGCCGCGTCGACGACAGACCGCATCTTGGTGCCGAAGATGCCCTTGGCGACGGCGCGCTCAAGCAGGGCGTCGAGACCGGTGATCGGCTTCATCAGCTGCACGCCGTCCTTGGCGGCTTCGAGGCCCTTGTCGACTTTCAGGAACGGCACGACCTGGCGCTTCGTCCAGAGATATTCCGCGGTCGGAATGCCATCGATGGCGCCGTCCATCGTGCGCTCGAACAGGATCGCGCCGATCACCTTTTCACCGCTGAACGCCGGCGACTTGATGATGCGGGCGCGCATGTCATGGATCAGGCCATACATTTCCTCTTCGGACGACCAGGCACCCTCTTCGATGCCGTACTGACGAAGGGCTTTGGGGGTCGAGCCACCCGATTGGTCCAGAGCGGCGATGAAGCCCGCTTTCTGCGACATTTGCCGCGCCATTTCGGTCTTGCCAGCTGTCTTCGTCATGTCCGTACTCGTCATTGTTCCAACCCTTCTGTTTCCCCCGGCCAGATGTCCCCCGGGGTTCAATGCCTATCCATTTTGCTGCGCCGGCCGCCTTGCAGTGCCTGGGCGGCGAACAGCTCCGGCGCGTTGCTATTCAAGCCGCATGCCGGAAAACTGAGCAATTCCTGCCACATCGCGCCCGGCTGAGAAACTCGGTTTTTCCCGAATGGCTGGGCCCGGTGCCTCGCGGTTGACGTCAAACCATGTGCGAGGCCTTGAGGGCCTCGACGCCGGGCAGGGCCTTGCCTTCCATCCATTCGAGGAACGCGCCGCCGGCGGTCGATACAAACGTGAAGTCCTGTGCCGCGCCGGCATGGTTCAGCGCTGCGACGGTATCCCCGCCACCCGCCACGGCCACCAGCTTGCCGGCCTTGGCCCGGACCGCGGCGGCCTTCGCAGCGGCCACGGTCGCTGTATCAAAAGGCTCCAGTTCGAAGGCGCCAAGGGGGCCGTTCCAGACAATCGTCTTCGCGACGTCCATCGCGGCGGCCAGGATGGCCACCGATTGCGGGCCGGCATCGAGGATCATCTCGTCATCTGAAACTTCGTCGAGACCGCAGACCCGGTGCGGTGCATTGGCCTTGAACTCGCGGGCGACGACCACATCCCGGGGCAGGAGGATGTCGCATCCGGAAGCTTTCGCGATGGCTTCGATTTCCTTGGCCGTATCCATGAGGTCACGTTCGCACAGTGATTTGCCGACGGAGTAACCGCGCGCGAACAGGAAGGTGTTGGCCATGCCACCACCGATGGCCAGCGCGTCGACTTTCGTCACGAGATTCTTGAGCAGGTCGATCTTGGAGGAGACCTTCGCGCCGCCGACGATGGCGAGTACCGGGCGAACGGGACGGCCGAGCGCCTTGTCGAGCGCGTCAAGCTCCTCTTCCATGTTGATGCCGGCATACGCGGGCATCAGGTCGGCCAGAACCGCCGTCGTCACATGGCGGCGGTGGGCGGCCGAGAAGGCATCGTTGACGTAGATGTCGCCAAGCGCCGCGATCTCGCGGGCCAGTTCCGGATCGCCTTTTTCCTCGCCTTTGTAGAAGCGGGTATTCTCCAGCAGGATCACGCCGGCGGGCTGCAGGTCCGCGATCGCACGCTTGGCGTTTTCGCCCTTGCAGTCGGCGACGAAGCTGACATTCGCGCCCAGCACTTTGGCGAAGGCGCCGGCAATGGGTGCAAGGCTCATCTCGGCGACCCGCTGGCCGTTGGGCCGGCCGAAATGGGCGAGCAGCGCAACCTTGGCGCCGGCTGTCCGCAGGCTTTGGACCGTGTCGACAGCTGCCTTCAGGCGCGTATCGTCCGTGACCAGACCATTCTCCATCGGCACGTTGAAGTCCACACGCACGAGGGCGACCTTGCCCTTTAGATTGCCGGCATCGGATATGCGTTTGAAGTGGGTCATGACTCGTTTCCGCTTGTTCCCGCGCAAGCGGGTTACTCGTTGGGTTACAGTTTCCCGTCCGAGTCCCCCGCTTGCGCAAGGGCGCGCGGCGGGCAGGATCAGATCAGTTTGGCCAGATAGACGGCGGTGTCCGACATCCGGGTCGAGAAGCCCCACTCGTTGTCATACCAGGTGAGGATCGACACGAAGTTGCCATCCATGACCTTGGTCTGGTCGAGGTGGAAGATCGACGAGCGGGCATCATGGATGAAGTCGGACGAGACGTTCGGCTGATCGGTGACGCCGAGGATGCCCTTGAGCGGGCCCTTGCTGGCGGCTGCGATGATGGCGTTGTTGATCTCTTCGACGGTGGTGTTCTTCCGGGCAATGAACTTCAGGTCGACGACCGAGACGTTCGGCGTCGGCACGCGGACCGAGATGCCGTCCAGCTTGCCCTTGAGTTCCGGCAGCACCAGGCCGACGGCCTTGGCCGCGCCGGTCGAGGTCGGGATCATGGACAGCGAGGCCGCGCGGGCGCGGTAGAGGTCCTTGTGCATCTGGTCGAGCGACGGCTGGTCGTTCGTGTACGAATGGATCGTCGTCATCATGCCCTTGTCGATTCCGACCGCGGCATGCAGCACCTGGGCGACCGGCGCGAGGCAGTTCGTCGTGCAGGACGCGTTCGAGACGACGAGGTGCTCCTTCTTGAGCTTGTCATGGTTCACGCCGTAAACGACCGTGAGGTCTGCGCCGTCGGCCGGGGCCGAGACGAGAACGCGCTTGGCGCCGGCAGCGAGGTGGGCGGACGCCTTGTCCTTGGATGTGAAGATACCGGTGCACTCCATCGCGACATCGACGTCGAGTTCGCGGTGCGGCAGGTCCTTCGGATCGCGGATGGCAGTCACGAGGATCGGCTTGCCATTGATGATGATCTTGTCGCCATCGACTTTCACGTCGGCCGGGAAGCGGCCATGGACGGAGTCGAAGCGCAAGAGGTGGGCGTTGGTCTCGACCGGACCAAGATCGTTGATCGCCACGACTTCGATGTCCGTACGGCCATGTTCGATGATCGAGCGCAAGACGAGGCGGCCAATACGTCCAAAACCATTGATTGCTACACGAACGGCCATCTGTATTCTCCTGTCAGGCGAGCTGTCTCGCACGTTTGGCTGCCCTTTAATGGCGCCAGCCCCTCGCGTCCACCCGCATTCCGTGCGGCACCGCGCCGCGAAAGTAACGCCGCGGAAGGGATTGAGCAGCCCATTGAAAGCCTGCCACCAGCTTGCAAGTTGCGTGCAAGTCCGAGCCGGGATACGGGCGGTTTCTGCCGCCGGTAGTCAGCTGCGAAGAGTTCAAGATGACACAATCCAGCCTTCAGACGGCAAGGTCGGGCCGCCCGGTCCTGGATTGGGTGCTGTTCGGTCTGCTCGCGATGATCTGGGCGGGCGCTTATCCGATGACGCGCGTCGCCGTCGGCAAGGGCCTGGAGACGGGATTACCGGCCGAATGGGTGCTGCCTGGACGGCTGTGCATCGGCGCGGCGTTTCTCTGGGTCGTGCTGATCGCCAACGGCAAGCATCTGCCGCCCTTGAGTGACCGCAAACGTTGGGTCTCGATCGCGGGTATGGGGATCGTGGGGTCCGTGATCCCGTTCTTTTTCATCACGACCGCGCAAGAAACCGTGAATTCCAGTCTGGCCGCACTCTACACGGCGGCCTCCCCCGTGTTCGTGGCGATCGGCGCAAACCTGCTGTTCGCCGAAGAAAAGATGTCAGCCCGCACCGCTGTCGGCGTCGCGCTCGGTTTCATCGGGGTGGCCGTGCTGTTTGGCCCGGAAGCGCTGGCGGGTTTCGGCACCGCGAGTGCCTGGGCGCAGGTGTTCCTGCTGATTGCAACGCTGGCCTACGCCGCCTCCACCCTGATCGCACGCGCCGCGCCTCCGATGGATGCCGTGGTATTCGCGGCCAGTTATGCAACGGTTTCAGCGCTGACAGCCTTGCCACTGGCATTGACCGTTGACGCCGAGACGGTCCGCGCGACCTGGGTCAACTGGGCGGCTGTCCTTGGCCCGGGCCTCGGCTCGTCCGGTGTCGCCCAACTGCTCTACATGACCCTCATTCGCCGGGCGGGGGCCACATTCGTGTCCCTGAATGGTTATGCGATCCCGCTGATCAGCGCCGGTTTCGGCTGGCTGTTCTTCCGGGAAACGCAGTCATGGAACGCGGCGCTCGCGCTTTGCCTGATTCTGGGTGGCGTCTGGCTGGCCCGCGGCGGCGGGCGGGGCCGAGCGGTCACCTAACCGTAGGCGGCCACGGATTCGCGGACATCGCCGTCCGCATCGAACAGGAAGGTCTCGGCAACACGTTCCTCCCGGTGGTTCGTGTACAGAAGGGTGAGGGCGTCGGAACTCGTCAGCACGGCCTCAAGTTCGAAGAACAGCTCGGGCGCGCGCTTCAGCGCCTCAGTCCAGTAGTCCCTCAAGGCTGCCTTGCCGGAGACGCTCGCCGCGCCATTGCCCATCACGCGCGCGATGCGCGGCGAATGAAACACGATGTTATCGCAATAGTGCGAGAGGATCCGGTCAAGGTCGCGGTCGTTCCAGGCCGAGACCCAGGCGCGCGCGAAGGTTTCTGCCTTGTTCCTGTCCAGCATCGGCGACTCCCTGATCCTGCGCAGCGCGTGCCTTGCCGCGCAACAAGCGTCAATCCCGGTCCGGCGCGCCGAGCGGGAAAAGCGGCCGGTACAGCCGCGCCTCATCTACCGCGCGCGCAAAGGATGGCCGCGCCAGCAGCCTTGCGCGATAGGCTTTGAGCCGGGGACAGCTAGCCGGAATGGGATGCGTCCAGTCTGCATAGAACAGCGAAGGCGACGCGGCGCAATCGGCCAGAGTATAACGATCGCCTGCCGCCCAGGTCTTGCCCGCCAGCGCGCCTTCGAGCCAGGCATAGGCGCGGTCCAGCCGCTCTGCCGTCAGCGCCTGTCCGGCTTCGCGCGTCATGGGCAGCCGGCCAAGCGCGGCGTCCACGGCGACCTGCATCGCATCCATCACGTAAAGATCGAAGAAGCGGTCCAGGAAGCGGACCAACAGGCCGGTCTGCGGGTCCGCCGGCAGCAGCGCCACGGGCCCCGGATACCGAACGGCCAGATACTCGATGATGATGCTCGCCTCGACGATGGTTTCGTCGCCATCGGCGAGCACCGGGAACTTGCCCATCGGCCAGCGCCGCTGCCAGTCTGCAACATGCTCGGGTGTCTCCGGACTGATCATCCGGAACTCGAAAGGGGTTTCGTTTTCGTAGAGCGCGATCAGCGCCTTTTGCGTGTAGGATGAAAACGGGTGGCCGTAGAGCGCGAGGGTCATGAACAGGGGCCTCCTTCGGACGTCATTCAATCCGCCTGACACGCCGCGCGCAAGCCGCCAGACGAAATGGCGTCGAGTTCAAGACGAGGGCCGAGCATGATCCGACGTACCGTCCAATTCGGCCTCGCGATTTTCTTCCTGATCGCGGGCGTGCTGCATTTCCAGCTCGGCGATGCGTTCGCGCGGATCGTGCCGCCGATGCTGCCCTTTCCGGTCGCGATCGTCTGGATCACCGGGCTGATGGAACTCGGCTTTGCCGCAGCGCTCGCGGCGCGATGGCGCCTGCCCATGACGGGGCTGCTCTTGTCCGGCTACCTGCTCGCCGTCCTGCCTGCCAACATCTACATGGCGATCGAAGCCATACCGCTCGGAGACACGGTGCTGAGCCCCGCGGCGCTCTGGTTTCGGGTTGCGCTGCAATTCCCGCTGATTGCCCTGGTGCGCTGGTGCACCGGAGCGCCGCCGTTCCGGAAGTCCCCCGGAACGAAGGGGTAGGGGCTGATCGGCCTCTTTTTCTGCACCAAGGTCAATGGTGCGTCACCCTCGATGCGCGTAGCGCATCTGAGGGCCCATCTCCTGTTCTATCCGAGCCCCGAAGGGATGTTTGTTCTTGCGGAGCGGGCAGGTGATGGGCCCTCAGATGGCCTTTGGCCATCGAGGGTGACGACGTTTCGAGCGCAGCACAACCAATGGCCGCAGATCAACCCTGACCGTTGACGGCCAGCACGTCCTCGACGGTGCGCAGGCCCGGCTTCGGCGACGTGACGAGCACGGCCATGTTGCCAGGCAGGTGCTTGTTGTCGAGCATCTTCTCGTGGGCCAGCGGAATATCCGCCCACGGAAAGACTTCCGACATGCCGGGATCGATGCGGCGGTTGATCACCAGCTGGTTGGCTTCGGACGCCTGCTTGAGGTTGGCGAAGTGCGAGCCTTGAACGCGCTTCTGGCGCATCCAGAGGAACCGCGCATCCATGGTCAGGTTGAAGCCCGTGGTGCCGGCGCAGATCACGACCATGCCGCCGCGCTTCACGACGAAGACCGAGACCGGGAAGGTCGACTCGCCCGGGTGTTCGAACACCATGTCGACGTCTTTCTTGCCGGTGATGTCCCAGATGGCTTTGCCGAACTTTCGGCTTTCCTTCATGTAGTCCGCGAACTCCGGCCCGTTGACCTTCGGCAATTGGCCCCAGCAATTGAAGTCATTGCGGTTGATCACGCCCTTGGCGCCGAGGCTCATCACGTAGTCGCGCTTGTCTTCGGACGAGACGACGCCGATCGCGTTGGCCCCCGTCACGGCACAAAGCTGGACAGCGAAGCAGCCGAGGCCGCCAGACGCGCCCCAGACCAGCACGTTGTCCGCCGGCGCCAGCACGTGCGGCCGGTGGCCGAACAGCATGCGGTAGGCAGTGGCGAGCGTCAGTGTGTAGCAGGCGGCTTCTTCCCAGGTCAGGTGTTTCGGGCGCGGCATGCACTGGCGGGCCTGCACGCGGCAGAACTGCGCGAAGCTGCCATCCGGAGTTTCATAGCCCCAGATGCGCTGGCTCGGCGAGAACATCGGGTCACCGCCGTTGCATTCCTCGTCGTCGCCGTCGTCCTGGTTGCAGTGGATCACGACTTCGTCGCCCGGCTTCACGCGGGTCACGCGCTTGCCGACCGCCCAGACGATGCCCGAGGCATCCGAGCCGGCGACATGGAAAGGCTGCTTGTGGCCATCGAAGGGCGAGATCGGCTCACCGAGCGCGGCCCAGACGCCGTTATAGTTCACGCCGGCGGCCATCACGAGGACAAGCACTTCGTCCGAATCGATCTCTGGCACAGGAACCTGCTCGACCAGCATCGCCGTGGAGGGGCGGCCATGACGCTCGCGCCGGATCGTCCAGGCGTGCATCATTTTGGGAACGTGGAACTCCGGCGGGATTTCGCCGACTTCGTAGATGTCTTTGGTGACACGACCTGCCGTCTTGGTGGACATCACTTTCCTCCGTTTTGAAATGTTTCCATTGTCCGACACTCTACGGTGTCTTCACAGCCCTGTTTGGCGCGGGCACACTGGCAATTGTCATGCCGCAGTGCAAGATAAATGTTGCGCCGCACAAACCCGTCCCGATTGCCTAAGGTCATGTTGAATGCCCGTGTGTCCCATCGTCCACTTAAATGGATCGTTTTTGCCGCTTGGCGAGGCACATATTTCACCCCTGGATCGGGGATTTCTTTTCGCACATGCCGCTTACGAAGTGACAGCTGTTTATGGCGGCCGCTTCGTCGACATGGACGGGCATGTCGCGCGACTGGAGCGGACGCTGGCGGGAATCGACATTCCCAATCCGCTGGATGCGGCGGGCTGGGCGGCGCTCCATACGGAACTGATCGTACGCAATAACTTGTCCGAAGGTCTCGTCTATCTCGAAGTCACCGCCGGCGCCTATGACGCGCGCGATTTCGCGGGCCCGGAAACCTTCAGTCCCACCGTTTTCGCCTACGCCGACGCCAAGGCCCTCATCGGTGCGGCTGCACGTGACGGGATCAAGGCGGTGTTTCTCAACGATACGCGCTGGAAGCGGCGCGACATGAAAACCACGCAGCTGCTCTCCCAGGCTCTGGCCTACCGCGCCGCGAAGCAGCAGGGTGCGGAGACGGCCTTCATGGTCGAGGACGGCTTCGTCACCGAGGCGGCCTCAGCGAATGCCTGGATCGTCACGAAAGCCGGCGACATCATCACCCGCGATCTCTCCCCCGCCATCCTGCCGGGCATCACCCGGGCCGGCGTTATGGCGCTGCGGGGGAAGGGCGGCTTCTCCATCACCGAGCGCGCCTTCACGCCGGACGAAGCGGCAAACGCCGCCGAAGTGTTCACCACCTCCGCCGGCGCCATGGTCTCCCCCGTCACACACATCGACGGACGCGCCATCGCGGGCGGAACGCCGGGCCCGGTCACCCGGAAGATCCAGCGGTTGTATTATGAAGCGATGGGCGCCGACATTCCGGCCGCGGCCCCGTGGACGCTCGAGCAGGCGTGACTTGAGCGCCTCAGCGCGGCGGATCGCTCTCGATGATCTCGCCTTCGAGGATCACGGTCTCGGCCGGTGCGCCTCTTGGCGCGGAGCGGCCCGGCGCGGATGTGCGGATCGGGGCGAGGCGGGCGCTGAAGGCGTTGGCCAGCAAGGCGCCGCCGGCCGATAGCGCGATGACGGCAAGATCCGGCCAGCCCAGCACCCGCGAAAGTGCGGTATCCCGGAACAGGGCGAGGACGCCCAGCGTAACCACGAATAGGCCCGTCAGCAGGCCGAAGCGGACGGCGAGGCCGGTGACAATCGTGGTCGAGTTGGACGGCATCTGAATTCCCAGCGCCCGGCCAAAACGGCGCCGCTCGAACAGGCTGACGGCAAGCATCGCGGCGGCCAGGGCGCCGATGGCCAGCCAGCCCCGCTCGAGGATGGCCAGCAGCACCGCCCCGGCGGGAAACGCCATCAGCGACCCTGCTCGCAGCGAAAGCGCGGTCTTCAATGCGGCAACGGGATCTTGATTTGGGCTGGGCACTTGTCCGCGTCCGGAAAGGGTTAAGTTCAGTCCACAAGATGTCGTGGCTCGTGGCCTGCATTCAAGCTGGGCTTGGCACAGTTTTGCCGGGCCTTGCCAGCGCGCAGGGGCTCAGCCATGTTGCGCCGCAACAAATCAAGGGAGGAAACCGGCCATGAGCCAGACGCGCGGGGACTATCAGCACGCACCTGAAGAGCCGTGGATTTTCCGCACGTATGCGGGCCATTCGACGGCGAAGAAGTCGAACGAGCTGTACCGTCTGAACCTGTCCAAGGGCCAGACCGGTCTGTCCATCGCGTTCGACCTGCCCACCCAGACGGCCTACGATGCCGACCACATCCTCTCGAAGGGCGAAGTCGGCAAGGTCGGCGTGCCGGTGAAACACCTCGGCGACATGCGCCTCCTGTTCGACCAGCTGCCGCTCGAACAGATGAACACCTCGATGACGATCAATGCGCCGGCCGCCTGGATGCTCGCGCTGTACGTCGCGCTCGCCGACGAACGCGGTGAAAGCCGCAAGAAGCTGCGCGGCACGACCCAGAACGACATCGTCAAGGAATACCTCTCCCGCGGCACCTATGTCTTCCCGCCGGAACCTTCACTGCGCCTGATCGGCGACATGGTGAGCTGGTGCTATGTCGAAGTTCCAAAATGGAACCCGATGAACGTCTGCTCCTACCACCTGCAGGAAGCCGGCGCGACGCCGGAACAGGAGCTGGCCTACGCGCTGGCGACGGCAATTGCCGTGCTCGACACCGTCAAGGCTGGCGGGCAAGTTCCGGAATCAGACTTTGAAACCGTCTTCGGCCGGATTTCCTTCTTCGTGAATGCCGGTGTGCGTTTCGTAACGGAACTCTGCAAGATGCGCGCCTTCGTCGATCTCTGGGAAGAGATCGGGCGCGAGCGGTACGGCGTCACCGATCCGAAAGCCCTGCTGTTCCGCTACGGCGTGCAGGTGAACTCGCTCGGCCTCACCGAGCCGCAGCCGGAAAACAACGTCTACCGCATCCTGATCGAGGCGCTCGCCGTCACCCTGTCCAAGAAGGCCCGTTGCCGCGCGCTGCAACTGCCTGCCTGGAACGAGGCCATGGGCCTGCCGCGCCCCTGGGACCAGCAGTGGTCGCTGCGCCTGCAGCAGATCCTCGCGTATGAGACCGACCTGCTCGAGTTCGAGGATATCTTCGATGGCAGCCATGTGATCGATGCCAAGACCGAAGAGTTGAAACAGAAGGCGCGCCTGACACTGGCGAAGATCGACGCGCTTGGCGGGGCCAAGGATGCCATCGGCTTCATGAAGGAGAGCCTTGTCGGCGCTCATATCGAACGCATCCGCGCCATCGAATCGGGCGCGATGACGGTCGTCGGCGTCAATCGCTACACCGAAACCGAGGAGAGCCCGCTGGGCTCTGGCGACGGCGCGATCATGACGGTCGATCCCGCAGAGGAAGCCGCCCAGGTGCGCGACCTGAAAGCCTGGCGGGCCGGCCGCGATGGCAAGGCGGCTGACGCCGCACTTGCCGCCTTGCGCGCCGCAGCCGCCGAGAACCGCAACATCATGGAGCCGTCGATCGCCTGCGCCAAAGCGGGCGTGACCACAGGGGAATGGGGCACGGTGCTGCGCGAGGTGTTCGGCGAATTCCGCGCGCCCACGGGCGTGGCTCTTGTCATCGGCTCGGACGGCGCAGAGGACATCGAGACGGTGAAGGCAGAAGTGGCCCGGGTTTCCAGGGCGCTCGGCCGCACGCTCACCTATGTGCTTGGCAAGCCGGGCCTCGATGGCCACTCCAACGGCGCCGAGCAGATCGCCGCGCGCGGCCGCGCCGTGGGCATGGAGGTGGTGTACGAGGGCATCCGCTTCACACCGGCCGAAATCGCCGCCCAGGCCAAGCAGGCCAACGCCCACGTCGTCGGCCTCTCGATCCTTTCGGGCAGCCATCTCGATCTCGTGCGCGAGACGATCTCCGAACTGCGCGCCGCCGGTCTCGGCGATGTGCCGGTCGTCGTCGGCGGCATCATTCCGCCGGAAGATGCCCGCGCGCTGAAGCAGATGGGCATCGCCCGCGTCTATACGCCGAAGGATTTCAAGATCACCGAGATCATGGGCGACGTGACCAGGCTTGTTGAAAAAGCCTGGCTTGTGAAGGGATAGGTCCGGCTTTCTGTAGGCTGACTTGCCGCCGCACAGCGAACCGCCTTATCCCGGCGCCAATTCTCCGAGCTGGGCACAGAATGAGGCCTTCGCCATGGCAGACGTGACGACCTTCCAGCTCGGCTGGGAAGAATGGCTTTCGCTCAGCGATCTCGGCTTGCCCGCGATCAAGGCGAAGGTCGACACCGGCGCGAAAACGTCGGCGCTGCATGCCAGCGTGATCGAGCCCTTCGGCCCGGCCAATTCCCCGCAGGTGCGCTTCCTGATCCAGCCGGATCCGAGCGATCCTTCGCTCGAGATCACCTGTTCGGCGCCGGTCGTGGACCGCCGCGAAGTGATCAGTTCCAATGGCGACCGGGAGCTGCGCTATGTCGTCGAGACGCACGCCGAGATGGGCGGCCTGCGCTGGCCGATCCAGCTGACGCTCTCGAACCGCGAGACGATGACCTACCGGATGCTGCTTGGCCGGGCGGCGATCCAGCCGAGCATGTTCATTGATCCGAACGCCTCGTTCCTCCAGCCGGTGCTCGACTATTCGCCGTATCACGGTCTCCCCAGGCGCAGGCCGGTGCGCCGCCCCTTGCGGATTGCCCTGCTCACCCGCGAGCCTCGCAACTATTCCTCGCTTCGTCTCATCGACGCAGCAGAGACGCGCGGCCATGTCATCGAAGTGATCGACACCGCGCGGTGCTATATGCGGATCGGGACGGTGGATGCCGAAGTTCACTATGATGGCGAGCCCTTGCCGCGCTACGACGCCGTGATCCCGCGCATCGGCTCGTCGATCACGGATTATGGCATGGCGGTCCTTCGCCAGTTCTCCAATACCGGCGCCTATTGCCTGAACGGCGCCGGCGCCATCGGGCGCAGCCGCGACAAGCTGCTCGCGCACCAGATGCTGGCGCGCGCGAAGATCGCGATGCCGGTGACGGCCTTTGCGCACAGCCCGAAAGACACCAAGGACCTGATCGCGCTCGCGGGCGGCGCGCCCATCGTGCTGAAACTGCTCTCGTCCACGCAAGGGAAGGGCGTCCTCCTCGCCGAGACCCGCAAGGCGGCCGAACGGCTCGTCGATGCGTTCCGGGGCGTCGAGGCAAACTTCCTCGTGCAGGAATTCGTCGAAGAGGCGGGCGGCGCCGATATCCGCGTCTTCGTGATCGGCAACAAGGTGGCGGGCGCCATGAAACGCCAGGCCGCGAAGGGCGAGTTCCGGTCGAACCTGCACAGGGGCGGCACGGCAAGTCCGGCCAAGCTCTCGGCGGCCGAACGCGAGATCGCCAAGGACGCGGCAAAAGTGCTCGGCCTTCAGGTCGCCGGCGTGGACCTCTTGCAGACGGCCGACGGCCCCAAGGTGCTCGAGGTCAATTCCTCACCCGGCCTCAAGGGCATCGAGGCGGCGACGGGCAAGGACATCGCCGGTCTCGTCATCGAGCATCTCGAAACGGTCGTCCGTCCCCTGTCGAAACAGCGCGAGCCGCTCTAGTTCGCGGTCGTTGCCTCCCGGAAGGCCTGCAGCGCTGCAAGCGCTTCGAGCTGGTCAGCCGGCAGGTTCTCGACCGGCGCGCATCGGGGGTCCGTATTCTGGATGGCCTTGACCATCACCGGCGTCAGCGGGATCGGATCACAGCCATGGGTCTGCTCGCAGATGAGATCGAACTCCGGTTTCGCCTTTTCGTGACAGGCGAGGCAGTTGCCGCCGAACTGGTTGACCACTTCATCCGCACCGCGCACGCGGATCGCGGCGCCCTCGGCCGTCACATCCAGTTCGAAGAACTCCCAGTCCTTGGTCGCGGCGTTGAAGCCGGGCTGGCGTTTCACCATCACTTCGCCGGGCACAAGCTGCACCACAGACCCGGGCGGATACACGCCGCCGGTCTCAGACTCGGCAACGGCCACCGTTTCCTCGAGATAGCCGAGGAGGTTGTCGACATAGAAACCGCGTACTGCGTGCATGTCACGGATACACTTGAAGTCTGCAGCGGTCGGCGCGAACGCGGCGGGCTCTGGCACGGGCGTCTCCACCGGCGCGGGTTCCGCGGGCGCCTCGACTGTTGCAGGCCCTGATTGCCCGCAGGCGGCCAGCATCAGCACGGCAAGGCCCGCCATTCCCGATCGTACCCCATCCGAAAACGACATCATGCTATCCCCCGTATCCCCAAGCCTGAGAGCTCAGACTACGGACGTGGCGCTTCCGGTAAAGTCGTCACGCCGCGTCACCGCGTACTGAACAACCGGCCTTTTTCGGTGATTAGCACGATCACCAGCGATGCCGTGCCGAGCGCCACGAAACCCAGCATCAGCGGCACAGTCGAGCCATCGAACTGCGCGCCGATCAGCGCGCCGATGAAACCGGAAGCCAGCGTCGTCGCAAAGCCATACGCGGCAGACGCGGTCCCCGCGATCTTGCCCAGCGGCTCCATCGCGAGGGCCGAGAAGTTCGAGCCCATCAGGCCAAAGCATCCGAACGCGATCGCGAACAGCGGGAAGAAGACAATGAAGTTTTCCCCGAACAGCCAGGTGGAAATCGCGAGCCCCGCCGAAATCGCGGTGAAAGCAATCAGCGCGGCGTGGCTGATCCGGCGCATGCCCAGCCGCGGCACAAGCCGGGAGTTGGTAAAGTTGGCGACGGCCATCACGCCGGCGATCCCCGCGAACCAGAGCGCAAAGCTGTCGCCTTGTCCGAAGACCTGGCGGAACACCTGCTCGGACGAGGCGATGAAGGCGAAAAGCGCGCCAAACACGATGCCGGACGCGCACATGTAACCGAGGCTCGCCCGCGTGCGCAGGACGCTAAGATAGGCATCCATCGCGCTGGCAAGGTTCAGCGGGCGGCGCGCTTCAGCCGGCAGGGTCTCCGGCAGGCGGAACCAGGTCCAGACCAGCATCACCGCGCCCCAGATCGCCAGCCAGATGAAGATGCCTTCCCACGGCGCCACGGTGAGGATCACCTGGCCGAAAGCGGGCGCGACGATCGGGACGATCATGAAAATGGTCATCACGAGCGACATGAAACTTGCCATCGCCCGGCCGACGAACAGGTCGCGGACCACGGCGGACGCGACGATCCGCGCGCCGGACGAAAACAGGCCCTGCAGGAAACGGAAGCCGAGGAGGACCCAGAAATCCTTCACCAGCACACAGAGCAGCGACACGACAATGTAACCGGCCAGGCCGATGAACAGCGGCGCGCGGCGGCCGAACCGGTCGGTGATCGGGCCCCAGAGAAGTTGAGGTGCGCCGAAACCCAGCACATAGGCGAAGATGATCCACTGCTGGCGATTGTCCGGTGCGCTGCCGGCGGCGGTCAGGCCGGTCGCCTCGGCGATCTGCGAGAGCGCCGGCAACATGATGTCGATCGCCATCGCATTGAGCGTCATGAGACCGGCGACCATTGCCACCAGTTCGGCTTTGCTGAGGCCGGCGTGAACCACTTGCGGGCCTGGCGCTTTCTGCGCGTCGCTGCCGTCCATGAGCCTGTCTTTCTGCGAAGTCCCTGACCGCAACTGACCGGCAGTCCGGCCCTCGCAGCTTTTCGGCCTTTTGGACTGATCCCGGAGGATTGCCTAGCGTCCGGCATGGAATTTCCTCAGCGCGCCGTTTCCTGTCAGAATTGTCACGCCTTGGAGCGCTGAAAAATGGTAGCCGGGCTCATGCGCACACGTTCAGATTCCCGCTCCCGTTTCCCCGTGCCTTGGCTCATGGCTGGTCTGCTGTCAGCGTGCGGGGGAGGGGGCGGTGGCGGCAGCCCGGCCCCCGCGCCCCAGGCGAACCGGCCGCCTGTCTTCTCGTCTCCGGCAACCGCCAGCGTGAACGAGAACACGGCGGGCACGATCTACACCGCCGCCGCCACCGACCCGGACGGCGATCCGGTCACGTTCGCGCTGTTGCCGGGCGGCGATGCGGGCGTCTTCAGCGTCAACTCCGTGAGCGGCGTCCTGTCACTCGCCTCCGGGCTTGATTTTGAAGCGCCCCGCGATGCCAACACCGACAATACCTACGCCGTGACGCTCGAGGCCCGCGACAGCCGCGGCGGCGCCGCTCAACTCGCGCTCACCGTTTCGGTGTTGAACGTGGCCGAGTCCATGTCGCTGCGCCGCGTCGGCGCCGGTTTCAGCCAGCCACTCTATGTTGCGGGTATTCCGGGAACGGAGCAGGTCGTCGTCCTCCAGAAGCAGGGGCGCGTGCGGGTGCTGACACCTGCGACGGGGGCCATCGAGAGCGTCGATTTCCTGGACCTCACGACGCAGGTCTCGTCGGACAGCGAACGCGGCCTGCTCGGTCTCGCCTTTTCGCCGGCGTTCGCCACCGACCGGACCTTCTACATCAACATGACCAACCTGGCGGGCAACACGGAAATCCGCCGCTACCGGATGATGAGCGGCTCCAGCACGCAGGCCGATCCGGCGACCGCCGATGTGATCCTGACGCTTGCGCAACCCTTCGCCAACCACAAGGCGGGCTGGCTGGGCTTCACCAATGACGGCCTTCTCTATGTTCCGACCGGTGATGGCGGCGGCGCGGGCGACCCGAACAACAATGCGCAAAACCGGGCTTCGCTGCTGGGCAAGATCCTGCGTCTCGATGTGTCGGGCGATGATTTCCCGGGCGACCCTGACCGGGATTACCGGATCCCTGCCGGCAATGCGTTTCCGGGCGGCACTGGCGGCGCGCCCGAGATATTTGCGCTCGGCCTGCGCAACCCCTTCAGGGCCAGCCTCGATTCGCTCTCCGGTGATCTGATCATCGCAGATGTGGGGCAAGGCGCGGTCGAAGAGATCGACCGGCTGCGACCCACCGATGCCGGTGCAAATTTCGGCTGGAACCTGCGCGAGGGCACGCAGCCCTTCAATGGCGGGGCCAACTCGGCATCGTTTACGCCGCCCGTGGCCGAGTACAGTCACGGTTCGGGACCGGACCAGGGACGCTCCGTGACCGGAGGATACATCTATCGCGGCAATATCGAGCCGATCCGCAACCAGTATGTGTTCGGCGATTTCGTCAGCGGCAACGTTTGGTCCGTGCCCGCAACGTCGCTGGTGCCGGGACAGACGCTGGCCTCATCTGCGTTCACCCGGCTGAATCCGGCGCTCGTGCCCGATGTGGGCACGCTGTCCCAGATTTCGAGTTTCGGGCTCGACACGCAGGGCCGGCTCTACATCGTGTCTTTCGGCGGCAACATTTTCCGGATCGAAAACGCGCCGTGAGGCTCAGGCTTCGGGCCGCACGATGCTGCCGGTCAGGTTGAAGATCACCTGGCTGGCATCGAAGTAAGCCACATCATCGGGTTTCGGACCTTTGCCCATGTAGATTTCGGCTGAGGCGACGTAGCTTGTCTGCTCGCGGTAGTCGGCGGGACCGCCCCAGAACGGGTCATAGTATCCGAAGCGTGAAACATAGCTGGGGCCCGGATAGAAGCGGCGATAGGGGTCGTGGAAATAGGCCGCACGTGGGCCGAAATACCGGTAGTGCAGATAGAAGTGATCGTAGAACGGATCATAGAACGCGCCGTCGCCAACCAGTTTCGTCGTCGCGTCGGTATCGCGGCGCACCACGCGGAAGTGATCGAAGCCATTCTGCTTCGTCAGCTCGGCTGCGCGGTAGAGAAGATAGGTCTCGACCGTCTTGCGATCGGTCAACGAGTTGCCGGCGAACTGCACCTGATACCGGTTGTCTTCGATGCGTTGTTCCGAATAGCCACGGTCCGTTGCAGAGATCGCCGCCTGGTAAGGCGTGGACGTGGCGCAGGCGCCCAGCAGGGTCAGGCCTGCAATAGCAGCAGCGAGTGCAAGGCGTTTCATGGATACGGCCTCCGTGATTTTTCTCTCCCTATCATGTGGTCTTATGAAGCTGAATGCCAGCCAACAGATGCCATCACATTTATGTGAACCGCCGGGCCCGCAGTCAGGCAGCCGCTTGCCTGAGTTTCTTTGCAACGAGGCCGCTGTCGACGAACAGGATGGCGACCGTGATCAGGTAGAGACCGGCGATTGCAGCGGGCAGCAAGGTGAACCGTCCCTCGGGCAGGTATTCCCAGATCCCGAACGAGACGACCGCGCGAACGAGTGCGTGAGCGACGAAAGGCACCGGCCGCCCGTAGGACCAGCCGAACACGGGCCAGTGCCCCGACATGCCGATGGCGAGGATCAACGGCGTCAGGGCATTGAAATGCCACATCGCGGCAACCGCCATCGGCCAGAACAGGAGCATGGCGCCCATCGCCATGAATATGGCACCCTGATCGGGCGCTTTCACTTTCATGAACGGATTGCGCAGGATGGCCGCATACAGCACGGCGACCGGGAAGATCGCGCCGGACATGACGGCGGCAACCAGCGACCAGTTCGATTCGTCGAGCCGCGTGCCCAGAAAGGCAAGCACCCCCCAGTAAGTCGCGCCCGCCAGAGGCACGGGCCAGCCGCCTCTTGCGGCAGCATAAGCCGACAGGCGGTGGGCCTTCAGCCCGGCTTCGAGTTCAGCAATCGTCATCCGGACATACACCTTCGAAAGTCATACTTTGACTTACAAAGTAGTTTGTCTTCCGTCAATGCCGTTCGCGAATACTGCCAGCCGCGTGGCTCAGATGCCGATCGCCAGCATCGCCTGATACGCCGGCCGTGCGGTCACCTTGGCGAGCCAGGCCGCCGTCGCGGGCCGGTTGGCGAGGCCGCCTTGCGCGTCCGTCATCGCGATCTGGAAGCCCATCAGGCAATCGGCCGCTGAAAACGCCGCGCCGGCAAAGTAAGCATGTGTCGAGAGATGCGCCTCGATGAAGCTCGCGACCTTCTCGCGCTCGGAGGCAATCATCTGTGCGACGGGGCCCTCGGTGATGCCCGCCATGCCCGTATACAGCGCCAGAAGGCCGGGCAGGAAAACCGCGCCTTCGGCCGAGTGGACCCATTCGAGATAGCGCGGGAAATCGGGCGAGTCCGGCCTCGGGTGAAGCGTGTGGCCCGTATCGAACTTCGCCAGCAGGTATTCGGCAATCGCGCCCGTTTCCGCGATCACCACCCCGTCATGCTCCAGCAGCGGCGATTTTCCGAGCGGATGGATCTTGGCGAGGTCGGCCGGGCCGCGCCGCGTGGTGAGGTCCCGCGTGTGGTGGACAATCTCGTGAGGGACGCCGAGTTCCAAGAGCAGCCAGACGATACGCTGGGAGCGCGAGGCATTGAGGTGGTGAAGCTTGAGGGTCATCGGTTCATGGTCTCCGTGGACGGATCAAAAAAGAAGCGGCAGCTTTCCGGGCTGCCGCTTCTGCAACTTTGTCTCAGGCGGCGCGCTCTAAGCGACCGCGTAGCCAATGACGGCTTTCACTTCGAGGAATTCCTCGAAGCCATGCTCACCCCACTCACGCCCGTTGCCGGACTGGCCGTAGCCGCCGAACGGCGCCGAGAAGTCGGGGCGCGCGCCGTTGACCTGGATCTGGCCGGCGCGGATGCGGTTGGCAATCGCGTTGGCTTCCTTCTCCGGGCCTTGGACATAGCCAGCGAGGCCGTACACAGTGTCGTTCGCCATCTCCACGGCTTCGTCCACCGTGTTGTAGGGCAGGATGCAGAGCACCGGCCCGAAGATTTCCTCGCGCGCGATGGTCATGTCATTGGTGACGTTCGCGAACACGGTCGGGCGTGCGAAGTAGCCCTTGTTGAAGCCCTCGGGACGTCCCGGGCCACCGGCGACGAGCGTGGCGCCCTCTTCGATGCCCTTCTGGATCAGGTCCTGGACCTTCTGGTACTGGTTGCCGTTCGAGATCGGGCCGATGGCGCCGGGCGAAGCCTCTGCGGGCATCATCACCTTCACCGACTCGGCGGTGGCTTTCGCAATCGCGATCGCCTGTTCCTGCTGGTCTTTCTGGACGAACATCCGGCTCGGCGCGTTGCAGCTCTGTCCGGTGTTGGTCATCATCGACATCACGCCGCTGGAAACGGCTTTTGTCAGGTCGGCCGTCGGCAGAACGATGTTCGGGCTCTTGCCGCCAAGTTCCTGCGCCACGCGCTTGACGGTCGGGGCGGCAGCCTGCGCGACGAGCACGCCGGCGCGGGTCGAACCGGTGAAGCTCACCATATCGACATCCGGGTGCGACGAGAGCACCGAGCCGACGCCCGGGCCGTCGCCGTTGACGAGGTTGAACACGCCCTTCGGCACGCCGGCCTCATGCATGATTTCCGTCAGGATCATCGCGTCCAGCGGCGCGATCTCGGACGGCTTGAGCACCATGGTGCAACCTGCCGCGATGGCAGGCGCCACCTTGCAGGCGATCTGGTTCAGCGGCCAGTTCCAGGGCGTGATGAACGCGCAGACGCCGATCGGCTCCTTGCGCAGCAGGGTCGTACCTTTCAGCTCTTCCCATTTATAGCCGCGCAGGATCGCGGCGGTGGTCGCAAAGTGGCCCATGCCGGCGGGCACCTGCGCCGCGTTGGCCAGCCACATCGGCGCGCCCATCTCCTCGGAGATGGCCTGGGCGAGTTCCGGCAGGCGCTTCTGGATACCCATGGCAATCTTGTCGAGCAGGTCGGCGCGGTATTCGACGGTGGTCTGCGAGAAGCTCGGGAAGGCGCGCTTGGCAGCGGCCACAGCCTTGTCCACATCAGCTTTCGAGCCGAGCGAGATGACCGCAAAGTTTTCCTCGGTCGCCGGGTTCTCGACTTCCAGGCGGCGCGGCACTGCCGGGTCAACCCATGCGCCGTCGATATAGAACTTGAGATATTCTTTCATGGGCCGTGGCCTCCCTTTGGCTCGTCTGATTTGGGCTCGATCCTGACTATAGGAGAGGTGAGACATTTCCGCCACTCCTTCCGCCGGGGAGGGGGCTTACGGATACGTTACAGGCGAAGCGCTTGACGTCCTAACCCCGGAGCTTCGTCCAACCCCGCCCGGCCATGCAGACCACGAAGTTCGCCTCGATGTTGTAGCTGATCTCGTTGCAGGCGGCGACGGCCGTGTGGAATGGCTGGGCGTCCTTGCCGCTGGTCCATCCGGCCTCGGACGGGCCCGTCGCGCAGGCGGACAGGGCGAGCGCGGCGATGAGGAGAAGCGGGCGCACGGGCTTCACCGCTTGCGCGTCCCGAAAATGCCGCGCAGCACATAGCGCACCACTTCGCGGCTCGCTGTGCTGGCGGCGTTGTTCACCGCGCGCTCGGTCGTGCTCATCCGGCGCCGGCCGGTGGTGGTCTTTCCCTTGGCTTTCGCCTTGGCCTCGGCCTCGGCTTCCTTGGCTTCCAGCTTTGCAAGTTTCTCGGCTTCCTTTGCCGCGGCCTCTTCCCGCTTGGAAAGGATCTCGTAGGCGCTCTCGCGGTCCACCACCTTGTCATACTTGCCGAACACGGGGCTCGTCTTCTGCACTTCGGCGCGCTCCGCGTCGGTCGCCGGGCCGAGGCGCGAGGCGGGCGGACGGATCAGCGTCTTCTGCACCATCGTCGGTGCGCCCTTCGCTTCCAGCGTTGAGACGAGGGCCTCGCCGACGCCCATTTCGGTGATCGCGGCTTCCGTCTTGAAGGCCGGGTTCGGACGGAACGAGGAGGCCGCCGATTTCACCGCCTTCTGCTCGGTCGGCGTGTAGGCACGCAGCGCGTGCTGGATCCGGTTGCCGAGCTGCGCGATAACGCTTTCGGGCAGATCGCGCGGGTTCTGCGTGACGAAATAGACGCCCACACCTTTCGACCGGATCAGGCGAACGACCTGCTCGATCTTCTGCATCAGGGCGGGCGGCGCATCGGCAAACAGGAGGTGCGCCTCATCGAAGAAGAACACGAGACGCGGCTTCTCGGGATCACCGATCTCCGGCAGCTCCTCGAACAGTTCCGACAGCAGCCAGAGCAGGAAAGTCGAATACAGCTTCGGCGAATTGATCAGCTTGCGGGCGTCGAGGATGTTGATGTAGCCGCGCCCGTCCGTTGTCGTCCGCATGAAGTCGGGCAATTCCAGCGCCGGTTCGCCGAAGAAGCGCTCCGCACCGTCCCGCTCCAACACCAGCAGCTCGCGCTGCACCGCCGAGAGGGACGCCGGCGCCACGTTGCCATACTTGCGGCTGATCTCGGTGCGCAGCGCGTCATCGCCGAGGCTCACCAGCAGCTTGCGCAGGTCCTTCAGGTCGAGCAGCAACAGCCCGTTATCATCGGCATACTGGAACGCGATGTTGAGCACGCCTTCCTGCACATCCGTCAGACCCATCAGGCGGGAGAGGAGCAGGGGGCCCATCTCGCTGATCGTCGCGCGGATCGGATGGCCGCTCTCTCCGAACACGTCCCAGAAGATCGTTGGCGCGGCCTTGTAGGTCAGAGGTCCCATGCTGATCTGCGCTGCCCGTGCGGTGAGGTTCGCGTGCGCCTTGTGTGTCTCGCTGCCCGGCATGCAGATGCCCGAAAGATCACCCTTCACGTCGGCCGCGAAAACGGGGACGCCCGCGTCCGAAAAGGCCTGCGCCATGATCTGCAGCGTCACCGTCTTGCCGGTACCGGTTGCGCCAGCAACCAGTCCGTGGCGGTTCGCCACTTTCAGGATCAGCGACTGGGCCGCATCAGGCTGGCCGGTGCCATTGGCATCTGCCCCGCCCAGGAAAATCGTGTCGGTCATCGTCGGCCCTTCATTCTGAAATCCAATGCTGCAGGCTAGTGAATTAGCGGGATTCGGCAAGCCGCCATGCCCGAAAGCCGCGCTTGACCCCGCAAGCGGCGGCCCTCAAGAAGCCCACTTTGTTCCGGAGACTTCCCCGCATGGACCAATCCGCCAGAGCTGGCACCTGGATCATCGCGACCGGTGTCATCATCGCCATCCTGTACCTTGGCCGCGAAATCCTCGCCACCTTTGCGATGGCCGTCTTCCTGTTCCTGATCATCGAGGGTTTTGCATCCGCCATCGACAGGATGTTTCCGGCCTTGAAGCTCGGCATCGCCCGGTTGATTGCCATCCTGCTCGTCACCATCGGCTTTGTCGGGTTCATCGCGCTGCTCGCGAACGGCGTGGCCGAGTTCGGGCGCGACGCGGTCAACTACGAGGCCAAGATCAACGCCCTGATCGCCGATCTCTACCAGGTGGGCGGCGTCCAGGATGCGCCGACGCTCACCCAACTCGTCTTCAACGAGCGGGGAGAAGAGTTCTTTGCCACGATCGCCAACTCCGTCAGCGGTCTGTCGGGCGACCTGATGCTCATCCTGATCTACGTCGCCTTCCTGTTCGCCGCGCAGTCCGGCTGGACCCAGAAGCTGGACCGGATCTTTCATGCCCCCGAGCGGCGCGACCAGGTCCGGCGCATCGGCAACGAGGCCCGGCGCGGAATCGAGAATTATCTCTGGGTCCAGACCGTGATCTCTGCCCTGATCACCCTGCTCAGCTACTTATCCCTGCTGGCGCTGGGTGTGCAAAATGCACTGTTCCTGTCGGCCGTGATCTTCGTCCTCAATTACATCCCGACGGTCGGATCGATTGTGGCCGCGCTGGTGCCGCCCCTGTTTGCGATCGTGCAGCCCAACGTGCCGGTCTGGGTCCCCGGGATCGCGCCGGATACGTCCTATGTCTATGCGGCGATCGTGTTTGGCGTTGTGAGTTTCTGGCAGTTCTCGATCGGTAACTTTGTGCAGCCCCGGATGATGGGGGACTCCCTGAACCTGTCGGCGCTCGTGGTCCTGCTCGCGCTGGCCATCTGGGGTCTGATCTGGGGTATCCCGGGCATGTTCCTGTCCGCCCCGTTGACCGTGATCATGATGATTCTCTGGGCCCAGTCAGACGATACGCGTTGGCTGGCGATCCTTTTATCGGCGGACGGAGACCCCCATCCGAAAACGGCCACATCACCGGCCCGAGCGTCAGTCCAGACGCCGGATGCAGCTCAGGGATAGCGGCCTTGTCCGTTTTCGTGTATCTATATGTTCGATTTGGCGTGGCATCGCGCGTGCCAGATTTCAAAATCGTAACGAAATAGTGACTGTTGGCCTGATTGAATTCGGGGGTATTCGCCCAACATACACAGCTCAGACTTCCGCGCGCGTCCCCCCACCCAGCCTGCGGAAGATCCTGAAGGGCCCGCCAGACATGTCCCCGTTTGGCGGGCCCACTTATGTCCGGTGCCTGGCTGAAGGGTTCAGGCGGATCACCCTCACGAGCAAGTTTATTGAAGACGTAACGGACGGGGAGTAAACCGCGACCAGCGATTTCCCTTGCGTGAGTCTTGTCCATGACCCGATCCGCCGCCTTGACCGGGCCTGAAAGCCAGGTGCTCGAACAGATCCTGCAGGAGGCGGCGGGAGAAGATCTGACCGGCCTGTCGGACGCCGATATCCGCGCACTGGCGCATCGCCTGTGGGGTTGGGCATCCAGGGTGCCGGTGGGCGAACAGTCCGTCCGCGTCGAAACCCGGGCGGATGGCGCAGACGGCCCGCTTGGCCGCAGCGTGCTCGAAGCGGCCGGGCCGGACATGCCGTTCCTGGTCGATTCGCTGCTGAATGAATGCGCCGCGCAGGGCCATGAAGTCAAAACCCTGTTCCACCCGGTGGTCACGCTCGCCGATGGGCGCCTGATCTCGGTCATCCAGATCCACACGTCTCTCCTGACGCCGGAAGAAGCCCGCCGGCTGGAAGACGGCGTGCGCACGACGCTCGCCGATGTCAGCCGCGCGGTGTCGGACCATGCCGCCATGCAGGCCCGCATGCGCGCCGAAATGAAGCGTCTCGCGGGTCTGCGCCACTTGCAGCCGGCCGAACGCGACGAGGCCGTCGCCTTCCTCGACTGGCTGCTGCGCGAGCATTACGTCTTCCTCGGCAGCCGCGAATACGACTTCGCCACCGATGGTGACGGCCGCGTCCTCAACGCCGAGCCGCTGATGATCGAGGGCTCGAACCTCGGCATCCTGCGCGACGAAAACCTCAACGTCCTGTCGCGCGACAGTGAACCGCTGGTGCTGACGCAGGAGGTGGGCGAGTTCCTCGTCCAGCCGGCGCCGCTGATCATCGCCAAGTCGACGCTGCCCGCCCGCGTCCACCGCCGCGTGCCGTGCGACTATATCGGCATCAAGAAGTACGACGATCAGGGCCGCGTGAACGGCGAGGTCCGCTTCCTCGGCCTGTTCACGGCCGAAGCTTATGACGAGACCGCCCGCTCGATCCCGTTCGTGCGCCGCCGCGTGCAGAAGATCATGGCCGCCTCCGGCGCTGCCCCGGGCGGGCATACCGAAAAGGCGCTCGCGAACCTCATCGAGACCTGGCCCCGCGACGAACTTTTCCAGACCCGGTCGACGATCCTCGGCCCGATGGTCATGGGCGCGCTGCATCTCATCGGCCGCCCGCGCACGCGCGTCTTCCTGCGCCGGGACGAGTTCGACCGGTTCGTCACCGCGCTCGTCTTTGTCCCGCGCGAATCCTACGACACCGCGCTGCGCCAGCGCATCGGCACGCTCCTCACCGAGGCCTACCGGGGGGAGCTGCGCTCCTTCCAGCCCTATTTCGACGCTGGCCCGATGGCGCGCGTCCACTTCGAGATCGGACTGTCTCCGGGCCATCCCGAGCCCGACGCGGCCGAGATCGAAACGAAGATCGCGGCGCTTGCCCGCACCTGGGATCAGGGCTTCCGAGACCTGCTGATGGCCTCCAGCCTTTCGGGCGCCGACCGGGAAGGGGCCCGCGCCTTCATCGGCGCCTTCAACGCGGCCTACAGGGAATCCTTCACGCCTGAAGAAGCGCTGCTCGACGTCACCAGCATGGCCGCGCTCAGCGCGGGCCGGCCGGTCGTCGCCCGCGCCTATCGTCTGGAGACGGACGAACCACAAAAGGTGCGCATCAAGATATTCGCCCGCGACGGCGCGATCGCGCTGTCGCGCTGCGTGCCGGTCTTCGAGAAGATCGGTCTCTTCGTCCATTTCGAGACCGGCTACCCCGTCCGTCCCCTGACGAAACCCGTCGCCGACGCACCGGATGTCTACTGGATCCACGCGCTGGCCATGCAACCCGCCGACGGCTCCGTCGTGGCGCTGGATCAGCTTGCCCGCGCGCTGGAAGAGGCCTTCATCGCGGTCTGGAGCGGCACGGCCGACAATGACGGTTTCAACCGCCTCGTGCTCACCGCCGGCGCCAACTGGCGCGAGGCCGCCCTCATCCGCGCGCTCGCCGCCTATCGCCGCCAGAGCGGCCTCGACCAGCCGCAGGAAGTTCAGGAAGCTGCCGTCAACCGCTACCCGGCCGTCACGCGCCTCATCCTTGATCTTTTCACCGCCCGGCTTGATCCGCAGGCGCACAAAACCCTCGACGCCCGCGCAATGGCTGGCGAAGAGATCGAGGCGCGGTTCGAAGACGCCATGAAGGGCGTTGTCAGCCTGACCGACGACCTCGTCCTGCGCCGCCTCTTCAGCCTCACAGGCGCCCTTCAGCGCACCAACTTCTACCAGACGAGCGAAGACGGCGCGCCGCGCGCCTGGATCAGCTTCAAGGTTGCCAGCCGCGAACTCGCCGACCTGCCCGAGCCCAAGCCCTTCCGCGAGATCTTCACGCAGAGCCCGAAGGTCGAAGGCGTCCACCTGCGCTTCGGCCCCGTCGCGCGCGGCGGCCTGCGCTGGTCCGACCGGCCCTCCGACTACCGCACCGAAGTGCTCGGCCTCGTGAAGGCCCAGCAGGTCAAGAACGCCGTGATTGTGCCGGTCGGCTCGAAGGGCGGCTTCTATCCGAAACAACTCCCGGCACGGAGCGATCCGGCCTGGTTCGAATCTGGCCGCGACGCCTACAAGGAGTTCATCACGGCGCTGCTCGGCCTGACGGACAATCTCGTCATGGGCAAGCTCGTGCCGCCGCCGCAGACGGTGGTCTGGGACGGCGAAGACCCTTACCTCGTTGTCGCCGCCGACAAGGGCACGGCCACCTTCTCGGACACCGCCAACGCCATCAGCCTCGAGAAGGGTCACTGGCTCGGCGATGCCTTCGCGTCCGGTGGTTCCGCCGGCTATGATCACAAGAAGATGGGCATCACGGCCCGCGGCGCATGGGAAGCGGTCAAACGCCACTTCCGCGAGATGGGCAAGGATATCCAGAAGGAGCCTTTCACGGTCATCGGCGTCGGCGACATGGCGGGCGACGTCTTCGGCAACGGCATGCTGCTCTCGCCGGAAATCCGCCTCGTGGCAGCGTTCAACCATATGCATATCTTCCTTGATCCGAACCCGGACGATCCGGCCCGCAGCCTCGCCGAGCGCCAGCGCATGTTCGACCTGCCGCGCTCGACCTGGGCGGACTATGACGCGAAACTCATCTCCAAGGGCGGCGGCATTTTCGAGCGTGCGGCCAAATCGATTCCGCTGACGCCGGAAGTGAAGGCGCTCACCGGCCTCGCCAGGGACGCGGTCACGCCGGATGAGCTCATCCACGCGCTGCTGCAGGCCGAAACGGACCTTCTCTGGTTCGGCGGCATCGGCACCTATGTGAAATCCTCCGCCGAAAGCCACGCCGATGTGGGCGACCGGGCCAATGACACGCTGCGCGTCAATGGCCGTGATCTGAAAGCCAGGGTAATCGGCGAGGGCGCAAACCTCGGCCTCACGCAGGCTGGCCGCATCGAGTTCGCGCTCGCGGGCGGCCGTCTCAATACCGATGCCATCGACAATTCGGCCGGCGTCGACTCGTCCGACCACGAAGTGAACATCAAGATCCTCGCCGCCGAAGCCATCCGCCTCGGCGACCTGCAGGTGGCCGGCCGTAATGCCCTCCTCGCCTCGATGACCGATGATGTCGCCGCCCACGTGCTCGCGCACAATTACGATCAGTCCAATGCCCTCACCCTCGCCAGCGCGACTGCCGGTGAAGATCATGAGGCGCTGGAGCGGCTGATGGTCTATCTGGAAGAGCGCGGCGTGCTGAACCGCGCCCTTGAAGGTCTTCCGTCCACAGCGCAGATGCAAACCCGAAAGGCGCAGGGCCAGCCGCTCACCCGGCCAGAACTTGCCGTCCTGCTCGCCTGGTCCAAGATCGTGCTGTTTGACGATCTCGTCGCCTCCACCTTGCCAGACGATGCCTGGTTTGCGCCCGTCCTGAAGGCCTACTTCCCGTCCCCGATCGACGCGTTCTCGAAGGCGATGTCCGGCCACCGCCTGCGCCGCGAGATCATCGCGACCGTGGTGGCCAACCGCACGCTCGATTTCATCGGCCCGGTCCCGCTGCTTCGCCTGCGCGAGCTCACGGGCGCCGCGCCGGCCGAAGCCGTTCGCGCCCTCGAAGCGGCCCGCGCCGTGCTCGACATTTCGGGCTTCCGCAAGGAGGTCTTCGCGCTCGACGCCGCCGTGCCCGCTGATCTGCAGACGGAGCTTCAGCTCGAAGCGATTCATGCGGCAAGCGAAGCGGCCGCCTGGTTCATTCGCGCAACGCCCGGCCAAACGGTCGGCGACGCGGTCAAGCTGACCCATGCGCCGCTCAATGAGCTGAAGATGTCGCTCGCCGACGTCCAGACCGACTTCCCGGCCTCGCGAATCGAGCGCGAGTCGCGCGCGTTCGCCAAGCGCGGCGCGCCGCACGCGCTCGCCCAATGGACGGCCGCGATGAGCTATTTCGCGCAAGGTCTCGTGGTGGTCGATGTTGCCCGGGAGTCCAGAAAGCCGGTGCCGGAAACCGCCGCCTGCTTCTATGCCATCGGAGACGCGCTCCGCCTCGACCGGTTGCGCGCCACCGCGCGCGAAGGCCTCGCCCACGCGCCCTACTGGGACCGCGTGGCGGGCCGCCGTCTGATCTCCGAGCTTGTCCGTCTGCAGGCATCTGCCACCGGAGATGCCCTGAAGTCCGGCGGCGCGGACGCCTGGCTGGCGGCTCGCAGTGATGACCGCAAGCAACTCATCAGTACCCTGACAGCCCTCGGAAAGGATCATGCCTGGTCTTTCGCCAAGTTCGCCCTCTCGACGGACGCCGTACGGCAATTCATGGGCCGGTGAGGCGCCCGTCAGGCAGGGTCCGGCGAACGCCAGCCGAGTGTGGCCGGAAGGTCGGGGGGGAATGACATGAAGCAGATGCTTTTCGCAGCGCTGGTGGCGGCCGGGCTCTCCGCCTGCGCCGCTGCGCCATCCATCGATGCCAAGGCGGCACAGGCGCCCGCGGCTGCGCAGACACAGTCCGCCCCCGGATTTGATGACTGGGGAACCGGCAAGGCGCTCTACATGTATCACCGCGTCCAGGGCACCTGCGAAACGCTGACCCACGCCCACGGACGCAACGCCGCCTGGGGCCTCTGGAAACTGCCGCTGTCCCGGGTAACGGATGGCGGCGCCGAGGAGACTGAAGACGGCGGCGCACGTGTCCGTTTCTCTTGCCTTGATGGCACGGCCTGCATCGGGGAGGGCTTTCTCGATCGCACGCCCGAAGCCGTCACCGATCATGCCATTCCGTTCGAGACCATGGATCTCGCCCGGGCCTACACGGTCAAGGTCTCGGCCCTTCGGACGGCTTGCGGCCTGACCCCCTGACGCCGCCTCAGCGCGCCGCCAGCGCCGCGGCGAGCTTCGGAACCTGCGTCTCGATTTGCGCCGTACACAGAGCAGACCGCTCCAGGCCTTGCGTCAGGCTGCGTTCATGGCCCGGGATCATCGCAGCCTTGCTTTCGAAGAAGGCCTTGGCATCTGCAGCGCCGGCCTTGCTGCAAAGCGAGGCGGAATAGGCCGCCACTTCGGCCTTTCGCGCGTCCGGAAGTTTCGCCACGGCCTCGTCGAACACGCCCTTGAAGGCCGGCCAGACCGTATCGATCGCGGCGGCGTTCGAGAACGCGCCTTGCAACAGGACCGGGATTTCCGACGCCTTGAGCGGCAGGTTCGCCGCCCCGCCCACCAGTTCACCCGCGAGCCTGGGCTCGGCATTGGCCGCCAGCGCGCGCAGGATCGCGGCACGTTCGGTCTGGTTGTCGGAGGCAAAGGCGAAGGCCAGCGCCGGCTCGATGAACCGCCAGCCTTGCTGCTTCGCGGCCAGGCCGAACGCCGATGCAACCTCCTCGGCCGGCAAGGCGCGCGGGTCCGCCGCGCGGCCAAGGCCGATATAGGCTTCAGCCTTGCGGATCAGCGCCGCCTGGGCTGCGGGTCGCTCGCCGTGCTGGATCAACAGGCTCTGCAGGCTGGCCTGGAGCAAAGCTTCGCGGTCGGTCAGTCTGGCCTTGGGCTTCGCCTTGAGGCGCGCCTCCACCGGCGCATAGGTCGCCTCGATCCAGGCCGACAGGCGGGCCTTGCCGGCCGCATCCAGCCGCGCATGCCACCCTCGCAATGTGTCAAACGGTTGCCCGATGGCCAGCGCCGAACCGGCAGTCGAGGCTTCAAGGCCGGCCAGCAAGGTCTCCGCGTTCACTGTTCCTGCGCCAAAGCCGGACACCAGCGAATCCACGAACACCATCTGCTCGCCCGGCGACAGCTTGGCAAAGTTTGCGCTCAGCTTCGCCGCGCTCGCCTCGTCCAGTGCGTAGCGCCAATAGCCCGTGCCGCCGGCATTGGGCATGACGAAATCCGGGCAGGCGGGCAGCGTGATCGTCGCCTGCTTGCCGGTCAGCAACTGCTGCACCACCGTGCTTGTCTCGCCTGTCTGCACACGCGCCGAGAACGGCACCTGCCAGGACGAGCCCTGACGGTCGATTTCAGAGCCGAGCGGCGCATAGCGGCTCTGTGCCACCGTCATCGACGCCGTCGTCCCCGCACAGGTCACCGCCACGTCGAGCATCGGAATGCCGGGCTGCGAAATGAACGTCCGGAAACTGTCAGTGATCGCCTTGTCACCCGAGCCCTCCGCGAGGCTCGCCATGAAATCATCCGTGTCCGCCACCTTGTCCGAGAAGCGCCGCATGTGCACGCGGATGCCTTCCCGGAATTTGTCTTCGCCCAGATAGGTCTCGAACATGTTCAGCACGCTGCCACCCTTCTGATAGGTGATCGCGTCAAACGCATCCTCAATCTCGCTGTTCGAGACAACCGGGTTGCGAATCTGGCGCGCGGACAGAAGGCTGTCATGTCCCATCGCGCCGAGACCGCCCGCGACCGGGTTCAGGTTCCATTCCCCGCCCGCGTCAATCGCGTGCATCGTCTTGCTCGCCATCCAGGTGGCGAAGGCTTCGTTCAGCCAGATATCGTCCCACCATTTCGGCGTGACGAGGTTGCCAAACCACTGGTGCGCCAGTTCATGCGCGTGCGTCGAGAAAATGCTCCGCCGCTGCTGCAGCGTGGTGCGTTCATCGATCAGCAGCGCCGACTCGCGGTAGACGATCGCCCCGGCATTCTCCATCGCGCCATAGGCAAAGTCGGGCGCTGCGATCAGGTCGAGCTTTCCATAAGGATAGGCCTGCCCGAAGTAATCCTCCTGCCAGAGCAGCATGTCACCGGTGCTGTCCAGCGCCTCGGCGAGCTTGTCGCCCTTGCCCCTGGCTGCAAACCCCCGCAGCGGGATGGGCGGCGAGGGCGGCACGGATGACCGCGCGATCACGTGCAGCTCGCTCTCGTCATAGGGACCCACCGCCAGTGCCACGAGATAGGACTGGATCGCGCGGGTCGGCGCGAACACATGCTCAACGAAGCCGTCCTTGGCCGTGCCCGACGAAATCAGCGGTGCGTTCGAGATCACCTTCTCGCCTTCGGGCGCCGTCACGGTGATCACCCAGGGCGTCTTGAAGCGCGGCTCGTCAAAGCTCGGCACCATCCGGCGCGCGTCGATCGCCTGCATCTGCGTCGCAAGATAATCCTCGCCGCCCGCCGTGACCTTGTAGAGGCCCGCCAGCCCCAGATTGTACGGCGCCTCATAATCGATCACCAGCGTGGCTCCGCCGGCCGGAAGCGGCGTCTCGAAATCGAGATATCCGACCCCGCCTTCGGCCTGGTTGCCGGTAAACGTCGCCGCCACCTCCGAGCCGTCCGGCAGACGCGCAAAGGCCTTGAGGATGGTCTGGTCCAGCGAATGCAGCCAGATCCGCGCATGCGGCTTGTCCAGCATCACATCGATCTCGACCGCGCCCGTAAACCCGTCCGCCGCCGGATCGGTCTTCAGGTTGAGGCGGTAAACGGTTGGGGTCACGCCCTCCGGCAATTGCCCGGCCGGGGCTTCCTGCAGGTTCACCGGACCGGTCTCGCCGCCTCCGGGCGCGCCGCAGGCGGTCATCGCGAGCAGGGAAACAGCGCTGATCAAGGCGCGGGCAAGAGACGTACGGGTCATGGGTCAGGTCCGGCAGCTGCAAGTAAACGGGTGGAGGTAAATCGAAGGGCCGCTCGCCGCGCAAGGCGCTGCACACAGACCACCGTTCCCAACCGCCCGGGGTTACTGGTATCTGTCCCGCCAATGTCACAGGAACATGACACTCCCTGCGAAGCGCTGAAACGCCGCGCCCGCGCGCTCGGGTTCGATGCCGCCGGTATCGCGCGCGCCGACGAGGCCTGGGAGGCGGGCGCCCGTCTCGCCGAATTCGTCGCCGAGGGCCGGCACGGCGAGATGCGCTGGATGGAGGACACCCTCGCCCGCCGCAGCGCGCCCACCGCCATGTGGGCGGACGCCCGCTCCGCCCTCGTCGTCGCGCTGAATTACGGCCCGGACCACGACCCGCTGGAGACACTCGCCCAGCGTGAAACCGGCAACATCTCCGTCTATGCACGGGGCAGGGACTATCACGACGTCATCAAGACCCGCCTGAAGCAACTCGCCGGCGAGGTCGCCCAGCTGACCGGCGCGGAGGTCAAGGTCTTCGTCGACACCGCCCCCCTGATGGAAAAACCGCTCGCCCAGAAAGCCGGCCTCGGCTGGCAGGGCAAGCATACCAACCTCGTCAGCCGCGACCTCGGCTCATGGTTCTTCCTCGGCACGGTCCTCACCAGCGCCGCGCTGGAGCCGGACGCCCCCGAGTCTGACCATTGCGGCTCCTGCCGCGCCTGCCTCGACATCTGCCCGACGAACGCCTTTCCCGCGCCCTACCAGCTCGATGCCCGCCGCTGCATCTCCTACCTCACCATCGAACACGCCGGCCCCATCCCCCGTGAGTTTCGCGCCGCGATGGGCAACCGCATCTATGGCTGCGACGATTGCCTCGCCGTCTGCCCCTGGAACAAGTTCGCGGCGAGCGCTTCCGAATCAGCCCTCTTTCCCCGCGCCGAGCTGAAGTCTCCGGGCTTCGACGAACTCGCCGCGCTGGATGACGCCGCGTTCCGTGAGGTCTTCTCCGGCTCTCCCGTCAAGCGCTCGGGACGCGCCCGCTTCGTGCGCAATGTCGCCGTGGCCATCGGCAATTCTGGCACACCGCGCCTCGCCGCCAGCTTGCTGCCGTTGCTGGACGACGAGGCCCCGAGCGTGCGCGGCGCAAGCGTCTGGGCGCTCGCCCGCCTTGATCCCGCCCGCTTTGCAGCCGAAAAGGCGCGCCGCCGGGCCAGCGAATCTGACAGCGCGGTGATCGAGGAGTGGGATCTCGGGGCATGAGCGACGACACACCGCAAAATCCGGCGTCGGCTGCAGCCTATTACGGGGTCGAGACCCCGCCCGCGCCGGAAAATCCGAAGCCCGCCGCCCCGCTCGGGCGCAGGATCCTGGTCCGGATCATTCAGGCCGGTATCGCCGTTTTCCTCCTGTTTCACGTCTACGCGCTGCTGCTCAAACTCATGCCCGCGCCCGGCACCCTCCTGATGACCCAGCGCGGCCTCCAGGGCGAAGACGTCCGGCGAGACTGGAAAAGCCTCGACGACATCTCGCCGAACCTCGTCTTCGCCGTCATTGCGTCGGAAGATGCGAAGTTCTGCGAGCATGGCGGCATCGATTGGGACGCGATCGAGAAAGCGCGGGAATACAACAAGAAGCATGAGGGCAAGAAACGCCGCGGCGGCTCGACCATCAGCCAGCAGACGGCCAAGAACGTCTTCTTCTGGAATGGCGGCGGCATGCCCCGCAAGGCCGGCGAAGCCTGGATGACCTATGTCATCGAAACCGTGTGGGGCAAACGCCGCATCATGGAAGTCTATCTCAACGTCGCCGAATGGGGCGACGGCATCTTCGGTGCAGAAGCCGCAGCGCAGGCCCGTTTCGGCAAGTCGGCCGCCGACCTGTCGCAGCTGGAGGCCGCCCGCCTCGCAGCGGTCCTTCCGTCCCCGAACAAATGGAGCGCCGACAAGCCCGGTCCGTACGTACGCAAGCGTACCCGCTCGATCCTGTCGCGCATGAAGGTTGTCGCCAACGAAGGCTACGCCGCCTGTGTGCTCGGCGAAGGCGTCCGAGTGAAGCCTGAACCGGGCGAAACCCCGCGCCCGCGTCCCAAGCTCGAAGAGATTCCGGACGCCCCGGACACCGGCGAAGAAGCGCTGGAAGCGCCCGCCGAAGCCGTACCCGAAGAGAACGCCAACGACGCCTTGAACGAGGTCCTGAACGCCGCCGACGAGACCTTCGCGCCGCCGCCCGGACCGGACACCGAAGCGCCCGCCGAGACGACGGCGGAAACACCTCCCGCCGAACCCGAACCCACCCCCACCGATCCGCCCACGGACGAAGGCGGGCCCACGATCCTCACGCCGGAATAATCGGGAAAGACCCTCACCTCCCATTGCTGCGCAATGGGCCCCTCCTCTCCCGCAGTGCGGGAGAGGGGTCAGGCGCGCGCGTCGGCGAAGCCGTAACCCCTCTCCCATGAAGTGGGAGAGGAGGGACCCGCGCCGAAGGCGTGGGAGGTGAGGGTCTTCGCGGACCGAAAATTCGGCGCATAAGTTTTCGCTTGCGCCTCAGAATCCGCCCACCTCACCCCAGTCAATGAATCTTTTTTACCTGTCACCCCGGCGAAAGCCGGGGCCCTTTGAGGGATCAGAAATCGCACTGCGATTTCCCCGAAAAGGCCTGTTTTCCAAAGGAAAACTGGCTCAGTCCGCCAAGCCTCTGCTGGGTCCCGGCTTTCGCCGGGATGACAAGAGCCGAAAGTTTTTGGCTCGGCGCCAATCCGGCAGGCCTCTCACCCAGTGTAGTCTCACCCTCATCTGCCGGGCAGGGGCCGCACCGTACCGTCCGGTTGGCCCGGCAGACCGCCCCGGATGTGGGGCCCGGCGTGAGGTAACGGCACGCGGGGCCTCTAGGGACGTTGATCCAGGCAAGCCGGTCCAAAAGCCGGTGGAGAATCCCGTCTGACCACCTGGCCCCCGCAAGAGGGCAAGGTCCCCGAACGGGTTAAGCCGTCAAGGCCTGGCAGCGCCGAAGTCATCCCGAGAACTGCCCGAAACCCGGTTGGCGGCGCGCGGCGGACGAATGGTGTCCAATGCCAAACACTCTTCTTCCGGACGCCTGGCGCGTCCGCCGCGCACGGCCCTACCCACTCCGTACCCGGACGGCATT
>JAIXRO010000007.1 GCA_027485145.1 Hyphomonadaceae bacterium | reverse complement strand
GACGATGTAGCCAGAAAGGTCCGGGATGATCGAGATGGGGCTGGCGGCGCGGGTCGAGAGGAGATGCTCAACCGAGGCAAGGTCGCCCGAGACAAGATCCTGCATGCGGTCCACCAAAGAAGACAGAGCGGCCTTGCTTTTGGGTTTGGGGGCAAGGGTCAATGCGAGGCTCCGGAGGTTGTCTCTTGAGTTACAAGTAATTCTATCCGGCTCTCAGGCCAAGACGACGTGGCACCGGGCCGCACGTTTCAGCTCATGAAAGGCCCTGCCGCAACCTGTTTCATAACCGGAGGCTGACAGGGAAGACGGATTCGCGCTAAAAGACGGTATGAAACACGCAATCTTGATCCCCGTAGTCGCCCTTCTGGCCGCCTGCGCCACCGCGCCTGTCTATGGTCCCGCGAAATCGCTCAGCAGTGAAGGTTATCTCTCGCAGCAGATCGAACAGGGCCGTCACCGGGTCTCCTATACCGATCGCGATCCGGTCCGCGCCCGCAACCTGGCGCTTCTGCGCGCCGCTGAAATCACGCTGACCGAGGGCAAGGACTGGTTCGAGATCACGAACGAGTCGGTTGATGGCGAAGGCGGCGGCCGTAGCGGGGGGCCGAGCATCAGTGTCGGCGGCAGTGCGGGTTCGGGCGGCTATTCGGGGGTTGGCGTGGGCATCGGTATCGGGTTCCCGCTCGGTGGCGGCAGCTCCGGCACGACCACGCAGACGCTGGAAATCGTCACCGGGTCCGGCGCGAAGCCTGACAAGCCGGAAGCGTATGACGCCCGCTCGGTGGACATCAACCTGCGCGCCTCCGCTCCCTGATGGAAGAGATTTTCCGGACGAATGATCCGGTCAAACTGTCCTACGCAGAACATCTGCTGATGGAGGCCGGCGTCGAATACGTGGTGCTCGACCGGCATATCTCGGCGGTCGAAGGCAATATCGGTGTGTTTCCGAGGCGGATCATCGTCAAGGAACACCACGCTGCGCGGGCGCGCCTGGCGCTCAGCGGGGTCGAGCCCGGATGATCGCGGCCAGCCGGGATACCGTTTACCAGGGGCGCGTGACGCTGGTGCAGCCGGAGGCGGGATTTCGCGCCGGGTTCGACTCGCTGGCGCTGGCGGCGGCCTTGCCGGCGCTCGAAGCGGGCGAGGCGCTGGAACTGGGGTGCGGGTCCGGCGGCGCCCTGCTGACGGGCGCGTTCCGCCTGCCGGGCGTGCGGTTTACCGGTGTGGAGAAGGAAGCGGAAGTTGCGGTGTTGGCCCGCGAAGGCGCCGATCTCAATGGATACGGGCCGCGCGTCACCATCGAGACCGCTGAGGCGTCTGCCTGGGTGCAAGGCCGGGAGAACCGGTTTGATCTGGTCTTCGCCAATCCGCCCTATTTCGAGCCGGGCAAGATCTCGGCGCCCGGCGAAGGCAAGGCGGCGGCCTATCTCGAAAGCCTGCCGCTCGAGGGCTGGGTGAAGGCGATGCTGCATGCGGCCAAACCCCGGGCCTCGGTGGTCCTGATCCACCGCGCGGCGGAGCTCGCCCGGTTGCTCGCTCAGTTTGACCGGCAGGCGGGCGAGATCACGGTACGTCCCATCGCGTCGAAGGAGGGCGAACCCGCGCGGCGTGTGCTGGTGCGGGCGCGCAAGGGGCTGAAGCGGGGGCCGCTGACCTTGCTGGCGCCGCTGATTACCCACGCGGAGGACGGCGTCCGGACCCCGGCGGCGCAGGCCATCGTCGAGGGCCAGGGAATCGCCTGGTAGGTCAGGCCTGCGCCTTGCAAACGAGCCTCTGGGTCCCAACCTCTGACAGGGGGCCAAAAGAGGACATGCACCATGTTCACGTTCCTGCTCCTTGTCAGCCTTGCGGCTGGCCTTGCGATTTCCTGGATCGGTTGGTTCGGGAACGGAGACCACGACAAAGGACACGGCCGCAACGATACCTGAGAGCGGTTGCGCGCCTCAAGGCGAGGCGCTAGGCCGGGCTGTCCCAGACCTGTGAGCCGCCGATGCCTGCGCCGAAAGCCCATGCCAAACCGAAATCCTTCCAGGACCTGATCCTGACGCTGCAATCCTATTGGGCGGCGCAGGGCTGCGCGATCCTTCAGCCGTATGACATGGAAGTCGGCGCCGGCACGCTGCACCCGGGTACGGTCTTGCGCGCGTTGGGCCCGAAGAATTGGCGGGCCGCTTACGTTCAGCCCTCGCGGCGCCCGAAGGATGGCCGCTACGGTGAAAACCCCAACCGGCTCGGCCATTATTACCAGTTCCAGGTGATCCTGAAGCCGAACCCGCCGAACCTGCAGGACCTCTATCTCGAGAGCCTCTACCGGATCGGCATCGACCCGAAAGTGCACGATATCCGCTTCGTTGAAGACGACTGGGAGAACCCGACGGTTGGCGCCTGGGGCCTCGGCTGGGAAGTCTGGTGCGACGGGATGGAAGTCAGCCAGTATACCTATTTCCAGCAGGTCGGCGGGCTCGATGTCGCGCCAGTGTCGGGCGAGCTGACCTACGGACTCGAGCGGCTGGCGATGTACGTGTTCGGTGTGGACCGGGTCTATGACCTGCCGTTCAACGCGCCGGACAGCGCCGTGCCGCTTTCATATGGCGACGTGTTCCTCGAGAACGAACGCCAGCAGAGCGCGTTCAATTTCGAGCATTCGGATGTCGAGATGCTGAAGCGCTGGTTTGCCGATTGCGAGACCCAGTCGAACGCCCTGCGCGCAGCCGGCAAGCCGCTGCCAGCCTATGACTATGCCCTGAAAGCCAGCCACACGTTCAACCTGATCGATGCGCGCGGCGCCATCAGCCCGACCGAGCGACAGGCCTACATCGCGCGGGTACGCGATCTCGCGCGCGGCGCGGCGGCGCAGTGGGCCGAGAGCGAAGCGGCGCAGGCCGGGTGAGACGGATGTCATGTCAGACCCGGACGTCCCCGTAGCCCTTGAGGCCTATGAAGCGCTCGCGCGGCGATACTCCGAAATTGCCGAAACCAAGGCCGAGAACGGCTACAATGAGCATCCTGCGATGCGCGCGCAAATCGGCCCAGTGGAAGGGTTGCGCGTGCTTGATGCCGGTTGCGGGCCGGGGTTTCTGACGCGCTATCTGCTGGATCAGGGCGCGGCCGAAGTGGCCGCCTTCGACATAAGTCCGGCGATGATCGAGATGGCGCGCGAGCGGGTGGGCGAGCGGGCAAGCCTTGTCGTGGCTGATATGGCGCGGCCTCTGGAATTTCTGCCGAGCGCGCATTTCGATCTCGTCGCCTCCTCGCTTGCCATCGATTACGTGCGCGACTGGTCCGTGCCGCTGGCGGAGTTCCGCCGCGTGCTGAAACCGGGCGGGCGGGTGGTCATGTCGGTGCAGCACCCTATGGGCGCGTATAAGTGGTACAGCCCACCCTCGGCCTTCGGTGTGCATCTGTGCGAGGCGACGTGGAAGGGCTTCGGCGGCAAGCCCGTAGTCGTGCCGGACTATTATCGCTCGTTCGGTGAGATTGTCCGCCCGATCCTCGCGGCCGGGTTTTCGCTCCGCGATCTGACGGAAACGCAGCCGGTGGCCGAACTCGAAGCGATCAACCCGCGCAAGTACCATGACGGGATGGTCTCGCCGACCTTCATGATCCTCGACCTGGCTGCCGGTTGAAGTCTTGCGCAGGGCGATGCAGGGTCGCGAAAACCCGCTGCACAGGACGCACCCATGACAGAACAACCGCACGTCGCCGGAAACCAGCCGATCCCGGTCGAAGTGGAAGAAGGCATGATGTACTGGTGGTGCGCCTGCGGCCTGTCCAAGCGTCAGCCTTTCTGTGACGGCAGCCACAAGGGCACCGAATTCACGCCGCAGGGCTGGGAAGCGCCGAAGACCGGCAAGGTTTTCTTCTGCGCCTGCAAGCGGACCGGCAAGAGCCCGCTGTGCGATGGCACGCACAACTCCCTCTGATCGAATCTGAACATATATTCATATAAAAAACAGCGCGTTAAGCAAAGTTTTCCGGAATCCTCGCGACGGATCGGGCGGCGGCCAGCGTTTGATGGGCATGATCTGATCAAGCAGGTCACAACCCAACCTGGAGGACCCCCGATGTTCAAACCGCTGATCACTGCCGCCCTGATTGCCGCCTTTGCGGCCCCCACCGCCCTCGCTGGCCCGGCCGAACGGCTTGGCCGCGCCGACCACCGTCTGACCGCCGCTGAAATTCGCGGCGATATCCAGCAAGGCACCCGCGCTGACCACGCCGAGGACCGCCTCGACCGCTACGAGAACAAGGTCGATCGCCGCGAGAGCCGCCGCGACGAAGCCTATGACCACGGCCCGCGCGACGTGCGCGAGGACAAGCTCGACCGCGCCGAGAACGTGCTCGATCGCAAGGAAGACCGCATCGACCGCCGCAACTAGGCGCTGGCTGTTGCCGCCCAGTCCGGCCATCGCTGGAACCCGGACCGCCTGCCGGTAGCAGGCGCGGGCCGGGCCCCGGGGACGCCGGGGTGGGCTGCCCTGCGCCACGTGTCACCCTTGACCCCGGCGCGGGCATGACTATGCCGTGACCCACACCAAACCCTTGCCTGTGGGGCCTTATGGCTGAACTCCTGCTCGAACTTTTTTCCGAGGAAATCCCCGCGCGCATGCAGGGACGCGCGGAGGCGGACCTGCTGGCTGCGCTGACCGCGCGCCTGAAGGAAGCGGGTCTTGGCTGGAAGACGGCGTTTGCGGTTTCCGGACCGCGCCGCCTGACGGCCGTGATCGAGGGGCTCGACGCGCGATCGGCGGATGTGCGCGAAGAGAAGAAGGGCCCGAAAGTCGGCGCGCCGCAGCAGGCGATCGACGGCTTCCTGCGCGGCGCGGGGCTGGCCACAATTGACGAGGCGAGCATCGTGTCCGACCCCAAGAAGGGCGACTCCTATGTCGCCTACCAGACCGTGCCGGGTCGGGACGCGGTGGACGTGATCGCCGAGGCTGTGCCGGCCATCGTGCGCGGTTTCAGCTGGCCGAAATCGATGCGCACGGCGAGCGGTGACCTGCGCTGGGTGCGGCCCTTGCAGCGCATCGTGTGCGTGCTGGACGGCGCGGTCGTGCCGTTTGAGGTTGGCGGCGTGGTGAGCGGGAACGTCACCGAAGGCCACCGTGTGCACGGGCGTGGTCCGTACACGGTCAAAGGCTGGAAGGACTACAAGAAGTCACTTGAGGGCAAGGGCCATGTGATCCTGTCGCGGGCGGACCGGCGCGCGCGCATCCTTGCGGGCATCGCGGACGTGTGCGGCAAGGCCGGGTTGGAACTGGTGCCGGACGAGGGGCTGCTGGAAGAAGTGACGGGGCTGGCGGAATGGCCGGTGGTCGTGCTCGGCCAGATGGACCCGTCCTTCCTGGATCTGCCGCCGGAAGTGATCAAGCTGTCGATGCGCACGCACCAGAAGTATTTCGCGGTGCGCCGTCCGGGTACGGAGGGCCTTGCGCCGAACTTCATCGTGGTGGCGAACATTTCCGCCAGCGATGGCGGCGTCAAGATTGCCGAGGGCAATGCGCGGGTTCTCTCTGCGCGCCTGTCGGATGCACGCTTTTTCTGGGAGAAGGACAAGGCGACGCCGTTGGAGGTGATGGGCGAGAAGCTCAAGACCATCGCGTTCAAGGAAGAGCTGGGCTCGCTCGGCGACAAGGTTGAGCGCGTGGCGGCGCTGGCACGGGAACTGGCGCCGAAGGTTGGCGCTGATCCGGATCTGGCGGAGCGCGCAGCGCGCCTCGCGAAGGCGGACCTTGTGTCCGAGATGGTCGGCGAGTTCCCCGAATTGCAGGGCGTGATGGGGCGGTACTATGCGCGCGCCGCCGGCGAAGATGCCCGCGTGGCGGATGCTATCCGCGATCATTACAAGCCGCAGGGCCCGAGTGATGTCGTGCCGTCGGAGCCGGTGGCGATCGCTGCCGCGCTGGCGGACAAGCTCGACACGCTCACGGGTTTCTGGGCCATCAGTGAGAAGCCGACAGGATCGAAGGACCCGTTTGCGCTGCGGCGCGCGGCGCTGGGCGTGGTCCGCCTCATCCTCGACAACGGAGTTCGCTTCAGCCTTGACCGGTTCAACGACGCGCAAGTTCTGAAACACCAGATCGGGCCGAGAGGCGCCGACTGGTCGGCCCCGTCGCTCTCCGCGCTTGCCAGCGCGATCATGCAACATGGCGTCTTCAGCGATCAGGCACAGTCGGCGCTCTCAGCGATTGAAGGCGGGCTTCCGGCTTGGGCGAATCGCGTTTCGTCGCATGATCCGTCGGTCAGCGACGATCTGCTGGACTTCCTGCACGATCGCCTGAAGGTTCACCTGCGTGATCAGGGCGCCCGGCACGACGTCGTTGACGCGTGTCTGTCGATGCCTGATCGTTGCGATCTGGTCCTCATCGTGAAACGTGTCGCGGCGCTCGGCGCGTTCCTCGAGACGGAAGACGGGGCGACGCTGCTGGCGGGTTACAAGCGCGCGGCGAATATCCTGAAGGCGGAAGAGAAGAAGGGCGCGTTGCCGGAGACCCTGTCGGTCGATGGCGCGCTGGTCGCCAGGGGGCCGGCGGCGGAGCAGGCGCTCTGGGCGGCGGTGCAGGGGGCGACGGCCTCGCTGGAAGCCCCGCTCGCAGCGGAGGACTTTGCCGGGGCGATGACGGTGCTCGCGGGGCTGCGCGGTCCGGTCGATGCCTTCTTCGAGGGGGTCATGGTGAACGACCCCGACGCCGCCGTGCGCGCCAACCGCCTCGCCTTGCTGGCCGAGGTGCGCGGGGCGCTTCACAAGGTGGCGGATTTCTCGAAGATCGAGGGATAGGGGCGGGTGTGCTGCTTCGAGACGACAGCGTTGAACGGCGGGGCGGCAGCGATCCTGGCAGGCGACAGGCCGGTATGTTCGCTCGCCTGAAACACGAAACGCGCACTGGCCTTCATCCGGCCAATGCAGCATAGGACTTGCAATCAGGAACGCCGGATAGATTTCAACGGCAGTTCCACGCTCAAACGGGAGGCGATTTCGCATGGCTGAGGCAGCACGCAAGGGCGCAATCGAAACCTGGGTCTACGCGTTCGGAGGCGGCACCGCAGATGGCGATGCCTCGATGAAGAACCTGCTGGGCGGCAAGGGCGCCAACCTCGCCGAAATGGCGAAGCTCGGCCTGCCCGTGCCTCCGGGCTTCACCATCTCCACCGCCGTGTGTGTCGCCTATTACCAGACCGGGCGGGCCTATCCCGCCGGGCTCGAAGCCGAAGTGAACGCAGCGCTCGCGAGCCTCGAGCGCCAGTCCGGCAAAGGTTTCGGCGATCCGGCCAACCCGCTGCTCGTGTCTGTGCGCTCCGGCGCCCGCGCCTCGATGCCGGGCATGATGGATACCGTGCTGAACCTCGGCCTCAACGAAGCGGTGGCCGAAGGCCTCGCCGCGCTTGCCGGCGACCGGTTCGCCTATGACAGCTATCGCCGCTTCATCCAGATGTACTCGAACGTCGTGCTCGGCCTCGGCCATGACGAGTTCGAGCATATCCTGGATGACTATAAAGAGCGCGAAGGCCTCGACCTCGACACGGATCTCACCGCCGAGAACTGGAAAGCCGTGATCGTGCGCTACAAGGCGGCGGTCTTGAAGGAACTTGGCCGGCCCTTCCCGGAAGACCCGCGCGAGCAGCTCTGGGGCGCCATTTCGGCTGTGTTTAACAGCTGGATGAGCGACCGCGCCATCATTTACCGCAAGCTCAATGACATTCCGGAAGACTGGGGCACGGCTGTCAACGTGCAGGCCATGGTGTTCGGAAACCTCGGCGAGACCTCGGCCACCGGCGTCGCGTTCACGCGCGACCCATCGAACGGGCAGGCGATCTTCTACGGCGAATACCTGATCAATGCGCAGGGCGAAGACGTGGTGGCGGGCATCCGCACCCCGGCGCCGATCTCGCGTGAGCGGGCGGCCACGCTCGGCTCGGGCGACCGTCCGCTCGAGGACTCGATGCCGGAGGTTTACACGCAGCTGCGCGATGTCGCCGCCAAGCTTGAGCATCACTACAAGGACATGCAGGACATCGAGTTCACGGTCGAAGCCGGCCGCCTCTACATGCTGCAGACCCGCAACGGCAAACGCACCGCCGCCGCCGCCGTGAAGATCGCGGTGGACATGGTCCGCGAGGGGCTGATCTCCGAATCCGAAGCGCTGCTGCGCCTCGACCCCTCGCAGCTCGACCAGCTGTTGCACCCGCGCATCCCCAGTGATGACGAGAACAAGAAAGCTGGCGGCAAGCCCTACGATGTGATCGTGAAGGGCTTGCCCGCCAGCCCCGGCGCGGCAGTCGGCCGGGTCGTGTTCGATTCCGACGAAGCCTTCCTGATGGCCGCCAAGGGCGAGGACGTGATCCTGGTGCGCGTCGAGACGAGCCCGGATGACATCAAGGGCATGCACGCGGCGCGCGGCATCGTCACCGCCCGCGGCGGCATGACCAGCCACGCTGCCGTGGTGGCGCGCGGCATGGGCCGGCCCTGCGTCTGCGGCGCCAGCGATCTCAAGATCGACGTGGCCCGCGGCGAGTTCAGCGTGCGCGGACGCACCTTCAGGAAGGGCGACGTTGTCACCATCGATGGCGGCACCGGCCGCCTGATTGCGGGCGCCGTGAATCTCATCAAGCCAGACCTGTCGGGCGATTTCGGCCTGATCATGGGCTGGGCCGACAAGGTGCGCCGCCTCAAGGTGCGCGCCAACGCCGAGACGCCGCTCGACACCCGTACGGCCGTCGAATTCGGCGCCGAAGGCGTCGGCCTCTGCCGCACGGAGCACATGTTCTTCGACGAAGAGCGCATTCCCGCCGTTCGCGCGATGATCCTGTCGAATGACGAGAAGGGCCGCCGCGAGGCGCTCGCCCGCCTGCTGCCGATGCAGCGCTCGGACTTCGAGGAAATCTTCCGCATCCTCGGCGATCGCCCGGCGACCATCCGCCTGCTCGACCCGCCGCTGCACGAGTTCCTGCCGCACACGGACGCCGACATAGCGGATGTTGCGAAGGCGTCCGGCATCAATGCCGACGAGCTTCGCCGCCGCGCGCATGACCTGCACGAGTCGAACCCCATGCTCGGTCACCGCGGCTGCCGCCTCGGCATTACCTACCCCGAGATCTACGAAATGCAGGCCCGCGCCATCTTCGAGGCGGCGGTCAACGTCGCCAGGGACGGCAAGCTGACGCCGGTTCCGGAAGTGATGATCCCGCTGGTGGCGACG
>JAIXRO010000044.1 GCA_027485145.1 Hyphomonadaceae bacterium | reverse complement strand
TTAACCTGTCCGGGGCGATGAAAGGGGATGACCCGGACTGCTGCCGCGACCTCTGCCGCGCCGGCGCTGCCTGACAGCGCCGATGACGGCTGGGACATGCCCCCGCGCCGGGAAGGGCAGGTGATGGCCGAGATGCCGAAAGGTTTTGTTACCGCAGATCCCGACCGGCCGCTCCAGACAGGCCGGGGCCTGCTCAGCCCTGCCGAGATCGAGGCACTGCTGCGGCCGGATCTGTCCGATCTTCCGCCCGATCCCGTGCCCGAGATCGCCGAAGCCCGCCCGTTCGGCGATTTCGCCGCGGCCCCGGCCGATGCCGGCGCGCAGGACCGTGACCAGGCCCGCCGGCTTGCCGCCCGCCTGTCGATGGCGATGCGCGACAGCTGCGGCCTGCCGGTGGCGGCGCTCGCGAGCGGCACGCGGCGCGCGCCGTTCGAGGCGGCGGTGCGCCAGGGTGAGGAGGAACGCGGGCAGGCGATTGCCTGCTTCGCAGCGCCCGGCGGCGATATCGGTGCGATGATGATCCTGTCGGCCGGCCTAGCGCAGCTGCTGATCGAGACGGCCTGCGGCACGCGCCTGCGCCCTGGCGCGGTGCGGCCTCTCAGCCCCATCGACCTGGCTGTGCTTGAGGCCCTCGTGCGGCCGCTGGCGCCCGCGATTTCTCCGGAATTCAGTTTTTCGTCCCTAGAGACCGACACGGTTTTTGCCGCGTCGATCGCACCGCCCTGCGAAGCGATGACGGCAGACCTGTCGATGCGGGTTCAAGCCGACGCCTACCGGGCGCAGGTGATCCAGGTGGCACCGCCCGCGCCCATGGTCTTGGCGGCCTCGCAGGGTCAGGCGACCGGCCTGCAGGGCGCCTTGTCCGTGACGCTGACGGCGCGCGTGGCGAGCCTCGCCGTGCCGCTGTCGCGCCTGTCTGGCCTGAAGCCGGGTTCGACGCTGCTACTCGGTGTTCCCGCCGACCAGCCGGTTGAGCTGATGTCCGGCACCGAGCCCGGCGTACTCGCGGCGGAGGCCGAAATCGGCCGGCGCGGCGGACGCATCGCGCTGCGCATCACCCGGCGGGGCCCGGCGCTCGGGACGCTCATTCGCCCGTCGTCTTGAGGAATTCGGCCTCGATCTCGATGACGACGTCATCAGCGAGAAGGCCCGAAAACTTGTCGATGCCGAAATCCGACCGGTTGAGGGGCAGCGTGGCGGAGAAGCCGACAACGTCCGCGCCGCGCAGCCGGTCATAGGCGCTGCCATTCAGGCGGGCCTTCACGATGACCGCCTTGCTCGTGCCCTTCAGCGTCAGTTCGCCGCTGATGTCGGCTTCGGTCTCGCTGGTTCGCTTCAGCCCGAGCGTCCGGAATGTTGCCTGCGGATGGGCGGCGGCGTCGAACCAGTCCGGGCCCATCAGTTCGGCGGCAAAGTCCGGGTTGGCGATGTTCAGCGAGGTCATGTCCACCACCGCCGTGACCTGCGCGGTCTGGGGCGTGGCGGGATCACCGGTGAGGCTCGCGTCAAAACGCTCGAAGCGGCCGATATAGGTCGAGTAGCCAAGATGGTTGATCTTGAACAGGATCGAGGCATGGGCCGGGTCGAGCTTGTAGTCGCCTGCCGGCACGCTGACGGCGGCGGTCTGGACGTCGGGCTTCAGCACGGCGCTGGCCAGCGTGTTGCAGCCGGTCAGCGCCAGCAGGGCGGCGAGGCAGAGCGCGGTGAGGGCGGGTCTCATGCTTTCTTTCCGGCGAGCCAGGCGTCCACGGTTTCTTCCAGGACGGCCAGCGGCACCGCTCCGTCTTTCAGAACAATGTCATGGAACTCGCGGATGTCGAACTTGTCGCCGAGCTGCGTGCGGGCACGCTCTCGCAGCTCCACGATCTTCAGCATGCCGATCTTGTAGGCAGTCGCCTGGCCCGGCATCACGATGTAGCGGTCGATGGCTTTCTCGCAGTCGCCTTGCGGGTTGGGCGTGTTGTCCATCAGGTATTTGACCGCCTCTTCGCGCGTCCACTTCTTGTCATGGATTCCGGTATCAACGACGAGACGGGCGGCGCGCCAGATTTCCATCGCGAGACGGCCAAAGTCCGAGTACGGATCAGAATAGTAGCCAAGTTCCTTCGGAACGAGTTCCGAGTAGAGGCCCCAGCCTTCGGAATAGGCAGTGTAACCGCCATACTTTCGGAAGCTCGGAATGCCTTCGAGCTCCTGCGCGATGGCGATCTGCATGTGGTGGCCGGGGATGCCTTCATGGAAGGCGAGGGCTTCCAGCTGGTAGGTCGGCATGTCGGCCATGACATAGAGGTTGGCGTAATAGATGCCCGGGCGGCTGCCATCCGGGGCGGGGCGTGAATAGAAGGCCTTGCCGGCGGACTTTTCGCGGAACGGCTCGACGGCCTTCACGGTCATGTCGGCTTTCGGGAACGTGCTGAACAGCTTCGGCAGGTCGCCCTTCATCCGTTCGATCGCCGCTTCGGCCTCGGCGAGATACTCGGCTTTGCCTTCCGGCGTTTCCGGTTTGTAGAAGCGCGGATCGGTGCGCATGAACTCGAAGAATTCAGGCAGCGTGCCCTTGAATCCGACCTCGGCCATGATGGCCTTCATCTCGCCCTGGATGCGGGCGACTTCATCGAGGCCGATCTGGTGGATTTCGTCCGCCGTCAGATCAGTCGTGGTCATCTGGGCGAGGCGCATGTTGTAATAGGCGTCGCCGTCCGGCAGCTTCCAGGCGCCGTCATCCCGGGTCGCGGTTTTCTGCTGGCGTTCAAGCTCCGCGATCGCGGCCTCGTAGGCGGGGCCAACCGAAGCGGTCAGCGCCGCTGCAGCGCGGGCATTCAGGCCTGCGGCCTCTTCCGCCGTCATGGATCCATTGGTGACGAGCGCGGCGGTCTTGGCGCGGATGTCGGCCATCAGGGGACTGTCGGCCGTGCCATCATCCTTGCCGGTGAAGGGAAAGCCCGTGATCACACCGCGCGCGTCCGACAGGACATAGTCATAAACGAAGGCCGGCGGCTTGATGCCGAGTTCGGCGGCAGCGCGGGCGTTCTCAACATGCTGGCCGAGATAGGCCTGAACGCCGGTGAGACGGGCGATATAGGCCTCCGCGTCGGCGGCGCTGGTGACCGTGTGCTGATTGATCAGGAAGGCCGGAATGCCGGACTGGACGCCGAACATCTGGTTGAAGGTGTAGTTGTGATTGCGGAAGGGGAAGGCGGCTTCCGCCCGCTCCAGCTCATACTCGGCCAGGCGCCAGGAAAGCTTCGCCTGCGGATCAAGTTTCTCGAAGTCGAAGCTCGCCTTCATCTCGGCGACTTCGGCCCGCTGGATGTCGAGTTCGGCGCGCTCGAAGGCCTCGGACGGGTCGCTCCACTCGTCGTAGCGGTCCTTGATGCCGAGATAGGTCTGGCGCATCGGGTCGCGGGCGACGGCCGCGTCGAATTTCGTCTCGAACCAGGTGTTCAGGCGGGCAGATTCGGTCACGGCGGCCTCGGCCGAAGGGGCGGCATTGGCCGGCTCCCGGACGGGGGCCGTGCCGCAGGCAGCCGCGGCGGCGAGCAGGGCGAGCGCAAAGGCAGAACGCGTTATGTACATGAGCCGAATCCTGTAGGTGTGGAGGGGGTGAACCTACCCGTCTTAACCGTTTTTTTGGATTCGTTAACCATTGGCGTGCGAGAACAGGCTAACCAGGAAAGTCCCGTGCGCGCTGCGGCGCGCGGCGGGGCAATCGCGCTTCCGGCGGCGGGCCGGGTGAATTGGCGGTAGATCATGAAAAAAGACTCAGAAGCCCTTGATTTGTCTCAGGTCCTCGGATCAGCAGACGATGCGGACGGCGCCGCGCCGCCGGCCGCCTCGCGCAAGGTCGACCTGCTGCAGCTGGGCTTCTGGGCGTGCCTCCTCCTGTCGATCGCGGCGGCCAGCGTGTCGCTCGTGCGCCCGCATGCGGCTGGCGCGACGGGTTCGATCCTGCTGATCACGATGGCCTCCGGCGGCCTCGTATTCCTCTTGTGGACGGTGCGCGGGGCGGGCCGGTTCATCGGACTGTTCCCCGAAAAGGGTTCGGCGGCCGCCATCGCCAATGCCGCTGCGCCGCGCTTTCCCTGGATCGAGGCGCTGGACGAGGCCGTCCTCGTGACAGAATCCGGCGGCGCACCCGTGGCCGCCAACCCGGCCTTTGACGAACTCGCCGCCCTCGCCCTGATGACCGGGGCCAGCGATACCGGCCTGGTGACGGTGGACCGCCTGTTCGGCGCAAGCCCGGGCCTGGCCGCGCCGGTGTACCGCCTGTCGAAAGCCGCCAAGGCCGGCACCCGCCGCCGCGAGCTTCTGCCGCCGGTCGCGCTGGGTCCGGAACAGGTGCCCGCCCAGTTCGAAGTGACCGTTTCGCCGCTGCCGCGCAGCCGCGTGCTTTGGCGCATCCGCCGGATTGCCGGACAGATCGAGGCGACCGGCGCCGCCGACCTGAAATCGCTTTATGTCGAAGACGCCCCGATGGGCTTCTTTGCGGCCCGCCCGGACGGCACGATCACCTATGCCAACGGCTTCCTGCGCGAGATGCTGGGCCTTCCGGAAACAGCCAAGAATATCCGCCTTGACGACATCATGCGCCCGGAATTCGTGAAACTGCTCGGCCGCGACAAGAAATCGGGCGCGCCGGGCCGGGCCGATATCCAGCTGCGCGCCCGCGACGGCGTCGAAGTGCCGGTGCAGGCGATCACCACCTGGTCGGGCCGGGGCGTTGAAGCGCATGGCCGCACGATCCTGCTGCCGAGCCCGCAGATGCTGAACGGCGAAGGTGACCGGTTTGCGTTGCAGGGCGCCTCGCGTCCCATGCGCGCCGATGGCGATCCGATGTTCGATGACGCCCCGTTCGGCGCGGTCCGCCTGGACGGCGACCGGGTGGACGGCGCCATCATTCTCGATGCCAACCGGGCCCTTATGGAACTGACCGGCGGGCGGGCAACGCCCGGCTCGCGCTTCTCCGACCTGTTCGTCTCGGATGATGAAGGCCCGAACGCCTCCGCCGCCGCCCTGGTGCAAGCCGTCGACCGTCCGGTCGCGCTGCGCATTGCCGGGCAGGACGCGGCGCACGTCAACGTGTTCGTGACGCTGAATTCGGCGGGCCGCCCCTCCGTGGCCTATGTCGTCGACATCTCCGAACACCGCCTAATGGAGCAGCGCCTCGCGCATGGCGAGAAGATGCAGGCCGTCGGCAAGATCGCCGGTCGCATCGCGCACGAGATCAACAACATGCTGCAGGTCACGATGGGCAATTACGAAGCCCTGATGACGCGCCATCCGGTCGGCGATCCGTCCTTCGACAACATCAAGGCGATCCACGAGGCCACCGTTCGCTCGCGCGATCTGGTGCGCGGGCTGCTCGCCTATGCGCGCGAGCAGACATTCAAGCGCGAAGTGTTCAACACGACCGACTTCCTGACCGAATTCTCGATCCTGCTGCGCGGCGTAATCGACGAGCGCATCACGCTGGATGTGGTCCACGGGCGCGACGTGCCCTGGATCCGCGCGGATGTCAGCCAGATCGAGACCGCGATCATCAACCTCGTCACCAATGCGCGCGATGCGATGCTGTCACATCGCGATGGCGGCAAGCTGCAGATCCGCACAAGCCGCACCACGGCGCGCGAAGCGCA
>JAIXRO010000125.1 GCA_027485145.1 Hyphomonadaceae bacterium | reverse complement strand
CTTCTTGTTCATGCCAGACGGCGCACCAGGCGGACTGACATGGAAACGCGCCGCCGCCGACGTGTTCCTGGGTGAGCCGGTCGACGGCCAGAAGCGCCATTCGATCTTCCAGAGGGCAGGGGTGTTCTGGGACTATCTGAAAGGCCTCTTCAAGGAACATCCACAAACCATGCGGTTCCTGATCGCGCGGACGATCTATGCGGATGCGATGTCGGCCCTGCTGACCCTCGGCGCCGTCTTCGCGAGCACCTTCCTCGGCTGGTCAGGCGTCGAGATTCTATTCTTCGGAATCACCGGCGTCCTGTTCGGCGCTATCGGCGGTTTCCTCGGCGGGTTCCTCGACCGTCATCTCGGCCCGAAAATGGCGCTCGTCTGGGAGATTTCGATCCTTGTTGTCCTCCTGCTCGCACAGCTTTCGATCACACCGGACTCGCTCCTGTTCGGCCTCATCCCCAGCGGCGAGCCGGTCTGGAACAGCCCGTTCTTCGACACGCTGTCGGATATCACCTATTTCCTGTTTGTGATCCCGACCGCCATTGCCGTCGTCGCCTCGATCTCCTCGAGCCGGTACATGCTGGTGCACATTGCGCCGCGTGAGCGGATCGGAGAGTTCTTCGGGCTCTACGCGATTGCCGGCACGGTCACGGTGTGGATGGGACCAGGGATCGTCAGCCTGCTGACCTGGCTGACCGGTAATCAGCGGATCGGCATGGGCGGGATCGGGTTCATGTTCCTGATCGGGTTGATCGTGCTCTGGAAAGTCCAGGCGCCCAAGCACGCGGACGAGACCCGGTAGACCTCATCCGGCTTCGGGCCGGCGTCTAGCTCGCGGGCCCGAAACCGGTCGCGGGATCGGCATCGTTGCTGCGTGCGATGGAGGTGACGCGGCGCGGTCGCAGGTAGAAGGTGTCCTTCACCGTGCGCGATGCGTCCAGCACCATGCCGACCGAGCTGACATAGTCGAACTCGACTTCGGCGACGATGACCGATCCGGGCGAGACGACAATGCCGGCCGGGATCGTGATCGCGGTATTCGGGGCATAAGGCGTCATGTTGAAACCGTCCGACCAGTCGACGCGGGTCTGTCCATCACCATTGTCCACGACCGAGGTAATCCGCATTCGTGTGCTGCTGGCGGGGTAGGGCTCCATCAGCACCGTTGCGGCGTTGTAGAGATCCTGCATGTCGGCGTCCGTGACCGTGACAAGACGAGCCGTCAGGTCTCCCAGGCTTGAAGCCGTGGACGTTACGCGCCGATCCGCGCGCATCAGAAGACTGAGTTCGATACAGCCGAAATAGATCAGCACCATGACCGGCGCGATCAGGGCGAACTCGACGGCCGAGACGCCTTTTTCGTTGTACCAGAGGCCTTTAATCCCGCGCCAACGCGTGCGGCGGTTCAGCGATGAGAGAAACTTGAGAACGGTCATGGTTCAGGTTCCGTACGGCTCGGTGCGGAACACGGCACTCGTCTGCAACAGATGCTTGTTCCCGGACATGTTCGCGAGCGGTTGCGAGATGAACGGGGTGATCAGGTCCCATTCGTAGAACACGCGAACCGTGACGATGTCATTGGCGCCGCCCGGTTGGAACGTGAAACCGGAATCGTCGAACTCGCCATCTGCGTCCAGCGGCGAGCCGCCGGGCGTTGAGCCAAAGTTTGCGGCTGTGCGAACATCGATGTGGAGCCCGGCGTCGCAGTCGAGCAGGTCCATCAGTTCGGCGCAAACATTCGCCCGAAACTGAGCCTGGGTTATGCCGGCTTGTTGGGCTTCGCCGGTGCGCAGGGCGCGGGAGGCTTCGCCAACGGCGTGCTCCATGACGGTCGACATGATGAAGATGAGGCAGACTTCAAGCAGCCCGAAGATCAGGAAGAAGAACGGAGCCGCGATCAGCGCAAACTCAACCGCTGCTGCGCCGCGGTGATCGTCGGCAAAGTTGTCCCAGCGCGCTCTGAGGCGGGCAGTAAGACTGAGGCCGTAAGCGCCGGTCATTGATCCGTTCCCCAATTAATCCAGAGACAATTGGCTTAGCACGTGCCGGTTTGCAGGTGGTTGACCCGATACTTGCAATTTGACCGATCCGGCCGTTGGCCAGCGCCGGCGCCCGTCCTTATTGGCCGTCGGTCAGTGTCTGGGACTGCAGCTGCTGGTCGATGAGGGCGGCGAAATGGTCGGCCTGGTCGCCAATGCTCAGGACCGCACGGCAGTTCGGCGAGCAGTCATAGGTGTAGCTCTGGCCAGACTTGTTGACGGTCACAAGGCTCGAAGAGTTGGTGCTCACCAGCACATCGGACGAGAAGATCTGGTGGCCCGCCTTGTCGAACACGAGGAGGTTGGTGGTGCCGTAGCTCTTGCCGGTCACGAAGAGGAGTTGATCATTGTGCACGGCGACATCGGCGATGTTCTTGTTGCCGATAACGATGCTGGCGGCCGAGCCGTTGAGAGGGACGGCAATCGTCTTGCTGGACTCGACCATGATCTGGTCCGCCGAGGCGACGGATGCAAAGGAAAAGGCAATCGCGCCGAACAGGGCAGCTTTGGACGAGATCGTCATTATACGGAAACTCCAGCATCCAGGGATACCGCAATATTCCAGATTTTGG
>JAIXRO010000077.1 GCA_027485145.1 Hyphomonadaceae bacterium | reverse complement strand
TGGTTCAACGCGGTCCAGTACGGCGTGCGCCCGGACAATCACCTGATCGACTTCGAAGAGGTCTCGCGCCTTGCCCGTGCGCATCGTCCGCAGTTGATAATCGCGGGCGGCTCCGCCTATCCGCGTCAGATCGACTTCCGCCGCTTCCGCGAGATTGCCGATGAAGTCGGCGCGCTGTTCCTCGTCGACATGGCGCACTTCGCCGGTCTCGTGGCCGGCGGCGTTCATCCGAATCCGCTCGACCATGCCCACATCGCCACCACGACCACGCACAAGACCCTTCGCGGGCCCCGCGGCGGCATGATCCTCACCAATGACGAGTCCCTCGCCAAGAAGATCAACTCGGCCATTTTCCCCGGCATTCAGGGCGGCCCCCTGATGCACGTCATCGCGGCGAAGGCGGTGGCCTTCGGCGAAGCCCTGACACCGGAGTTCCGCACTTATGCCGCCCAGGTCGTCGCCAACGCCCGCGCCATGGCCGCGGCCTGCCGCGATGCCGGCCTCGACGTTGTCTCCGGCGGTACCGACACGCACCTCGCGCTGATCGATCTGCGCCCGAAGAACGTCAATGGCCGCGACACCGAAGCCGCACTCGAGCGCGCCTACATCACCTGCAACAAGAACGGCATCCCGTTCGATCCCGCGCCCCCTGCCGTCACCAGCGGCATTCGGGTCGGCTCACCTGCCGCCACCACGCGCGGCTTCCGCGAAGCCGAGTTCCTTCAGGTCGGCGCGTGGATCGGTGAGATCGTGGATGCGCTTGCGGCGGGCGACAGCACGGCGGTGGAAGACAAGGTGCGCGCGGAAGTCAAAGCGCTCACCGCACGTTTCCCCATCTACGAAGGCCTGGGAGCCTGAAGCCAGTTGCGGTGTCCATTTTGCGGCTCAGAGAATACATCGGTCAAGGATAGCCGCTCGGCGGAAGACGACACCGCTGTACGCCGCCGCCGCGTCTGCGAGAATTGCGGCGCCCGCTTCACCACCTTCGAGCGCGTCCAGCTGCGCGAGATCATGGTCGTCAAGCGCGATGGCAAACGCGCGCTGTTCGACCGCGAGAAGGTCCAGCGCTCCATCATGGTCGCCCTGCGCAAACGCCCGGTTGATCGGGAACGTGTCGACCAGATGGTCTCTGGCATCGTGCGCAAGCTCGAAAGCGGCGGTGAAACCGAAGTGCCGTCCTCGGAAGTGGGCGAACTCGTCATGGAGGCTCTGAAACGCGTCGATCCGGTCGGCTATGTCCGCTATGCCAGCGTGTACCGCGACTTCAAGGATCCGAGCGACTTTGCTCAATTCATCGAGAAAGCCGCGCTGGACGAAGAAGACACTGGCGGCGAATGAGCGGCATCCGCGTCACCCTGAAGCTTGCGACCTCGCTCGATGGCCGCATCGCGCTCGCCGACGGGACCAGTCAATGGATCACCTCCAGCGCTTCGCGCGCCCGCGCCCACGAACTGCGCGCCGCGCATGATGCGGTGCTCGCCGGCGTCGGCACTGTGCTCGCGGACGACCCGCTGCTGACCGCGCGGACCATCCCGCTGCCCGCCCGCCAGCCGCTCCGCATCATCGCTGACTCGCACGCCCGCACGCCGCTGACCTCCAAGTTGATGACCTCGCTGAATGTCGGCCCGGTCGTTATCGTCACGGCCGGCAGCGATGCCCGCGCGCATCTCACCGCCGGTGCCTCGGTCTGGCGTTGCGGCAACGGCATCCGCGTCAGTGTCGGGGAATTTCTCCGCCGCGCCGAGGCCGAAGGCATCCGCACCATCCTCCTCGAAGGCGGCAGCCATCTCGCGGCCAGCTTCGTGCGCGAGGGCGCCGTGCATGAGCTTGCCTGGTTCCGCGCGCCGATCCTGATCGGCGGGGAAGGGCTCTCCGCGCTCGGCGAACTCGGTCTCTCCGACCTCAAATCCGCGACCCGGTGGCGCCCTGTCGCGACGGAACGGATTGGAGACGACGTTCTCGATACTTATGTTCGATCTGAGCAATAGGTTCTGTCAGGAAACTCGAATGTTTACAGGCCTCGTCACTGATGTCGGCACAATCCGCCGGGCGGAGCACCGCAACGGGCTGACCCGGTTCGAGGTCGAAAGCGGCTTTCCGCTCGCCGGAATCGCCATGGGCGCCTCGATCCTGCACTCCGGCGTTTGCCTGACCGTGGTCGACAAGGGCGAAGCCGAGCGCGGCGCCTGGTTCGCGGTCGAAGCCGTGCCGGAGACCCTGTCGAAGACCATTCTCGGCAGTTGGACCGAAGGCGCCCGCGTCAATCTCGAACAAAGCCTGAAGCTGGGCGACGAACTCGGCGGCCACTTCGTCTTCGGCCATGTGGACGGCGTGGGCGAAGTTGTCTCGGTCGAGCCCGAAGGCCAGAGCTTCCGCGTCACGATCCGCCCGCCTGCCGCCATCGCGCGCTATTTCGCGACCAAGGGCTCCGCTGCCATCGATGGCGTCTCGCTGACCGTTGCCGCCGCGCTGCCGAACGGCGACTTCCAGGTTGCGATCATTCCGCACACCTGGGAAGTCACGACCCTCAGTACACTGAAGGCGGGAACGAAGGTGAACCTGGAAATCGACATGCTGGCGCGCTACGTCGCGCGCATGATCGGCGCCGATGCGCCGGAAGGAAAGTAACCCGCCATGAGCAATGAGTTTCACGCCGCCATCTCCTCCATCGAGGAAATCATCGAGGACGCCCGCAACGGGCGCATGTTCATCCTCGTCGATGCCGAGGACCGGGAAAACGAGGGCGATCTCGTCATCCCCGCCACCTTCGCCACACCCGAGGCCGTGAACTTCATGGCCAAGCATGGCCGCGGCCTGATCTGCCTGTCGATGACACAGGAACGCGCCCACACGCTTCAGCTTGACATGATGACGCGGAACAACCGCGAAAGCATGCAAACGGCCTTCACTGTTTCCATAGAGGCAAAGGAAGGCGTCACCACCGGAATTTCCGCACATGACCGTTCGCGCACCATCGCCGTCGCGATTGATCCGACCAAGGATCATGCGGACATCGTCACACCCGGCCACGTCTTTCCGCTGATTGCCAAGGAAGGCGGCACGCTGGTCCGCGCCGGCCACACTGAAGCCGCCGTCGACATCTCCCGCATGGCCGGTCTCTTCCCGGCCGGCGTGATCTGCGAGATCATGAACGATGACGGCACGATGGCCCGCCTACCGGAACTCGTTGCCTTCGCCCAGCTGCACAATCTCAAGATCGGCACCATCGCGGATCTGATCCATTGGCGCCGCCAGAACGACCGCTTCCTCGAACGCCGCGTTGAGGCGCCCCTGAATTCCGCCTACGGGGAAGGCTTCCGCACGGTGTGCTTCCGCAACACGCTGGACGGCTCGGAGCACATCGCCATCGTGCACGGCGACATCCGTCCGGATTCGCTGACCATTGTCCGTGTTCACCGCACCGATGTCCTCGCCGACATTCTCGGCGAGAAGGGCCCTCGCGAGGGGCTCGTCGGCAAGGCCATGCGGATCATCGCCGAAGCGCCGGAGCCTGGCGTCGTGGTCTTCGTCAACACGATGCACCCGAACGCGCTATCCGAGCGTCTCGGCCTCAAATCCGCCGCCCCGCGTGACCCCACGGCGCCTTTGCGCGAGTATGGCATCGGCGCCCAGATCCTGCGCGAACTCGGCGTCCGTCGCATGATTTACCTGTCCGACACCGCGCCCACCCGCGTTGCGGGGCTTGACGGATACGGCCTGACCATAGAGGGCTGGCGCCGCCTGAACGAGGAGACACCCTGATGGCCGACCGCGTCCTCATCGCGATTTCGCGGTACTACAAGCACATCAGCGACGAGCTGGAAGCGGGTGCTGTTGAAGTGCTCGAAGCAGCCGGCGCAAAAGTCACCGTGATGGAAGTTCCGGGCGCCTTTGAAATCCCGGGCCTCATCGCGATGGCCGCCGATACCGGCCGCTATGACGGCTTCCTAGCGCTCGGCTGCGTCATCCGGGGCGAAACCTCGCACTATGATTATGTCTGCGGCGAGAGCGCCCGCGGCCTGATGGACCTGATCGTCCAGCGCCGCCAGGCCATCGGCTATGGCATCCTGACCGTCGAGAACGAAGCCCAGGCCCTCGCGCGCGCGGATCGCAAGCGCAAGAACAAGGGCGCCGAAGCCGCCAATGCCTGCCTCGCGATGATCAAGTTCCGCAAAGAGCTGATCCGTTGAGCTCCCGGAAACTCCCGTTTGACGTCACGCGCGCCCGCCGCGCCGGCGCCCGTCTCGCGGCTGTCCAGGCGCTCTACGAGATGGAGCAGACGGAGAAATCCGCCCGCGCGACGATCCGAGAGTTCATGGAAGACCGGCTCGGCCTTGGCCCGGACGGCATGCCCATCGAAGACGCGGACCCTGACCTGTTCAAGTCCATCGTCAACGCGGTCGTGGACAATCAGGCCCGCATCGACAACGCGATCCTCGCGCGCCTTGCTGAAGGCTGGAAGCTGACCCGCCTCGACGCCACGATGCGCGCCCTGATGCGGGCCGCCGGCGCAGAGTTCATCACGCACCCGGAACTCTCGGACGCCGTGATCCTCGACGAGTACGTGTCTCTCGCGCATGACTTCTTCGATGAGCCAGACGCCAAGTTCGCCAACGCCCTCCTGCAGAATGTTGGCCGAGACCTGCGCGCGTAGATTTCGGCGCGCAGTTTTTCACGCCCGGTTTACTCCGCGCCCACCCGCACAACCCGCCGACCGGCATTCTCACCGCGGAACAATCCGCAGAAGGCCTCCGGCATCGAGCCGATCCCCTCGAAGCGTTCTTCCTGCGTCTTCAATTGTCCGCCCGCGATCATTTTCGCCATCGTGCCCAGGGCCTCGGGGAAGCCGCGCGCGAAATCGAACACGACAAGGCCCTGCATGTTCACACGGTGCGTGATGAAGGGCTTGGTGTTGACGATGCCGGGTGTTTGCTCCGGGGTCAGATTATAGTCAGCCACCTGGCCGGAAATGCAGATCCGCCCGTTCAGCGCCATCAACGGCAGCACGCGGTTGACCATCGCGTTGCCGACATTGTCGAACAGGACGTCAACACCCTTTGGAAACTCGGCCGCGATCGCGCCGGTCAGGTCCGCGGCGGTCTTGTAGTTGATCGCTGCGTCAAAGCCCGCTTCTTTCACCAGCCAGGCGCACTTCTCATCGGAGCCCGCCACGCCGACCACTTTCGAGGCGCCCCAGGCTTTCGCCAGCTGCCCTGCGGTGGCACCAACCGGCCCCGCGGCCGAGGTCACCAGCACGGCGTCGCCGTCCTTGAAGCGCGCCACATCCTTCGTGCCGAACCAGGCCGTCAGGCCGGGCACGCCCAGTACGCCGATCCAGGCCGACAGCGGCACGCCCGGCACATCCATCACCTTGCCGATAAATCCTTTTCCGGATTGCAGCGAATGCGTTTTCCAGCCGCCTGCGCAAAACACTTTGGTTCCCACCGGCCAGTCCGGATGGTTCGAGGCATCGATCACCCCGACGCTGAACCCGTCGATCGGTTTGCCGAGGGGCAGGGCGGCCGCGTAACTGTCGCCGCCCGATAGGCGCGAGCGCGTGCCGGGGTCCACCGAGCACCAGACATGCCGTACACGGAATTGTCCGTCCTTCGGCTCGGGCAGCGCAAGCGTCTCGAGTTTGAAGTCAGAAGGCTTTGGCGCGCCCTCGCAGTATTGCGTCAGCACGATCTGTTGCATCTCACCCATCGGTCATGTCCTCCAATATTTTCTTGCAAGCTATCTTGAGCGCTTCCGGATAAAGCCGGTGTTCTTCGGGCAAAGTCCGCGCTGCGAGCGAGTCTGCGGTGTCTCCCGTCAGGATCGGCACGCGGGCCTGTGCGATGATTTCGCCTTCGTCCACGCCCGCGCTGACCCAGTGTACGGAGCATCCGGCTTCCGCATCGCCCGCATCGATCGCGCGCTGGTGCGTATCGAGTCCCTTGTGTTTTGGCAGCAGGGAAGGGTGGATATTGATCATCCGGCCTTCCCAGCGTTTCACGAACCAGGGCGTCAGCACGCGCATGAATCCGGCGAGCGCAATGACCTCCACGTTAGCGCCGCGCAGCGTTGCATCGACATGGAACTCGAACGCTTCCCGGTCCTTGCCATAGGTCTTGTGATCAATGGAAACCGCGGCGACACCCGCCGCCTCGGCGATCTTCAGCCCCGCCGCTTCCGGCCGGTTGGACAAAACAAGCACGGGCTGGGCTGGAAAGTCCGGATCGGCCGCCGCTGCGTTCAGCAGCGCTTCCATGTTGGAGCCGCGCCCGGAAATCAGCACGGCGAGTTTCAGCCGCCTCATGCCGCGGCAAGCCCGCCCACCACGCGCGCATCCTCGCCGGCGGCCTTCAGGTCTGCGAGCACTTGCGGGGCGTCAGCCGGGTTGACGGCCAGCACCATGCCGATGCCCATGTTGAAGGTGCGGTGCATCTCGTCCAGCTCGACGCCGCCCGCTTCCTGCAGCCATTGGAAGACCGGAGGCGGGGTCCAGCTGGCGCGGTCAATTCGGGGAGCCAGATGGTCCGGGCACATGCGCGGCGTATTCTCGGTCAGCCCACCACCGGTGATGTGGGCGAGCCCCTTGATACGGCCCGAACGGATCAACGGCATGATGAGCGGTGCATAGAGCCGCGTCGGCGTCAGCAGCGCTTCACCCAGCGTCTGACCATCCGAGTAGGGCGACGGGCCGCCATAGAACAATCCCTCGCGGGCAATGATACGGCGGATGAGGGAATAGCCGTTCGAGTGCGGCCCGGACGAAGCGATGCCGATCAGCACATCTCCCGGCGCCATGTCGCCCATGCGCGGCAGCACCTTGTCCCGGTCCACGGCGCCAACCACAAAGCCAGCCAGGTCATAGTGCCCCGGCGGATACATACCCGGCATCTCGGCGGTCTCGCCGCCCACGAGGGCGCAGCCCGAAAGCCGGCAACCTTCGGCGATCCCGGCGATGACGGCTTCGGCAATTCCGCCCTCGAGTTTGCCGGTCGCAAAATAATCGAGGAAAAACAGCGGCTCGGCGCCCTGCGCGAGCACGTCATTGGCGCACATCGCCACGAGGTCGATGCCGACAGTGTTGTGAATGCCGGTCTCGAAGGCCAGCATCAGCTTGGTGCCGACGCCGTCCGTGCCGGACACCAGCACCGGATCGGTATACCCGGCGGCCTTGAGATCAAACAGCGCGCCAAAGCCGCCGAGGCCGCCCATGACGCCGGCGCGGGTGGTGGCTTTTGCCATCGGCGAAATGGCGTCCACGAGGCGCTCGCCTGCCTCAATATCGACACCCGCGTCGCGGTATGAAAGGGGCGGTTTAGAGGTCGCAGTCATCTGGTTTGGCCCCGCAGCTTGCCCGAACCGGCGCGTTAGCATGGGGTGGCCACAAGTTCCAGTGAAGGTTCGGAAGTGAAGCGCGCGGTTTCCGGTTCAGATCGCGCCTGTTAGAAGATGCCCAACTGAGGAGTTTGCCCGTCATGATTCGAATGGTTCTCGCCGCGATGCTCCTGTCGCTCGTCGGCACAGGTGTCGTCTATGCCGACACGAAGGACGTCTACACGATCCGGGGAATCGCCGTGGACGAGTCCGCGGGAAGCGTCATCGAGGCCCGCGAAAAGGCGATGGCATCGGCCCGGATGGCGGCAGCGCGGCTGCTCATCAACAAGATTACACTGGCGACAGACCGCTCCGCGGTTGGCGGGATCAAGATCGACGGCGCGCTCGCCTCCAAGTTCACGGCGGCCGTGGACGTTGAGGAAGAAACCGCCGGCGCCGGCCGCTACCGGGGCAAACTGGCGGTTGTGCTGAACCCCCAGACCGTGCGCGCCTATCTCGACTCCATCAACGTGCCCTATCTGGATGCCCAAGCGCCGCTGGCCCTGATCGTGCCGGTCACGGCTTCGGTCAATCAAGCGGCCTGGACGGAAGCTTTCGGGGAGCGCAACCGGAACGCGCTGGTGCCTTCGATCACCGCAACCCAGCAAAGCTACGGCGTTTCTACGACCTGGAACAACATTTCCTCCGAAGCCGCCTCGCTGAATGCCCGGCGCGGCATCCTTGCGGAGTTGCAAGGCCGCGAAGGTGCCTGGCGCGTCGTGGTCTCGACGGTGACGGCAACAGGCAACGAATCCGTCGGCGCCACCCCGCCCGCCGCGACTTTGGCTCAGGCGGCCGAGGCCGTGTCGAACCTGCTGGACGAATCCTGGAAACAGAATTCCATCGTCCGCGATGGCTCGCGCACTGATGTGTCGGCGTCGGTCCGCTTCACCTCACTGGCCGAATGGAACACGCTGCGCGGCGCGCTGGCCCGCTCACCCCTGGTCTCCGACTTCCGGACGAAGGCGGTCGCCCGCGAAGGCGCGATCGTGACCTTCTCCTTTGCGGGTGACGAGTCCCGGCTGCGCAACGATCTTGTCCAGCGCGGCGTGACGCTGGCCCGCGAAGAAAACGAACTCACGCTGCGGTCGGCTGTCTCGACGTCCGCCTTTCAGTGACGTCAGACGGCGCGGATCCCGATCGTCCGCCACATCAGGCGATGTTCGGGTTCCCGCCGCCGCCGGCGCGGTGGGATCTGCTTCTGGCCGGTCCGCACAATGCCGCAGCGTTGCGGATTGCCGTAAACCCCGAAGACTGGGCCACACCCGTGTTGGCCATCACGGGCCCGCCGAAGTGCGGCCTCAGCTATCTGGCCGAGGCCTGGGCCGGCCGGTTTGACGGGGTGCTCATGACGCCCGCGACGCTGGCCAAGGCGGGCCGGCGAGGGCTCGACGAACTTGCCGCGAGGTATGTCGCTGTGGACGATGCCGATACGGGCGGCGCCCGGCAGGATGAGGCGATGCTGTCGCTGATGAACCTCGTAGGCACGTCGGGCGGCCGGGTGATGCTCGTCTCACATCGCGCGCCGTCACAATGGCGCACGGCCTCGGCGGACCTAAAATCTCGCCTCAAGGCCCTGCCTTCGGGTGAGATCGGGCCCCCGGACGAGGCTATCCTGCGCGAGCGGCTCATTCTGGGGGCCGAGCGGCGCTTCCTGAAGCTTTCGCCTGAGACGCTCAACTATCTGGTGCCCCGGCTCGAACTTGCCTATGAGGCGGCAGAGAACTTCATGGACAGACTCAGCAACGCCGTCAGCCAGCATGACCGGGCGCCCAGCTTGCCGCTGGCCCGCCGGGTCCTGAACGAGATGACCGGTGGCGATGAGGATGACGCGGCGGAGAGGTGACCCCCGATGGCAGACGGCCAGCAACGCCTGAACAAGCAACTGCTTGGCTCGCCGCAACGATTCCTGAACCGGGAATTGTCCTGGCTCGAGTTCAACCAGCGTGTGCTCGAAGAAGCCGGCAACCCGGCACATCCCTTGCTGGAGCGCCTTCGCTTCCTGTCGATCTCGGCCAGCAACCTCGATGAGTTCGACATGGTCCGCTATGCGGGTCTTCGGGAACAGGTGCGCGCTGGTGTCACCAAGCTCAGCCAGGACGGCCTGACCCCTGCGCTGCAGGTCGCCGAAGTCGAGGCCGCCGCTCTGCGCCTGATCGGCGGGCAGTTGCAACGCTGGCGCGACCTGAAGGCAGAGTTGGAAGGCGAGGGGATCCATGTCCTGGCCGCCAGCGATCTGACGAAGCGCGAACGCGCCGACATTGAAGCCTACTTCCATGCCAACATCTTCCCGATCCTGACGCCGCTGGCGATTGATCCGGCTCACCCGTTTCCCTTCATTCCGAACCTCGGCTTCACGATCGCATTCGACCTTCAACCCATGAATGGCGGGGAGGAGCAGGTGGGCATCGTGCCGATGCCCACCTTCGTGCGCCGGTTCATTCGCCTGTCGAAGGGCACGAAACCGGGTATCCGGTTCATCGCGCTGGAAGATGTGATCGGTTTGTTCCTGCCGACCCTGTTTCCCGGGTTCAAGGAAGCGGGCCGTTGCCTGTTCCGCATCGTGCGCGACAGCGATATCGAGATCGAGGAAGAATCCGAAGACCTGATCCGCGAATTCGAAGTGCTGCTGAAGCAGCGCCGCCGGGGACGGATCGTCCGGCTGCGGATGCAAATGAGCGCGCCCGAAAAGCTTCGCCTGTTCATCATGCGTGAGATCGGCGCCGAACCTTCAGACATTGTGCTGTATGACGGCATTCTGGGCATGGCCAGGTTGTCCGAACTGATTGTCGATGATCGTCCGGACCTGCTGTTCACGCCTTATGAGCCGCGCTATCCGGAGCGCATCAAGGAGATGGGCGGGGACATACTGTCAGCGATCCGGGCGAAGGACATTATCGTTCATCACCCGTTCGAGAGCTTTGACGTAGTGGTCGAGTTTGTTCGCCAGGCGGCGGCCGATCCTCAGGTCGTCGCGATCAAGCAGACGCTGTATCGCACCACCGTGAACTCGCCCATTGTCGGCGCGCTGATCGAGGCAGCCGAGTCCGGCAAGACCGTGACGGCGCTCGTCGAGATCAAGGCGCGCTTCGATGAGGAAGCCAACCTGCGCCTCGCGCGCGACCTTGAGCGCGCCGGTGTTCAGGTCGTGTACGGATTTATCGAGTACAAGACCCATGCGAAGGTCTCGCTCGTCGTGCGGCGGGAAGGCAGCGAACTGCGCACCTACACGCATTTCGGCACCGGCAACTATCACCCGGTCAATGCGCGCATCTATACCGACCTGTCCCTGTTCACGGCAGACCCTGCGCTCGGCCGCGATGCCAACCGCCTGTTCAACTTCGTGACGGCGAACCGGGAGCCACCGGATGTGGCCCCGGATTTCGAGACGATCTCGATGGCGCCGGTGAACCTGAAGGAACACCTGCTTGAGATGATCGAGGCGGAGGCGATCGCCGCCAGGAAGAAGAAGCCCTGCGGTATCTGGGCAAAGATGAACTCTCTCGTGGACGGCGAAGTGATCGACGCGCTCTACCGGGCGAGTCAGGCAGGCGTGCCGATTGCGCTGGTCGTGCGCGGGATCTGCTGTCTGCGGCCCGGCATTCCGGGCCTTTCCGAAAACATCACGGTGAAAAGTATCGTCGGCCGTTTCCTCGAACACGCCCGCATCCTGTGCTTCGCAAATGGTGAAGCCTTGCCGTCGCCGAATGCCAAAGTGTTCATGTCGTCAGCCGACTGGATGCCGCGCAACCTGATGCGGCGCGTCGAGGTGCTCGTTCCGATCCAGAACCCGACCGTTCACCGGCAGGTGATGAACCAGATCATGGTGGCCAACCTCAACGATGAGCAGCAGTCCTGGTTGATGCATTCGGATGGCACGTACGAGCGCTACCGCAGCAAGGCGACCGAGGGCGCTTTTTCCGCCCACGGATATTTCATGGCGAACCCCAGCCTCTCTGGCCGGGGCAGTGCGCTTGAGGTTAGCCTGCCGCCGCGCCTGACACTGCCGCAGGCACCGAAATGAGTATCCCCCAGCCCCGGCAGGCGGGGATCATCGATATCGGCTCGAACTCCGTTCGCCTTGTGATCTGCGATGTGCTCGGCGCGTCGATCCTGCAGAGTTTCAACGAGAAGGTCATGGCCGGGCTCGGCGAAGGGCTGACGCGCACGGGGCGCCTGTCGCCGGCCGGCGTCGAGGCCGCGCTCGGTGCGCTGGCCCGGTTCCGGGCAATCCTCAAGGCCCTGAATGTCGAGACCTGGCAGGCGGTGGCAACGGCCGCCGTGCGCGCTGCCGAAGATGGCGCCGACTTCGTGAAGCAGGCGAGCAAGGTGCTGGGGCGCCCGGTCCGGCTGCTGTCGGGCGCAGATGAGGCGCGGCTTTCGGCGCGCGGCGTCGAGATCAATCTCTACAAGCCGGTCGGGTTGATCGGCGATCTGGGCGGCTCGAGCCTCGAGTTCCAGGGCATCGGCGGCGCACCCGGCGAGGGCGAGAGCCTGATGATCGGGCCGCTGGCCTTGGCGGATGTGGCAAACGAGCCAAAGGAACTCCGCAAACGGATCAGGGAAGCGCTGAAGACGAGCGTGGCATTGGCCGAAGCGAAGGGCCGGTTCTACGCGGTCGGCGGCGCCTGGCGCGCCTTTGCGCGGCTCGTCATGGAGCTCGAGCGGTATCCGCTGCAGGTGCTGCAAGGCTACCAGATAAATGAAGGGCAGGTGGCACGCGCCTCAAAGCTGACCGTGGATGCGCTGACCAATGCGTCCGCGCGCACTCAGATCGAGGCACTGGACCGCAAGCGGGCGAAGTTGCTGCATGTGGCTGCGATCACGATCGAGGAAATCCTCACGATCGGCAAGCTGGACGGTGTGACCATTTCGGCAGCCGGCCTTCGCGAAGGCGTCGTACAGGAACTCATGAACATGCGGGCGGATGATCCGCTGACGGACGGCGTGATTGCCTATACCCGGCTCGACATCAACCAGATCGCCTTTGGCCGCGCGCTGCACGACTTCATCGCGCCGGCGTTGCTGCCCGAGCCTGACCTGTTCGGTTCACCCGCGGCGGATATCCGGATCGAGAAAGCCGCGTGCATGATGGCCGACAGCGCGGGCCGGTTCCATCCGGACCACCGGGCAGAGATGGCTTATGATCAGGCACTGCGCGCACCCTATTGCGGCATCAGCCATCCCGAACGCGCCCTGATCGCTTACGCGATCGGTTGCCGGTACGAGAAGGATTTCAAGCGGCCGACGGAGCATCTCGGCCTGACCAGCGAAGCGCAGGCCGACCGGGCGCGTCAGATTGGTCTCTTGATGCGGCTCGGCGCGGTGTTCTCCGGCCGGTCGGGTCCGATCCTGAAACGTGCGGCGCTGCGGCGCGTCGGCGATACGCTGGAACTGCTCGTCGATCCGCGAGACAAGCTGCTGATTTCCGAGACGGTCGAACGGCGCCTCGCGCAGGCAGCAGGGCAGCTTCGGCTCAAGTCGCGGACGAGCGTCCGGTAGTTTGGGCGGGGATAGAATCGCCGGGTAAACGTCAGACGTCGAACAACCGGACTTGTCCGCCTGCGAACGAAACGGCGAGCTTGCCGGACAGCAGCGCGATGGCCTTCTTCCCGAACATCTCGTAGCGCCAGCCGGTCATCGCCGCGATATCTTCGCTGGTTTCGCCGCGGGCGATCCGGTCGATGTCGGCGGAGTTGGCGATCAGGCGCGGCACAACGTCGTTCTCGTCCGACACATGCTTCAGCAGCACCTTGAGCAATTCCGGCGCACCGGCCGGGATCTGCGCATTCTGAACCTGGCGGACCATTTCCGGCGCATAGGTATCCGGTGCGTCGATAGCGGCGCGGACGGCTTCGAGCAGGCCTTGGCCATGCTTCGAGCGGATGAAACCGTTTGGCACCGCGCGCAGCTGGTTGAAGTCCTCTTCCGTGCGCGGCTTCTGGGCAGCGATTTCCTGGATCGCGTCGTCCTTGAGGATGCGGCGGCGCGGCTTGTCCAGTTCCTGCGCCACACGCTCGCGCCAGGCGGCGACCGAGACAACGACCGCGGCATAGTCTTTCTTTGGCATGCGAAGTTTCAGCCGCTGCCAGGCGTTCATCGGCTCGGTATCGTAGGTGGCAGGGTCTTCGAGTTCCGCCATCTCCTCGCGCACCCAGGCGAGACGCCCCGCACGGTCGAGATCGTCGCGCATGCGCTGGTAGCAATCGCGCAGGTGGGTCACGTCGCCGAGGGCGTAGATCAGCTGCTTCTGGCTCAGCGGGCGCCGCATCCAGTCGGTGAACTGGCTCGACTTGTCGATCTGCTTCTTCAGCACGCGCTGGACGAGATTGTCATAGGAGATCGAATCACCGAACCCGAGCGCCATTGCGGCGACCTGGGTATCGAAAACCGGGCCGGGCGGATGGCCGATCAGGCGGTTGAAGATCTCGATGTCCTGCCGGGCGGCGTGGAAAACTTTGGTCTGCCGGTCCGAGGCGATCAGGTCGAGGAATGGCTTTATGTCCAGATCCTCGGCCCGGGGGTCGATCAGGCCTTCAACGCCCGGTCCGGAGGCCTGGATCAGGCAGAGTTCGGGCCAATAGGTCGTCTCCCTGTGGAATTCGGTGTCCACGCAGACGAATTCAGCCTCCGAAAGCCGCCCGCAAAGGTCTTCGAGGGCGGACTGCTCAGTGATCGGCGTCAGGGTGTTGTCAGTCATTGCGCGAGCGCTTATCGCACCTGCTTGACAAAGGCGAGGGGGTCTGTGCCCTACGCCGCTTCTTTCCAGTCCGGAGTACCGTCCGATGCATGCCTATCGCACCCATACCTGCGGCGAGCTGCGCAAGTCCCATGTCGGGGAAACCGTGAAGGTTTCCGGCTGGCTGCACCGCCGGCGCGACCATGGCGGGGTCATGTTCATTGACCTTCGGGACCATTACGGTCTGACACAGATCGTCTTCAATCCGGGCTCGCCGGGCTTTGCCACGGTCGAGCGGCTGCGGGCCGAGAGCGTGATCACGGTTGAGGGCAAGGTGGTCGCCCGCGATGCGGAGCTGGTGAACGCGAACCTCGCAACCGGCGAGATCGAGATCGTCGGCGCGGCCGCGTCAGACCACTCCGAGGCAGCCGAGTTGCCGATGCCGGTGTTCGGCGACCATTCCTATCCCGAAGAGATCCGCCTCAAGCATCGTTACCTCGACCTGCGCCGGGAGCAGCTGCACAAGAACATGGTGCTGCGCTCGAACGT
>JAIXRO010000065.1 GCA_027485145.1 Hyphomonadaceae bacterium | reverse complement strand
CGTGTCGGCGAGCGCGACCGCGAACATGTATTTGACCCAATGGGTGCCCGAGTTCTTCGAGGTGACGAGGAAGCCGTCAAACGCGCCGTGCCGCAGCACGGAGAAGTTCATCCAGTTATCGTTCCAGACGCGGGCGGCATAGGTCATGAGGCGGCCCTAGACCAGCGACTGCGGCCGTGCAAGCTCAGGTCTTCAGACCCGCCATGTCGCGATAAACCTGAAGCAGTCTCAGCTGCGCGCGGGTCGGCAGGCCTTCGGCTTCGGAGACGGCGACGAGCATCGCATCGAGATCGACGACTTCCTTCGGGCCGAGCTGCGGCGCGTTCACGACCAGCTTGCTGAGGCGGGCCATCGTATCCTGCGCTGGCGGACACGACTGGCAGACCCAGGCCGCATGGGCGGCGAGTTCCTCGGCTTCACCGGGTGTCGTCCGGAAGGTTTCGCGGATTTCGCCCTCGATGATGTCACCCTGAAGGATGGTGAGCGGACCGCCGCGGGCGAGCGCGACCTGCATCATCATGATGGCGGCGGCTTCGCGCGGGTCGTCGATCAGGTCGAGCCCGCCGAGACCCATCTTGTACTTGAAGGCAAACCGGCGCGGCGCGTTGGCCGCCGTTTTCACAACCTCAGCGGCCGCGTCCAGTCCGCGCTTGGCCATCTGGAGACGCCAAGCCCAGACGCCAATGGCGACCAGCACCGCGAGAATTCCGAGGATCATAGGCATTGCTGCAGATTAGCCTCGTCATCGTCGCGGCGCTACTCACGAATTGCGCGCGGTGGGGGCTATTTGCCCCCGCCCGCTTTGACGGCGGTATGCGCCTGCGTCAGCACATAGGCGCGGATCGCTTCGGCCTCGTCCGGCGTCAGGTATTCCGAGAACGACACCATGCCGTTGGCGGAGAGGTTGCCGTCGAGCACGGCGCCCTTCCAGGCGTCCTTGTTGCCGGTGATCATTGACCAGCGCAGGTCTGGAAGCACGCCCGAGGAGACGGCGAGCGGGCCGTGGCAGACGGCGCAGTTGCGCGCGTAGTGCACAGTGCCTTCGGAGATCATCGCGAGGCTGCCGAAGGCGTCGCCCTTCGGAAGCGCTTCGATCGGCGTGAGGCCGGTATCCGCGATTTCCTGGGTGCCACCGACCTTGAAGGTGACGACCTTGCCGACCGAGGAGGACACTTTCTCGTCGAAGCCGAAGCCGGCAGCGAGCGCGAAGGCTGAGCCCCAGCCTGTGGTGATCGTGACGTACTGTTCGCCGTCGATCATGTAGGTGCCAGGGCCGGACGCTCCGCCCGACTTCAGCTGGTAGGTCCAGAGCTTGTCGCCTGTGGCCGCGTCGAATGCTGAGAAATCGCCGGTGAGACGGCCCTGGAAGACGAGGCCGCCCGCCGTGGAGAGCACGCCGCCATTCCAGGCGTTCTCATGCTCGACCGTCCAGCGGGGTTTGCGCGCGACCGGGTCCCAGGCAATCAGACGGCCCTTCAGCGAGGCGCGCAGCATCTTGGCGACTTCCGGCGGCGCAATCGGCGGCACGCCGGCCGAGAAGTCGATGCCGGTATTCCAGCCGGTGGGGCGGGACGCAAAGCGCGGGTCTTCAGCATAGGCCTGCGGAATTTCCTGCGCCGGGATGTAGGCGAGGCCCAGATCCGGATTGTAGGCCATCGGCTGCCAGTTATGGCCGCCGAGCGGGCCGGGCGTCTGCTGGAAGGGTTCCTTGGCGTAGCGGGCGGCGGCGACTTCGACCGGGCGGCCGTTGGCGTCGAGACCGGTGGCCCAGTTCACGGGCACATAGGCATCGCCGGAGATGTACTGACCGGTCGCGGCATCGACGACATAGAAGAAGCCGTTCTTCGGCGCCTGCATCGCAACGCGGCGCGTCGCGCCGCCTTCGCCGAGCGGCAGGTCCGCAAGGATGATGGTCTGCGTGGCGGTGTAGTCCCAGTTGTCGCCGGGCGTTGTCTGGAAGTGCCACTTGTAAGCGCCGGTATCCACGTCGACGGCCACGATGGACGAGAGGAAGAGGTTGTCGCCGCCGGACGGGTCGCGGAACTTGCGGTTCCAGGGCGAGCCATTGCCGACGCCGAAGATGACCTGGTTGTTCACTTCGTCATAGACGATCGAGTCCCAGACCGTGCCGCCGCCGCCATCCGTGGTCCAGGCGCCTTCGTCGCCCCAGGTGACGTTGCCGACCTTGACGAAGGCGTCGTCAGACGCTGCGCCGTCAGGCTGCTTGGAGGGGTTCGGGACGGTGTAGAAGCGCCAGACGAGATCGCCCGAGCTGGTGTCATAGGCCGAGAGGTAGCCGCGCACGCCGAGTTCGGCGCCGCCATTGCCGATCAGCACCTTGCCGTTCACCACGCGCGGGGCGCCGGTGATCGTGTAGGGCCTGGTCTGGTCAACGGTGACCTTGCTCCAGACCACTTCGCCGGTTTCGGCATTGAGGGCTTCGAGACGGCCATCGATGACGCCGACATAGACCTTGCCGTCATAGACGGCGACGCCGCGGTTCACGACGTCGCAGCACGCCTTGACGCCGACCGCGCGGTCGACCGCCGGGTCATAGACCCATTTCTCGGCGCCGGTTTTCGCGTCGAGCGCATAGACAACCGACCAGGCGGAGGTGACGTACATGACGCCGTCCACCACGATCGGGGTCGATTCCACGCCGCGATTGGTGGCGAGGTCATAGGTCCAGGCAACGCCGAGCTGGCTGACGTTTTCCTTGTTGATCTTGTCGAGTTTCGAGTGGCGCTGCTCGTCATAGGTGCCGCCATAGGTGAGCCATTCATCGGCGGCGCTGGCGGTGGAGATCCGCGCTGTATCGACGGCGGCAAAGCCTTCCGGGCCCGCCTCTTTCCCGCCGCGTCCGCACGACGCGAGCAGCACGAGGGCGGTGCCCGCCAAAAGCGCCGGGCCTGCCCAGCTGCGCAAATTCGTGAACTTCATGAATGCCTCCCAAGCGGCGCCCCGTCCGGATGTGCGGCGAGGTCTGTTGGCAAGCAGACTAACGGTTCAGCCGACAAAGTCGAGGCGTGACGCGGCGGGAGCGGGTCAGGCCAGCGCTGCGGCCTGCAGTTCGTTGCGCGCCGCCAGAATGGCCGCCTCGATCGCCGCTTGCCAGTCATCCCGGGTGCGGGCGCCTTCGGCGGCCTTCGGGAAGATGACCGACCGGGACGCGCTGACGACCCCCCCTTCCCCGCCGATCAGGCCGGCGCACGCCGCATCGGCGGCCGCGCCCTGCGCGCCGTATCCCGGCACCAGGAAAAGCGCCTTCGGGGCAGCCACCCGGACGCGGCGGGCTTCTTCGGGGGCGGTGGCGCCGACGACCATCATCAGGTTTGACCAGCCGCAGGGACTCATCAGCCGCTCGGTGAGCGGGCGGAGCGCCTCCGCGATATGCATGTAGAGCGGCTTGCCGCCCGTCTCGAGCATCTGGAAATCGGCTGCACCGGGGTTGGACGTACGCACGAGCACGACGATGCCCTTGCCGCCGGCTTCGGCGCGTTTGGCGAAGGGCTCGAGCGTGTCGAGGCCCATATAGGGGTTCACCGTGAGGGCGTCGGCTTCGAAAGAGGCGCCGGGAGAAAGATAGGCTTCCGCATAGCCTTCGGCGGTGGAGCCAATATCGCCGCGTTTTGCATCCATGAGCACGAGCAAACCCGCGTCCCGCGCCGCGCGCGTAATGGCGGCGAGCGCTGCCATGCCGCCGGGCCCGAGCCGTTCGAAGAACCCGGCCTGAGGCTTGATGACCGCGACCTTGCCGGCGGCCGCCTCGACAAGCGCGCGGCCCCAGTATTCGAGACCCTTTGCCGTGTCGCCGCCGAACAGCGCCGGCACCATGCCGGGGTGCGGATCGATCCCGACGCAGAGCGGTCCGTGGCGGCGCACGCCATCGGTCAGCCGGGCGGCAAAATCGCTCATTTTCCAACCTCGCAGGTGACTTTCACCACCTGTAACCGGCGCCGGGCATTGTCGGAAGGTGCGCCGTAGCCGGACAGCTCGAACTGTTCGGCGGGACCGGCGGCGAGCGGCACGTCCTGCGAAGTCAGGAAGGCTTCGATCGATTGCGGCGAGGTGGTGTAGAGGCGGCCGCGCCGGGGGCTTTCGGCCACGATCACCCCGCGCACCGCGCCTTGCGCATCAAACATCGGGCCGCCCGAGATGCCGCCCAGCGTGCCCTGGAGGCCTTCGGTACGGCCGATCTCCGCCCAGGCGAGGATCGGCGCGTCCCCTTCCCGCTTGCCACGGGTGACGAGGCGCGACCGGGCGACGAGCTGGGTGGCGAGCTCGCCCGGTTCGCCCTGCGGGAACCCGACAGCGAAGCCCGCATCGCCTACGCGCAATGGCGCCGCAAGATCCAGCGTCACGGGAAACGGGCTGCGACCGGTCGAGAGGAGAGCAAGATCATGTCCGTCATCGATGGCCACCTTGGCAACCGGCACGTAGTTGCCGGGGGCGACTTCAAGCGTCACTTTCGAACAGCCTTCAACGACATGCCGGGCCGTAAGCCAGTCGCCCTTTTCGTTGACGGCGAAGGCGGTGCCGACGCCGTTCTGCGGCTCACCGACCTGCACGAGCACCATTTCATCGAGCGGCGAGGGCCCCGGCAGCAGTGGCCCCATCTCCTGTGCGAACTGCTCGGCAAATTCCGATTGCGGGGCCGGCGGCGGAGCGTCGGCATCCGGCGCAATCGCGAAGATCACCGCGAGCATCAGCCCCAGCGCGCCAATATATATGAGCCAGTCGAACGAACGCATGAAGTGCTTATAGCCTTTGCAGCACAGGGTCCCAGAGGCCAGCTGCAAGGATGAAGGCGGCCGAGAGCTTTGCGGCGGCGAGAACCGTTGCGGCGCCAATTTCGTCCTTGGCGATGCGGCCGGGGATATCGCGCAGCACGAGATCGACGACCCGGTAGGTGATCAGCTGCATCAGGAGCGCAACGGCGCCCCAGATCAGCAGGCCGGGCAGCGACATCGAGGAGGCGAGCGTCGAGGCGATCGGGATGGCGAGGCCGGCGATGGCGCCGCCGAGGGCAACACCGGCGGCCGTGTTGCCGCTGCGCACCAGCGAGAGTTCCTTCCATGGGGTCAGAAGCACATAGACCGTCGAGGCCACCAGCAGCATCAAGCCGGCCGCTCCAGTCGACATCAGAAATTGCGGGAACGCCGCATCGAAGGCGCTTATCTCTCCGCCGAAAGGCATGGCGTGCAGCTCCCAAGTATTACCGGACGATAATCTGATCAGGGTTGCCAGAGCGTCCGGCCGTCCCTACCCACTTCCTCAACGCCCCGACAAGGAGACGCATCGCATGCTCAAGGGAAAAACCGCCCTCGTGACCGGCTCGACCAGCGGAATCGGGAAGGCGATCGCCTCCCGCCTTGCGGCCGACGGCGCCAATGTGATCCTCAACGGTTTCGGTGACGCGAAAGAAATCGACGCGCTTCGCGCCGGTCTCGAAAGGGACCATAAAGTAAGAGTCGGCTTTTCCGGCGCAGACCTGACCAGGGCCGAGGCCATCGAAGGCATGATGGCGGACGCCGCGAAGGATTTTGGCGGCGTGGATATCCTGGTCAACAATGCGGGCACGCAGTTTGTGTCTCCCATCGAGGACTTCCCGGTCGCCAAGTGGGACCTGATCATCGCCCTCAACCTGTCTTCGGCTTTCCATACGACACGGCTCGCCCTGCCCCACATGAAATCGAAGAAATGGGGACGCATCGTCAACATGGGCTCGGCCCACGCCAAGGTCGCCTCGCCCTTCAAGTCTGCCTATGTGGCCGCCAAGCACGGCCTGTCCGGATTGACCAAGACGACGGCGCTGGAGGGCGCGCCGCACGGCGTGCGCGCCAACCTCATCTGCCCGGGCTATGTGTTCACCCCGCTCGTCGAAGGCCAGATCGCCGACACGGCGAAGGCACGCGGCATGACCGAGGAGCAGGTGAAGAACGACGTGCTGCTGGCCGCCCAGCCGACAAAGGAATTCGTGACGGTCGAACAGGTCGCCGGGTTCGCATCATTCCTGTGCTCTCCCGCGGCCGATTCGATCAATGGCGCCGACCTGTCGATCGATGGCGGCTGGACCGCGCAGTAGCGCCGCATTGACCTTGCAGGCCCGCCGCCCGATATTGTCAGCATAATGCTGAAACGTGCGCTGCTCCTCTGTCTCGGCCTTTGGCTGATTGCCGCTGCCGGCCTTTCGGCCCATGCGGGCCCGTGCGACATGGGCATGGAGAAAGCAGCTGTCGCCGCGCCTGCAGAGACCCACGCACATTGCGACATGATGGCGGCGCCGGATGCCGCGCCGCCGGACACGCCGGATTCGGATGGCAATTGCTGTTGCCCGGCCGTTCTTTCGGCCCTGCCCGCGCCGGCTGCGCCCGACGCGTCCGGTCAGACATTCACTCTGACGACGGTCTTTCCAGCGAATGACCGCGCCGCTTCACGCACGCTGATTCCTGAGCCGCCGCCGCCGAAGGCCTGATCCTCCGTCTACGTTGGATCAACCTCGGACAAAGGAACGGCACATGCCGCCTCGATATCTTGCTGCGGGCCTCGCCCTCGCAGCGTTTGCCGCGCCTGCCAGCGCCCGGCCCGTCTCCTATGCGGGCGGCTGGACTCTGATGCAGGACAATAACGGGATGTATTCCTCCCTGCATGCCCACTACTCGCCCACGGCGACCGACTCGATCGGCCTGTATGTCGAGCAGAACCAGGAAATGGACACGACCTTCACGGGCCTCAAATACACGCGGCTGGCCCGGCGATGGAACGCCCCTCAAAGCCAAGGCAACCTCTACCTTTCGCTCGGCGCAGGAGCCGCTGATCCGTTCGGGGACGGGGAAGCGCAATGGGGCTCCATGGCCGGCGTGGCCGCCGATTGGGAAACCCGGCGGGTGTTCGTCTCCTATGACGCGCACGTGCGTGACTATGGCGAGAACGAATCCTTGTCTCATGCCGCCCGCATCGGCATCGCACCCTATGTGGCCGAATTCGGAGCACTCCACACCTGGGCGATGGTTCAGGTCGAGAATACTCCGGATGCGGACGAGCCCGTCACCGTCACGCCGCTTCTGCGCTTCTTCCGGGGGCCGCTCCTCGTCGAGGCGGGCTATACGCTGGAAGACGAGGAATTCCTGCTCAACTGGACCTGGCGGTTCTGATACACTCACATCAAAGGATACTCACCATGAAACTCATCAAGACACTTGCGATTGCCACCGCCCTGACCCTCAGCCCTGTCGCCGGGTCTGCGCTGGCCGAAACCCCGGCCAAGGCCGAGGCCGGCGCCGGCGAAATCCTTCTCGCCAAGGTGAATGGCCTGGTCTGCGATTTCTGCGCCCAGTCGATCCGCAAGATCGTCGGCAAGGACGACGCCGTTCAGAAGGTCTATGTCGACCTGTCGAAAGGCGAGGTTCGCGTGGACCTGAAGCCTGGCAAATCGCTCGATGACGCCGCACTGGAAGCCCTGATCCGCAAGGCAGGCTATTCGATGGTTTCCGTCGACCGGAATTTCGCGAAATGACGGATACAGACGAAATTCGCCCGCCGAGCACGCTGCCGGCCTTCCTGTCCCTGTTCACATCCACCGGCACGCTGATCTGCTGCGCCCTGCCCGCGCTATTGGTCAGTCTTGGCGCCGGCGCGGTGATGGCGGGCCTGATCGAGGCGGTGCCGCAGATCATGTGGATCGGCAAGCACAAGGCGGCGGTGTTTGCCGTGGCGGGCGCGCTGCTGGTGATCTCGGGCGCCTGGCAATGGCATGCACGCAGCCTGCCCTGCCCGGCCGACAAGGCGCAGGCGGCGGCCTGCGCCCGGGCGCGTCAGGTGAGCTGGATCGTCTGGGGGCTGAGCGTTGCGCTCTACGCCACCGGATTCTTCTTCGCGTTCCTGGCGGCATCGATCTTCTACTGAAAAGAGCCGCCCCTCGCTGTGCACGGAGAGGGGTGGTTCATCAGGCTGGCTTGAACGTCAGGGCCACGCCGTTATTGCAATAGCGCAGTCCGGTCGGCGCCGGGCCGTCTTCGAAAACATGGCCCTGGTGTCCGACACAGCGGGCGCAGTGGTATTCCGTGCGCGGATAGAAGAGCTTGCGGTCGACACTCGTGCCGACTGCGCCGGGAAGAACGTCCCAGAAGCTTGGCCAGCCTGTGCCGCTGTCGAACTTCACGTCAGACGAGAACAGCGCAAGGTCGCAGCCGGCGCAGTGAAAGACGCCCGGGCGCTTTTCATCGTTGAGGGGTGAGGTGAAGGCGCGCTCGGTGTCATGCTTGCGCAGGACGGCAAAGGCGGCGGGGGAGAGCCGGGATTTCCAGTCGGCTTCCGACAGCGCGCGCCATTCGTCATCGGAATACTGCGAAGGCGCCGCGGCGGCGGCTTCCGGCCCGCCCGAACAGGCGGCCAGCAAGGCAACGGATCCGGAGATCAGGAAAAGGCGGCGCGAGAAAATGGAATGTGTCATGCCCTCAGATACGCACATCCACACCGTTTGGTTCAACTCAACTCGGCGTGATGCGCTACTCGGCCGCCTTCATGATGGCTTCCATCCGCTCGATCCAGAGAATCCAGGCCTTGCGGCCCTTGTCCGTCAGGAACACCCGCGTTTGCGGCTTCTTGCCGACAAAGCGCTTCTCCTGCGCAATGTAGCCTGCATCTTCGAGCTTCTTCAGGTGGGTCGACAGGTTGCCATCGGTCGTGCCCACCTTGTCGCGCAGCTCTCCGAAGATCGCCGGGCTCGCCGCGGACAGGTAGGCCATGACCCCGAGACGCAGGCGTCCATGGATGACGTCGTCGATCTCGTTATGGTCGAAGGGATTGTCCTCGCTCACGATGCGCTCCTCAGACGGTGGTCGCCGGCTCGGTGCGCAGCAGCATCAGCCCCGGAACGAAGACGGCGAGGAAGGCGACGCTTGCGCCGGCAAGCCAGACGAAATCCGTGCCCGTCATCATGGCGGCAACCGCGGTTCCTGCAAAGGCCGCGAGACCGGCAAACTTCAGGGCGCCGTGGCCGGCGATCAGGCCGGTGACGAACTGACCCAGACCGTAGAGGCCGATGACGACCGGCACCGACCAGTAGAAGCCGTCATACCCGCCATCAAAGAACACGATCTGGCCGATCACACCGATGAAATAGGCAAACAGCACGAACCCTGCGCTCATCCAGACAACCGACTGGACGCGGTTTCCGGTGGAGGACTCGCCGGGCTTGGCGGGGAAGAAGGCCCGAAGCGCGAACTGTCCGATCATCCCAAGTCCGGTGAACGCCGCCCAGAGGATCCAGAGCGATTCAGGACCGATGCCGACGGCCTGTGAGGCGATCAGGAAGTGTCCGGTATAGGCGAGGGTCATCAGACCGCCCCACCAGACAAGGAACCGGCCGCCGAGCAGCGGCGCATTCTGACCCGCCTCGGCGAGATCACGGACATAGGCAAGATCGCTCGAGAGCGTTGCGGGAGTGGCCATTTGAGTCTCCATAAAGCACTTTGTAATTCAAAGTACGGCAGACTGAGGATCCCGTCAAGCCCCTCGCGGACCAAGATTGCGGCTGGCGCGGATTTCTGAAATACAACTTCTGTTTGTATTTGGAGGCTGTGCCATGTCTGAATTGAAATCCGAAGCCTGTGCCCGGCCGCTTCCCAACGGATTTGAACTGACCGAACTCAACCCGGAATTCCTGCGCGATCCCCACGTGCTGCTTGACCGGCTGCGCGAAGACGCCCCGCGCCACGTGCATGCACACGCGCATTTTCCCGATGCACCTGCCGGACTGTACCTGACACGGCTGGAAGATGTGCGCGCCATCTTTGCAGACGCCTCGTATCAGCGAGACCCGCGCCAGACCCCGCCGGGATCGCTGGCCCGCGCCTTTGCGCCGCCCGCGATGCTCGCGCCGGAACCGCATGGCAACCTGCTCTACCTGGACGGCGCCCAGCACCGGCGCGTGCGCGGCCTCGTCTCGCGCGCCTTTACGCCCAAGGCGATTGCGCAGAAGCGCCCCGCCATCGAGGCGATCGCCGCAGACCTGCTGGAAACGGCGGCGCAGAAGCCCGACTTCGACGCGATTTCAGAGTTTGCCGCGCCCTATCCGATCTACGTGATCGGCGACATGCTCGGCTTTTCGCGGGACGGCATGCCGCAGTTCCGCGCCTGGTCAGAAGACCTTGTCTTCATCTTCAATCCCTTGCGCACACAGGAGCAGGACCAACGCCAGATCGCTGCCTATACAGGTTTGCAAAGCCTGTTCTCGGAAGAGATCGCGCGCCGCCGGCGCGATCCGTCCGACGATCTGCTGACGGCGATCATGGCGGCGCGCGACGACGCCGGCGATGCGCTCACCGATCCGGAAATCATCTCCCTGCTGATGCTGCTCCTGCTCGCCGGGAACCTCACCACCGCAGACGCCATCGGCAACGGGTTGCACGCCTTGATGACCCACCCCGACGAATGGGCCGCGCTCGTGGCCGATCCCGGCCTCGCCGTGCCCGCCACCGAAGAGTTCCTGCGATTTGGTCCGCCGGTCGCCATCTCGGCCCGGTATGTGCCGGACGACCGGCCCATACTCGGCTGCCCGGTGCGCCAGGGCGCAGCGGTGGTGTTGTCGCTGCTCGGCGCCAATCGGGATCCGGAGGCTTTCGAGGATCCCCACGCCTTCCGCATCCGGCGTGGCCGGCGGGACCATGTGGCTTTCGGCGGCGGGGCGCATGCCTGCCTTGGCGCGCCGCTCGCCCGGCTTGAGATCGAGATCGCGCTGAGAGTGCTGGCGGCACGCTATCCAGGCATGCGGCTGACCGCGCCGGCGGAGCGCGACCGGCCCACGATCGGCTTTGTCGGCTTCCGGGAACTTCGCCTCTCGCTCGGCTGAGTGCACCCCGCGTCCTGCCTTCGGTCAAACTCGCCAGCGGCGGCCTGCTTGCCAGCCCGGTCGAAGCGCAGTATAATACGTAAATGTTCACTCACAAAGAACGCCTGCGTCCTGCCACCCTGCCCGCGACGAGCCCTGTGCTCTCGGGGTTCGGCCTGGCGATGCCCGAACGGCTCGTCGCATCCGCCGAGATCGATCACCGATTGGGCAAGCCCGAAGGCTGGCTGGAAAGCGCATGCGGTGTCGCGAGCCGGCCGGTCGCCGGCGCCAACGAAACGCAGGAAAGCCTCGGCGCGGCGGCTGCGCGTGGCGCGCTTCTCGACGCGGGCCTGAAGCTGGAAGACATCGGCTTGATGCTGTTCGGCGCCGCCGTGGGCCGCCAGCCAATTCCCGCCACAGCGCCCCTGATCAAACGCGAACTCGGCGGCGGCCAGCTGAACTTTCCGGCCTATGACGTGAATGCGACCTGCCTCAGCGCGCTGGTTGCGCTTGACCTTGCAGCGCTCAATATCGCGGCGGGGCGGGCGCGGCATGTGCTGGTCGTCACTTCGGAGATCGCTTCACGCGCCCTTCCCTGGGCGGATGCGCCGGAAACCGCTGGATTGTTCGGGGACGGCGCCGCCGCGTTCGTCGTCAGCGCGGCCGGCACGGGCCCGGAGACCGGTACCCGGTTTGGCGGCTTCCACATGGAGACGTTCGCGGACGGCTATGACGCTTGCACGCTGGCGTCAGGGGGCACGGGCATCGACTTCCACGCCGACCCCGACGCCTTCGCGCGGAGTGCCTATTTCCGGATGGACGGAAAGGCCCTGTACAAGATCACTGCCGCTGCGCTGTCGGGATTTCTGGACAGGCTGCTCGGGCGGTCGGGTCTGATGCGGCAGGATATCGATCTCGTTGTGCCGCACCAGGCGAGCCCGCACGCGCTCGCCCACATCATCCGCCGCGGCGGCTTTCCCGCGGCCCGTGTCTTTGACCGTGTCCGGACGATCGGCAACCAGGTGGCGGCGTCCATTCCGACCGCGCTGTGCATGGCCCGTTCCGAAGGCCTGATCCGCCCCAGTATGCGCGTGCTGCTGATCGGAACCTCGGCCGGCGTATCGCTCGCCGGAGCGGTTCTGGAGACCTGATCCCTTGAGCGCGATCGTGATCACCGGCGCAACCGGATTTCTGGGCGGCGCGCTGGCGCGGCGCCTGCTGAGCGCGGGACAGGCCGTGATCGCGATGGGCCGTGACGACGTCAAGCTCGCAGCGCTGGAACAGATCGGCGCGGTCTGCATCGCCAGCGATCTTTCGCGCGGCGCGCCGCCCGCGCCCGAGATGGACGTCTCGGCCGTGGTGCATTGCGCGGCGCTGTCATCTGCCTGGGGGTCCTACGCGGCCTTTCGCGCCGCCAATGTCCATGGCACAGCATCGGCACTCGCATTCGCGCGCAGCGTAGGCGCCCGGCGCTTCGTGCATATCTCGACGCCGAGCCTGTACTTCCGGTTCCGCGATCAACGCCTCGTGCGCGAAGACATGGCGCTGCCGCAACCGGTCAACGCCTACGCCGCGACCAAGCGCGAAGCCGAGAGTCTTGTGCATGCGCAAACCGGCATCGAGTTTATCATCCTGCGCCCGCGCGGCCTGTACGGCCCGGGCGACACGGCGCTTCTGCCCCGATTGCTGCGCGCCGCCCGGTCGGGGCCGCTGCCGCTGGTGCGGGGCGGATCTGCCGAAACCGACCTGACACATATCGATGACGCCGTGGACGCCGTTCTGGCCGCCCTTGGCGCACCCTCGGGCCTGCCGCGGCATGTGTTCAACATTTCGGGCGGCGAGCCGAAATCCATTCGCACGATTTCGGAGGCCGCCTGCGCCCGGGCAGGCGTCACCGTCCGCTGGCGGACAATGCCGGCACGGGCCCTGCTTCTGGCGGCAAGGGCGATGGAAGTGACCAGCCATATGCAGAGCGAGCGGCCGGAGCCGCGCATCACGGCCTATGGCGCGGGCCTGTTCGCCTTCACCCAGACACTCGATATCTCGGCAGCGAAGGCTCATCTCGGCTGGAGTCCCGCCATCCCGTTCGACGAGGGTCTCCGTCGCACCTTCGAGGCGCCGGGATGATCACCAGCCTCGCATTCCCGAACAGCGCAACCGTGCGCGTGCCGGAACGGCTCGTCCTGAAGGGCGGGCGATGGGAACAGATCGATCTTGCCGTGCGCTATGGGCGCTTTGTCCATGCGCAGGCGGGCGACTGCCTGATCGATACCGGATACTCGCGCCGCGTCACCGAGGGGCGCCGGTCGCTTCCCCTGACGCTCTACAGCGCGGCCCTTCGGCCGCGCCTGACCGCGAGCGTTCTGCCGGAGGCTTCGCCGAAGGTTGCCACGATCCTGCTGACCCATCTGCATGCGGATCATGTCTCGGCGCTGAGGGACTATCCCGAGGCGCGGCTGATTGCAGACGCGGATTCGGTGTCGCATTTCCTGGCGGCCGGGGCCTTCGGCCGCACACGGCACGGCGTGTTCCGGGAACTTCTGCCCGGCGATCTGGCGACGCGGATTGTCCCGCTTGAATCCTTTCCCTTCGTGCAGGCCCCGTTCGATCTCGGTCCCGCACGGGACGTGTTCCAGGACGGCGAAGTCCTCGCAGTGCCGCTTCCCGGCCACATGCGCGGCCATACCGGATACCTTTTCGCGAAGCGAGCCGTCCCGGTATTGTACGCCGGTGATGCAGACTGGCTCGCCAGGGCGATCCGCGAGCGAAGGTCCCCCGGCGCACCGGCCCGCTGGATTCTGGATGACCCCGAGGCAGGGAATGCGACTGCGCGCCGGCTGAACGCATTCACGGCAGCGGGCGGCAAGGTTGTGCTCTGCCACGATCCGGAACCGCTGACATGAGCGGGGCTTCGCCGATCGCGCTTGCGCTCACACTGTCAGCGTTCTGGCGGACGGCCGCCCGCGCCAAACGGCTGCGCACGCGCGCTCAGCTGCTGGAGTGGCAGTCCGTGCGGCTGGCGCGCTTCCTCAGGAACACCGCGCCGAAAGCCGCAGCATTCTCGGGCATCAAAAGCCATCGGCTCACGGATTATCCGGTAATGGACAAGAGCGCCCTCATGTCGGGCTTCAATCGATACAACGTGCCCGGCATCTCTGCGGAGGCGGGATGGCAGGCGCTGGAAACCTCAGGGCGGATCGGCCGTTATGCGGTTGGCGCGAGCACCGGCACCAGCGGCAATCGCGGCCTGTATCTGGTCAACGACCCCGAACGCTATCTCTGGCTCGGCACCCTGCTCGCCAAGGCGTTACCGGACATGCTCTCTGCCCGTTACCGCGTTGCCGTGATGCTGCCGCGCAGCAGCCGACTTTACGACGCCGCCAATGAATCCGGGCGGCTGGCGTTGAAGTTCTTTGACCTGGCAGACGGGCTGGACGGGCAGCTTCCGGCGGTCGCCGGCTTCCGGCCCAATGTGCTCGTTGCGCCGCCGCACGCGCTGCTGGCGCTGGCGCGGGCCGACCTGACGCTGGCACCGCTCCACGTTTTTTCCGGCGCCGAAGTCCTCGATCCTGCGGACCGGCACGAGATTGAAGCACGGTTCGGACGGGTCGTCCGGGAAATCTACATGGCGACCGAAGGCCTGTTCGGCGTGGCGTGCGAGCACGGAACCCTGCACCTGTGCGAAGACTGCGTTGCGTTTGAATGGGAGCCGATGGGTGATCTCTCCGCGCCGCTGGTCACCGACTTTACCCGCCGTACCCAGATGATGATCCGCTACCGGATGAATGATCTGCTGAAGATATCGGACGCGCCCTGCCCATGCGGCTCGCCATTGCAGGCGGTCGCCGCCATTGTCGGCCGCCAGGATGACACCTTCGAGCTGGCCGGGGAAAACAGCCACAGGGTGCGCATCACGCCGGATGTGATCCGGAATGCCGTGGTGTCGGCCAGCCGTCTGATCACGGACTTCCGCGTTGTTCAGACCGCGCCGGATGCCGTCGCGCTCACGCTGCCGCCCCAGTTGGCCGCCGAGGTTCCGGCAGCCGAGCGCGCCTTGCGGGAGCTCTTTGCCCGCCAGGGCGCGCGCCCGCAGATCAACGCCCTGATCGCGCCGCTCCTGCCGCCTCATGGCGGAAAGCTGCGCCGTGTTATCCGGTCGACGGGTGCCCCCGCATGAATGACGCAGGCTTTCCGGAAGGGTGGTATCCCTTGATGCGGTCGCGCGACCTCGGCGCAGGCCCGGTCGTACGGCACTTGTCCGGCGCGCCGATCGCGTTGGAGCGCACACCCGCGCGCGCCGCACGCGGACGCTGCCCGAAGAGCGGTCGATCGCTGGCCGTCGCCGAGCGTGCCGGCTGGGTCTTTGCCGCCATCGGTCATCCGGGTACAGACGGGTCGGCCGAAGCCGATCTGTTCGCCGGACCAAGCCGCCAGCTTGACCTCGAAGGGCATGTTCGTGCCCGGATCGGCGATGTGGCCGAGAATATTCTCGACACGACCCACACCAGCGTGGTGCACCAGGACTATCTGCGCCGGCCGGGCGAGCGCCGCTGCGTCGAAGCGCAGATATCGTCCGGCGACGGATGGATCGCCGCCACCTATCCGCCCGGCGCGGCGCCGAGCGGTTGGGGCGCGCGGTTGCTGGGCGCGCACCGGTACACCATCACTGATGCGTTCCGCGCGCCCGCGATTGCCGAAGTCACCTATGCCCGCAACGGCGAGACCAAGTTTTCGGCCCGCTTCCGCCTCACACCCGCGACGTCCGGTGAAACCTATGTCGCGGCCACGCTCGCCGTGCCCGGCAACGGCGCATGGGCGGAGCTGAAACTCGCGGCCCTGAATGTGTTCTTCCGGCGGATCTTCTCGGAAGACCGCGCGATCCTCGAACTCATAGGCGAGAACCGCGCGGCTCACGGGGCGGCGCCGCTGGTCTTCGCGCCGCAGGATGTGCTTCGGCCCGGCATTGAAGCCATCCTCGCGGGACGGACGCCTCGCGCGGCCGCCCCGCGCGTGCTGCTGAAGGTCTGATCCGCATGTCAGACTTCAGCCGGACGCTGAACTTCACCTCGGCCAATGAAGACGGCGCGACGGAACTGGCCGCGCTGGCGCTGACACCGGCCGATCATGTCCTTTGCCTGACGGCGAGCGGCGCCCGGCCCCTGGACCTGCTGCTGGGCAATCCGGCCCGCATCACCGCGATCGATATCAACGCGGCGCAGAATGAACTCCTCCGGCTGAAGATCGCTGCCTTTCGGACCTTGGACGACGAAGCCCTGTACGCGTATCTCGGCATCGCCGGCAGCCGGCACCGGCTTGACCTGCACCGGCGCGTTTCAGGCGGATTGCCGCCGGCGTCACGTGCCTTCTGGGAAGCGCGCCTCGGCGCCATTTCGTCCGGGGTATGGCATTCGGGCCGATGGGAGCGGGTGCTTCGCCTCGGCGCGTTCGGCACGCGCCGCCTGCGCGGGCGATCAATCGACAAGCTGTTCGCGGCCGGCAGCCTCACCGAACAGGCGGATATCTGGCAGGGCCGGTTTGACGACGGCCTCTGGCACGGCGCGGTGCGCATTCTCGCGCAGCGTTGGTTCTGGACACGGATCATCGGAGAGCCGGGAGGCGCCTTCCTCCCGGCACCGGCGGGCAGCGAAGCGCGCCTCACCGGCCTTTTCCGGCGGGCGGCGCGCCATGTCCTGTTTCGGGAGTCGGACTTTGCCGTCCTGCTGTTTCACGGCCGCCACACGCTGCAGCACGCCCTGCCCCTGCACATGCGTCCCGGGAACCTCGCCATCGTCCGGGAGCGGATTGACCGGATCGGGATCGCGGAGGCCGGACTGGACGGGCTCGGCACGTCTGGCCTCGGCCCGTTTGACGCCTTCTCCCTGTCGGACTTCGGCTCCTATTGCGGCCAGTCGGACTATGATGCCTGCTGGAACGGGGTGATCGCCGCCGCCAAACCCGGCGCGCGATTCTGCGAACGCGTGTTCATGAACCCCGTTGCTCCGGGGCCGGCCATCGCCGGCCGTGTGCGCGTGGATGCAGAGACAAGCCAAGCGCTGACGCACACCGACAAGGCCATCATCTACGACATCCGCTGCGGCACGCTCGATCCCGCACGCGCGTGAGTGGTGACCCCGAGAGGATTCGAACCTCCGACCTAGTGATTAGGAATCACTCGCTCTATCCTGCTGAGCTACGGGATCACTCGGCGCCTTCCATACTGGAAACCGCGGCCGGATTGAAGTGCGCCGCGTGTCAGGCGTGCGCGAGGGCCTGGCCGAGGTCCGCCACGAGATCATCGGGGGCCTCGATGCCCACCGAAAAGCGCACGAGACCGTCCGTGAAACCGATGCGGGCGCGCACGTCTGCCGGCACCGCCGAATGCGTGGTCGAGCCTGGATGACACATCAGGCTTTCGGTGCCGCCGAGGCTGACCGCGAGCTTGATCAGTTGCAGATGGTCGAGCATCCGGAACGCCGCGTCCTTTCCGCCCTTGACGTCGAACGCGAAGGTCGCGCCAGCGGACTCGCACTGCTCGTCAAACACCTTCTTCTGCGGATCACCGTCCTTCAGGAAACCGGGATACATGACCGCCGTGACCTTCGGATGGTCTCTGAGAAACTCAGCGCAGACCTTCGCGTTCCGGAACGCGCGCTCCATGCGCAGCTGCACGGTTTCAAGCGAGCGCGTCAGCAGCCAGCAGGAATGGGCGTCCAGCATCGTGCCGAGATAGTTCCGCATACGGCGGATCTTCGTCATCATCTCTTCGTTGCCGGTAATGCCGCCTGCGATCAGGTCCGAATGGCCGCCGACATATTTGGTCAACGAATAAAGCGCGAGATCGGCGCCGTGCTTCAGCGGCTTGTGGCCGATGGGCCCCATCATCGTGTTGTCGCACATCAGGATCGGGCGGCGGCCGGTTTCCGTCTCCAGTACGTCGCACACGCGCGCGCAGGCGGCGATGTCCACAAGGGCATTGGTCGGGTTGGCGGGAGACTCGGTGTAGATGACGGAGATGGGCCCGGTCGCCTTCACCGAAGCCCGCGCGGCGGCGAGAATCTGGTCTTCCGTTGACCAGGCATCGAACTCGGCGGAGCGCACGCCCCATCCCGGCAGGAAGGATCGGATGAAGACTTCGGAGGCGCCATAGAGCGGGCTCGAATGCAGCACGGTCGTGCCGGGCTCCGCGCACGCAAACAGCGCGGTCGTGATCGCCGACATGCCGGACGAAAACGCGAGCGCGGCTTCGCCCTCGTCATAGAGCGTCAGCCGGTCTTCCAGCACTTCCATGTTGGGGTTGTTGAAGCGCGTGTAGATCAGGTCTGCGTCTTCCGGATCGCCCACTTCATGGCGGCCTGCGAGGCGGCGGAACAGCGCCTCGCCGTCGCGGGCGGACTTGAAGGCGAAGGTCGAGGTCATGAAGATCGGCGGCTTGATCGAGCCTTCCGACATGAACGGGTCATAGCCGAAGCCCATCACGAGGGATTCGGGGCTCAGCGTATGTCCGCCGATTTCGCGTTTGCGATAGGCCTTCTTCGGTTTCGACAAGGGTTTCCTCCCGGGGAACTTTTCGTAGGGGAAGCCTTAGCGGGCGCCGGGCGCGTCTGGCAAGCCGCGCCCGGCCTCGCCAAACGCCCCTTGCAGGGCCGAAGCCTGCCGGGCGATAGATCGATCCGGGAGGCTTGGGATCAGCGCATGCAACGGGGATTGAGACTGGCTTCCGCCTGGCTGCTGCTCCTGGCAGCGGCCTGCGGCGCAGCCAAGGACCCGCTGGATGAGTTGACCATCGGCGAAAAGGGCCGGGTGGTGCGCGTCTTCGACGGCGACGCGCTGGTTCTCGACACGGGGCAAAGCGTGCGGCTGGTCGGTGTCGAGGCGCCCGCTGCCCCCTACCGCGACCGCGAGGGCGAAGCGGGCTTCGAAGACGCAAAACGCATGCTCGAAGACATGGTGCTCGGCCGCGAAGTGGAGCTGCGCTATGGCGGCCTGACGCGCGACCGGTATGACCGGGCACTGGCGCATGTGGTGACCACGGATGCGCTGGGGCCGCGCCTTTGGTTGAATGCCGAGATGGTGAAGAAGGGCGGCGCGCGGGTGCGCGTCTATCCTGACACCGCAACCGCCAACGCGCCGTTGCTTGCACTCGAGGCCGCGGCGCGAGCGGACAAGCGCGGACTGTGGGCCGACGGCGTCTGGACCATTCACGACGCCGCGCGGCTGCCGGCGGATGCGGCGCGATTCCAGATGGTCGAGGGCACGGCAAACGGCATGACCGGGTCGGACGAACGCTTCGCCGTCTGCGATCTCGCGCTCAAGGGCTCGCCGCTCGTGCTTGCGATCGACCGGTCTGCGGCGCAACTCTGCCAGATACCCGACGGCACGCGGCTTCGCGCGCGCGGCTTTCTGCGGGACGGGCGTCTCGAGGTCAGCCATCCGCTGAACCTCGAAGTGCTCGACTGACGCTCAGGCTTCCGGCAGCAGGCCCGCCTTCACCGGATCCCCGACGATCCGTTCCAGCGCCTTGCGCAGCTTGCCGAGCGCCTGATGCTCGATCTGGCGCACGCGCTCCGTGGAGACGCCGAGTTCCTCGACGAGCGCTGCCAGCGTGATCGATTCTTCGGCGAGCCGGCGCTTGGCGATGATGTGCATCTCGCGCGGATTGAGCGATTTCAGCGCCTCGGAAATCCATTCGCGCCGCTTGGCGGTGTCATGCTCGATCATCACGATCTGTTCGGGGATCGCCGATTCGTCAGCGATCAGATCCTGCCACTCGCCATCCCCGTCCACCGTCAGCGGGGCGTTGAGGGAGCGGTCCGAACCTGACAGGCGCGACGCCATCGTCTCGACATCGCGCACCGGCACGCCCAGGTGATTGGCAACCCATTCGCGGTTCTCGAGGCTCATGATCCCGTCACCCGTATCGGCGATGCGGGCGCGCAGGCGGCGCAGGTTGAAGAACAGGGATTTCTGGGCCGACGTCGTACCCGTCCGGACAATCGACCAGTTGCGCAGCACATAGTCCTGGATCGAGGAGCGGATCCACCAGCTGGCATAGGTCGAGAAGCGAACCTCGCGCTCGGGTTCAAAACGCGCGGCCGCCTGCATCAGACCGACATTTCCCTCGGACACGAGATCGGCCATCGGCAAGCCGTAGTGGCGAAACTTGGAAGCCATGGCGATCACCAGGCGCATGTAGGCGGTCGTCAGTTCATGCAGCGCGACTTCGTCATTCTGTTCGCGCCAGCGCCGGGCCAGGCTTGCCTCGTGGGCCGGCTCCAGCAAGGCGACCTTCATGGCCGTCCGGACGAACTGCCGGTCCGAACTGTTATTCGTGTCGTAGGCGCTGGCCATGGTCGTCTGCTCCCGGGGAGAGGTCGCTTGTCTCCGTGGTTTCTCTTACGCGCCGCCTCGCCGAATGGATTAATGCTGCCTTGATTTTTTCCGGGGCCGGTCTAGCCCCCCCTTGCGCCTTGACGCTCACGGCCGGAGGGGACTAACTCGCAGCCCCGGAACGCAAGCAGAACGAACCGCCATGACACGCGCATTGCCCGACGATCTCCTGCCGCGCCGGTCGGCCGAAATCTGCCGCGGCGCGCTGCGGCTGCTGAGCCAGCTCGGCTATTTCGGCGTCACGGAAATGACGCTCGCCAATCATCGCCGGGCCGATATCGCCGCGATCGGCCCGGGCGGCGACATCTGGATGATCGAGATCAAATCCAGCATCGCCGATTTCAAGTCCGACATGAAATGGCGCGATTACATGGATTTCTGCGACCGGCTGTCCTTCGCGGTGGCGGACGATTTCCCGCAGGACCTGATCCCGCCCGAAGCCGGCCTGATCGTCGCCGACGCCTTCTATGGCGCCGTGATCCGCGAGGCGCCGGAAGCCCGCCTGGCAGCCGCCCGCCGAAAGGCTGTGACGCTGCGCTTCGCAAGACTGGCGGCCGCGCGCCTCACCGGCATCGTGGATGCGGGCTGGACGCCGGGCGATGACAGCCTTACCTCCCCGATCACATGAGCCTTGCCTATCCCATCGCTGAAAGTCTGGAAGCCGCCGCGAAGCCCGGCACGAAATTCGCCCGCTCGCGGCGCGAGGCGGCGGAGCTGTCGCCGGGATATGCGGTGGAGGGTCTGGAGACCGGCTGGCTGCACCTGACAGAAGAAGACGCGGCCGCCTTGTTCGCTGCCCAGAGCGCGGATGGACCGGCCGGTCACCTCCAGCGCTACGAGGACACATCCGGCCATGTCGTCGTCGCGATCAGCTGGTGGAAGATCTCCGTGCCGGGCAAGAAGCGCAAGGCCGTCAAGGAAACAGCGCCTGAACCCGCCCGGTCCAGCCGGGCCGATCACACCGACGATCTCTATTTCCGGCGCGGCCGCACGAAGTCCAGACGCGCCAAGCCCGCCGACCCGAACCAGCTCGATCTTTTCAAGCCACGCCGGGACGCCTGACGGCCTTCACGATCCGCTGCTGCGAAACTTTCCCGGGGTTGTTCCCGTCCAGCGCCGGAACGCGCGCGAGAAGGCAGAGGGTTCCGAAAATCCGGTCAGATAGGCCGCTTCGTTCACCGAGACCTTCCGGCTTTCGAGATAGTCGATTGCCATGCGCCGGCGCAGGTCATCGAGAATGGCTTCGAACGATTCACCCTCTTCTTTCAGCCGGCGATGCAGGGTCGAGCGGCTGAAGCCGAGGCGACGCGAGATACTCTCCATCGAGGTCTTGCCGGTATGCAGAACCGGGATCAACGCTGCTTCGATCTGCCTACGGATGGTTTTGGCGCCGGCGAGAGACTTCATGAGATCATCGGCATGCGCGTTGAACACGCCAAACACGTAGCGATCCTTGCTGCCGGTCGGCTCGTCCAGCCAGCTTTCGCGGATCCGGAGCGCGTTCCACGTCGCACCGAACACGACCGGCATGCTGAAGAAGTCGCGGTAGGCCGCAGCGTGCGGCGGCTCAGCGTGCGTCATGTGCACCTCGAGCACATAAGGCTCTCGGCTCGGGAAGGCTCGCATACGGTCGTGGATAAACCGGACCCAGGTCGATTCTGTCAGTTCCGAAAAGGCATTCGGATTGCGCCGCCTGTCCTCGATCCAGACGCCATCCGCGCGTCTGACAATCGCGAACCGGGCGCCCGCTTCATGTCCATCCACCTCGACGACGAGACGGGCATAGCGGTTGGTCTGCTCGAAGGCTTCGCCCATGCTGCTGGCGGCGTGGGCGATGAGGCCGACGATCGACACGTCGGTGAAGGGTGCCGCGGCGCCGAAATGCAAGGCCAGAGCAGGTTCGCGGCATGCCGCCTTGGCTGCCGCCATCAACGCCTTGAAGCGCTCGAAGGCTATCCGCGCGTCGGGCGTCTCCATGAGGCCGGGATCGATCTGCGCCGCCGTCAGCAAATCCGGCGCGCTGGCGCCGCGCTTCACGGCGAGCATCAGCAGCGAGCGGACATAACCTGCGGAGACGGTTGGGTCTTGCATGATCCCGCTAAGCTGTTGGCACCAACGATCAGGAAACTGAGGCTTCGGGTCATATCGAAGCCGTCCGCTCTTTCCTAGTGTTGCTGGCTGATCAACCTTCCTCCCGGACATGTCATGACCAGCCTCTCGACTGCTTCTACACCGCTCGCTCCCGGCGCGAGCCGCCTGCTCGCGCAAGCCGGTGCCTTTTGGTTCATCGCAGCTTTCGCGGGACAGGCCCTGTTCGCCGTCTACATCTTTTTCAATTTCGGCCTCAGCGCCCTGCAGGGCAATTCGGCCAGCTGGAACGAAACGCTCTTCAACGGGCTGATCAAGGGCGACGCGCTCGGCAATGCCTTGCTGGCGGCGCATCTTTTTCTGGCCTTCCTGATCACCCTGTCCGGGCCGCTGCAACTGATACCGGCCATCCGCAACCGGGCCCGCGGGTTCCACCGCTGGAACGGGCGCGCCTATATTCTGATCGCCCTCGTCATCAGCGCGGGCGCGATCCTGTTGCAGGCCATCCGGCCTGCCTTCGGCGGTCTGCCGAACCAGATTCTGCAATCGATCAATGGTGTGGTCATCTTCGCTTGCGCGCTTCTCGCCTGGCGGGCCGCCCGCGATCGCCGCTTCGCATCTCACAGGCGCTGGGCGACCCGGCTTTTCCTGGCGGCCAGCGGTGTCTGGTTCCTTCGCGTGATGATGATCGCGTGGGCCATCCCCACCGGCGGCGCCGGGCTGGGCGAAGAACTCGATGGACCCGCCGGACGCGCGGCCATGCTGGGACAAACGGTCATTCCGCTGGGGGTCTACCAGATTTACCTCTGGGCGGAAGCGAGCCGCTCCGTCATGCTCAAGTACATGACGGCCGGACTCGTCAGCGTACTGACCTTGATCATGATCGGCGGGATCCTCGGCGCCGCAATGGCGATGTGGCTCCCGCGAATTCTCGGCTGACCTAGATCCGCGCCTTCAGCGCTTCGACAACGGCTTCTGCCGTGATGCCGAAATGCTTGTAGAGCTGTTGGTAGGGCGCGCTGGCCCCGAAGCTGTCCATGCCGACAAAGCCGCCATCCGCGCCGATCCAGCGATCCCAGCCGAACCGCACACCGGCCTCGACCGCCACGCGTGGCAAGCCCTTGCCCAAGGTCGCTTCGATATAGCCCGGGTCCTGGCGGCCGAAGAGCTCCATCGACGGCATCGAGACAACGCGCACACCGATCCCGTCCTCTGCCAGAAGCGCCTGCGCCCGGAGCGCGATCTCGACTTCCGAGCCGGTCGCGATCAGCACGCCCCGCTCTTTCGAGGCGGCGGGCGAGAGCACATACGCTCCGTAGGCGGACAGGTTTTCTTCCGTATGCTTCTTGCGGGCGGGCGCCACGTTCTGCCGCGTCAGCGCCATCGTTGTCGGGCCATCGTCGCGCTCTAGGGCAAGCTCCCAGCACTCGGCCGTCTCCACACCGTCCGCCGGGCGGAACACGAGCATGTCCGGCATCGCGCGCAACGACGCGATCTGTTCCACCGGCTGGTGGGTTGGGCCATCTTCGCCCAGCCCGATCGAGTCGTGCGTCATGACGTGGACGACGCGCAATCCCATCAGCGCGCCAATCCGGATCGCCGCGCGGCTGTAATCTGCAAACACGAGGAACGTGCCCGAATAGGGGATGATGCCGCCATGCAGCGCCATGCCGTTCATCGCCGCGGCCATCGCGTGTTCGCGCACGCCATAGTGGATGTAGCGGCCGCCCCAGCTTTGCGGGGTCATCGGCCCGGTATGGCTCGTCCGCGTATTGTTGGACCCCGTCAGGTCGGCTGAGCCGCCGACCATTTCCGGCACCAGGTGCGTGATCACTTCCAGTGCGTCGCCGCTCCAGACGCGGGTGGCTTTCGAGGCTCCGCCGTCGACCACGGCTTTCTTGTGCTTGATGATGGCCTTGCCGAGATTCTTCGGCAGGCGGCCTGCGATCGCCGCGTTGAACTCCCCTTTCCGGGGGCTCGCGGCCAGACGCTGTTTCCAGGCGGCGTGATCTTCGCGCGAGCGCTCACCGGCTTTCGCCCAGGCCTTCTCGATCTCGGCCGGAACCACAAAGGGCTCATGCGGCCAGCCGAGCGCGGCGCGGATCCCGGCAATCTCTTCGGCGCCATATGGCCCGCCATGCGCCTTGCCGGTGCCCGCCAGTTTCGGCGCGCCGAAACCGATGATGGTTTTCACCGCAAGGAAAACCGGCTTCTTCTGCCGCATCGCCCATTTCAGGGCCTCGGTCACGTCTTTCTCGTCATGTCCATCCACGCGCCGGCTGACCCAGCCGGACGCCTCGAACCGGGCACATTGATCGGTCGAATCGGACAGGTTGGTCGAGCCATCAATGGTGACGGCATTGTCGTCGAACAGGACGATCAGCTTGCCGAGCTTCATGTGGCCCGCCAGCGTGATCGCTTCCTGGCTGACGCCCTCCATCAGGCAGCCATCGCCGGCGACCACCCAGGTGCGGTGATCCACCAGATCATTGCCGAACCTTGCGTTCAGGTGGCGCTCGGCCATCGCCATGCCGACCGCCGTGGCGATGCCCTGACCGAGCGGACCCGTCGTCGTTTCCACGCCGGCGGTCATAAAATTCTCGGGATGCCCCGGCGTCGAAGCGCCCAGCTGACGGAAATTGCGGATATCGGACCGGCTGACCGAGGCATAACCCGTCAGGTGCAGGAGCGAATAGATCAGCATCGATCCATGCCCGGCCGACAGCACGAACCGGTCGCGGTCCGGCCAGGCGGGGTCTTTCGGATCGTATTTCAGGAACTTCCGGAACAGCACCGTGGCGGCATCGGCCATGCCCAGCGGCAGGCCGACATGGCCCGATTTCGCCGCTTCGACGGCGTCCATCGACAGGGCCCGGACGGCATTCGCCATATCGCGGTTCGTGACAGCCATTCTGCTGATCTCCCGGAGTTTTTTGAGTTTTGTGCTAGGCCAGACTTGGCCTGAACCGTCAAGGCGCTTGGCGCCCGCCTTCAATCCAGTTTATTCAATCGGGCCATGACCGACCCCAACCCGGCCGCCGAACGCCTCGATGCCGCGCTGACGCGCCTCGAAGCTGCGCTTGATGCCCACCTCCTGCGCGCCGCTGACCCTGCCTCGCTGCGGGCCGAGATCGCGGCCTTGATCAATGACCGCGCAAACCTCGCCGAGGCGCTCGACCAGTCGCTCGCCCGGGAGCAGGCGCTGCAGGCGCTCGCCGACGAAGCCAGCCATGCGCTCGGATCGGCGATAGATGAAGTCCGCGCAGCGCTCGGCGAAGAGACCTGACGATGGCCAAAGCCGACATCTCGATCCGGGGCAGAAGTTTCTCGATTGCCTGCGCTCCCGGGCAAGAGATGCGCATCCAGCGGCTTGGCGAACAACTTGATGCCCGCACAACGCAGATCCTGAACGCGGTGGGTGATATCGGCGAAGAGCGCCTGTTGCTGATCACGGCCCTCGCGCTTCTGGATGAACTGGACACCGTCCGGCGTGACGCCGCGCCCCAGGCGGACCCTGCCGCGCAGGCATCCGAGCAGCTGATCCGTTTGGCCGAGCGGATCGAATCGCTTGCAGCGAGGCTGGAGGCGGAGGGCTGACGCGCCGCGACGGGATGCAGCAGGGCCGGATGGCCGGGAACCGGCTATTGGTCCATAAGAACAGGACAAACGAGGCAGATCCCCATGCAAAGCTTGCTGACCATCGGCTTTTACATCGCAATGGCCGGGGTCGTGATTGTCCTTGGGTTCGGCATCGCAAACCTCGCCCGCCGCGACGAGAAGGCGGCCAGCCGCTCCAACCAGCTGATGCGCCTGCGGGTCATGCTCCAGGCGGCGGCGATTGGCCTTCTTGTCTTGCTTGGCATCGTCGCCGGGGCCATCAAGCTCGGCGGCTAGGCTCAGGAGCCCGAAATCATGGTTCGTCTCGACAAGATCTACACGCGCGCCGGCGATACTGGCACGACAAGCCTCGCGACCGGCGAGCCGATCGCCAAATGGCATCCCCGGGTCGCGGCCTATGGCACCGTCGATGAACTGAACGCCGCGCTCGGCGTCGCCGCCCTTGAGGCCGAAGGCGAGATGCTGGTGGCCATCCGGCGCATCCAGAACGACCTGTTCGACCTTGGCGCGGACCT
>JAIXRO010000191.1 GCA_027485145.1 Hyphomonadaceae bacterium | reverse complement strand
GGTTTGGCCGGTTGGCGACCGTGGGGGCGACCTCAACGATTGCCTTCTTCGCGATCTTCAACAGCGGCATGGTCCTCGGCCTGCTTCCCGTGCTCGGGATGCCGCTGCCGCTGATCTCCTATGGCGGCACCGCGCTGATCACCGTGATGGCCTGTTTCGGGCTGATCCTGTCGGCGCATCTGCACCGGGACGAAAAGCTGTCGACGCGAGGATTGTTTTAGTCCTGCGGGCCGAATTCGCGTTGATTTCGACCCTCGAACGTCTAGGGTCCCGCGAAACAATGCCCCGGGGAGCATGATTCATGGCTCAAGTTAACCGAAAGACCGAAGAATGGGGCTCGCGCGTGGGCTTCTTGCTTTCGGCTGTTGGTTCGTCGGTCGGCCTCGGAAACTTCTGGCGGTTTCCCTATCTCACTGGTGAACATGGCGGCAGCGCGTTCATCCTGATCTATCTCGGCTGCGTGCTGCTGTTCTGTCTGCCGCTTCTGATGGGCGAATACGCGATGGGCCGCAAATCCGGCATGTCCGCGGTCGAGGGTATTCAGTCGCTGGCGCGCGCCGAAGGCAAGTCCAAATACTGGGGCGTGGTCGGTTGGGTCGGTACGCTGGCCGCCTTCTTCATCCTTACATTCTATGGCGTCATCTCGGCCTGGGTGCTCAGCTTCATTCCGCAGGCGATGTCGGGCAAGTTTGCCGGGTTCGACGCGGCTGCAGCCGGTGCAAACTTCGAGGCGACCATCCTCGACAAGCCGCTGATCCTGACGCTGTTGGGCTTCTTCATCCTCGCGAACGTGCTGGTGGTTGCGCGGGGCGTGTCGAGCGGCCTCGAGCGGGTGAACAAGATCGTGATGCCACTCTTCTTCATCATGCTGCTGGGGGTCGTGTTCTTCGCCCTTCGGCAAGGCGATTCGGCCGCCGCGATTCGCTTCCTGATGGAGCCGGATTTCAGCCGCGTGACCACCGAAACCTTCCTCGCGGCTCTCGGTCAGGCGTTCTTTTCGGTTGGCGTGGGCCTTGGGATCATGGTGACCTACGGTGCCTATCTTGCTCAGGATACGGATATTCCCCGCTCTTCCTTCATTGTGGCCGGCTCCAACAGCGCGGTGGCGATCCTGTCCTGCCTCGCGGTGTTCCCCATCGTGTTCGCATTCGGTCTCGCGCCGGATCAGGGACCGGGTCTCTTCTTCGTGACCTTGCCAATTGCGTTCGGACAGATGACCGGCGGTGCCTTCTTTGGCTCTGTCTTCCTCACGCTGGCCTTGTTTGCCGCGTTCACCTCATCGATTTCGCTTATGGAAGTCGGAGTTTCCTGGCTTGAGGAACGCGAAGGCGTGACCCGCCCGGGCGCCGCCCTTGGTACGGGCTTCGCCGTGTTCCTCATCGGGGCAGGGTATGTGTTTTCGTTCGACTATTTTCGATTCATCGACTTCGTGGCCGGATCACTGATGCTGCCGCTCGGAGGCTTGCTGGCCGCCGTCTTTGCGGGCTGGGTACTTTCGCGGGAAATGCTGGTGAGCGAACTTGGTGATGGCCGCCTGATGAACGCCTGGCGCTTCATGGTCCGCTGGATTGTGCCGCCGCTTGTTCTGGCGATCATCGTTCTGGGCTTGTCAGGGGCAGGGCGGGCCTGAACCCTGCGCGTCAGACCTTTGACTTGACCGCCAGCTTGTCGGCAAAGTCATCCGTCGCCTGAACAAGCCGGTCGACAATGCCGGGCTCCATCGAGGAGTGCCCGGCATCGGGCACGATATGCAGCTCGGCTTTCGGCCAGGCCTTGGAAAGTCCCCAGGCCGTCGAGAGCGGCGTGACCACATCATATCGTCCGTGTACGATCACGCCGGGAGTCGCTTGCAGTTTCAGCTTTGACTGCTCCAGCAACCAGCCATCCGACTCGAAAAAGCCGTCATTGATGAAGTAATGGCACTCGATCCGGGCGAAGGCGTCCACGAAATCGTCTTCATTGAAACGCGGAGGCGTCGTGACCGGGCCTTTGATGGATAGCGTCTGCCCCTCCCAGCGGGCCCAGGCACGGGCCGCGTCAATGCGTGCGACGGGATCGCTACCCGTGAGGCGCTTGTAGAAGGCCGTCACGAGATCGCCGCGTTCGGCTTCCGGAATGGGCTCGATGTAGCGATCGAAGGCATCCGGGAACAGGCGGCTGGCGCCTTCCTGATAGAACCACTGGATTTCGGCGCGCGTGACCAGAAAGATGCCCCGCAGGACAAGGCCGAGCACCCGGTTCGTGTGGGTTACGGCGTAGGCGAGTGCGAGCGTCGAGCCCCAGGATCCGCCAAACACCAGCCAGCTCGATACGCCGGCATGCTTCCGCAGGGCTTCCATGTCATCGACCAGATCCCAGGTCGTGTTGCCCTCGAGTTCCGAATGCGGCGTGGAACGGCCACATCCGCGCTGATCGAAGAGGAAGATCCGGTAACGCTCGGGATCAAAAAAGCGTCGCATTTCGGGGCTGGATCCGCCGCCTGGTCCGCCGTGAAGCGCGACCACAGGAATGCCCTTCGGATTGCCCGATTCTTCCCAGTAGATCTCATGCAGCGGCGAGACGCGCAGGCGCCCGGACGCGTAGGGCTCGTGCCTGTGGTAGAGAATACGGCGGCTCTGGCGTCTGTTCATGCGCTCTTCACTTATAGTCGGATAGCTTTCGTCCAATGACTGGACTTCCGGTCTTCACACCCATACTGTCTGGGACGAGTGGGGACCTAGCTGCTGGCGGGTGGCGTATTGATGCGTAGCGTTTTTCTTTGTTTATCCCTAGGCATTCTGGCGGGATGCGCAACCGTTTCGGTTGTGCCGGGGGAAGCTACGTATGAAGGCACCCTGACCAAGAGCCAATCCCAACTCCGGCAGGCATCAAATGCTTACTGCGACGAAATCGTCGCTGAAGGCTGGGTTGAGGAAGCCGATGGTTTCACAACCCTTGCCGATACTCTGATGAACGGCAAAGCATCCGCCCCTGGCGCAGCCGGATTCTACGCGACAAAGATCGGCGCCAATTCCAAAGCGCCAGCGCTCGTTCTCGGTCTCATCGCGGTCGATAGCCGCGCGGCCCGGAGCGGCCTCGCAAGCGTCACCGAGGAAGCCCGCGCTGTGCTCAAGAGCGGTGACATGAACGCGTCCAATCGCGGCGATGTTGTCAGTTTCGAGCGGGCCCTGGTGCGGGCCCAGATGGCGCACCGGGGTTTTCAGGAAGCGCTGGACCTCGTCTCCGTTCGCGCAGACATGGACGTTGCCCCGATTGCGGCTGAGATCGAATCCTTCGCGGGCATGATCGATGATGCCCGTGTGATCGCGGACCGCCTCGCAGATCGCTATGTTGGCGAAGGCGTCGCCGGGTCCTGATCCTTTCGAAGGGCGCTGAGCGCGATCGCCGCCCATCCGGCGAGCAGGCTCAATCCTCCGATCGGTGTGATGGCTCCGAACCATCGCGGTGCGCCGAGCGCCATTGCGTAAAGGCTGCCAGCGAAGATCGCCGCGCCGGCAACGATCAACCACCCACCCAGATTGACGCGGCGGCTGAGCCCCGCCGCCAGGGCTGCCGCCGCGTGGGGGAGCAGGTACATCGTCGCCGTGGTCCACCAGCCGCGTGCTTCATCCGTCAGCTGAGCATCGAGGGCGTGTGCACCAAAGGCGCCGAAAGCAACGCCGCTGAAGCCGAGACTGGCGGCAGCAAAGACGAGCCGGTTCATGCGCCCGCTCCCGCATCGGCGGCCTTTCGCGGAAGCGCATAGGTCACGACCGCGTGGCTTGAAGGCTTCTCCGCGCCCTCGATCCGGATATCGACATCGATCACGGCAAGAGCCTGGCCGATCTTCATGATTTTCCCTTCGGCCACCACCGCGCTGCCAATGCAGGGGCGCAGGAAATTGATACTGAGATTGCTGGTCACGGTCATCGGTTCGAGCCCGGTAATCGTCATGATCGCCATATAGGCCACCGAGTCCGCGAGGCTCATCTGGGTCGGCCCGGAAATGTAGCCGCCGGGGCGCAAGTGCGTCTCGTCCGCCTCGAGCCTCAGGATGGAACGGCCGGGCTCCATCAGGATAACCTGGTTCTGCGCGCCGCGGCCCTTGAAACTGGCCGTCAGGAAGGCGTTGGCCTCATCCACCGTGAACCGTGTCATCGAAGCTTCTCCCGGCGGCACGGCTTGATTGTCAGGCGGCCGCGCGTCAACCTAACTTGCAGGACCCATACGCCAAGAGGTCACGCCAAGGAAGGACGCAGCCATGCTCACCGCCGGAGACGAGTATCCCATTCACCAGACGCCCGAACCGGTCGCTTTCGCGGGCTCGGACCGCAATTTCTACGACCGCTTCTTCTTCAACGGTTACAGTGCGGATGGGTCGACCTTCTTCGCTGCTGCCATGGGCGTCTATCCGCATCTGAATATCATTGATGCCTCGGTTTCCATTCTGAAGGATGGCAAGCAGGCTTCGGTCTTCCTGTCGCGCCCGCTCCACATGGAACGGATGGACACGTTCGTGGGTCCGCTTTCGGTGAGCGTGGTGGACCCGCTCAAGAAAGTCCGCCTGCAGATGAAAGAGACCGAAGGCCTTGCGCTGGACGTCGAGTTCACAGGCCGGGCGTTCCCGATCGAGGAGCCCCGTTTCACGCGCCGCATCGGCCCGCGCATGATGATGGACCTGACCCGGATGACGCAGAACGGCCGTTGGTCGGGCTCGCTCAAGATGGACGGAACTGAAATCAAGATCGATCCGGCGAGCTGGATGGGCACGCGCGATCGCAGCTGGGGCGTGCGGCCGATCGGGGCTCCGGATCCCCAACCCATGATCCCCGCCATGCCGCCGCAATTCTACTGGATCTGGACGCCAACCAACTTCCCGAACCTGTCGATGTTCTTCCACGTCAATCAGGACGGGGCGGGCGAGGCATGGAATCAGCGTGCGGTCCTGGTGCCGGACGGTACGGCGCAGGGCCAGGGCATCCACCTGAACAATCCCGTGATGGATGTGCGCTTTGCGAAAGGGACGCGCCGCATGGCGTCTGCCACGCTGTCCGTGACCGATCCGTCAGGCCGTCCGCATGCGGTGGACTTTACACCGATGGGCACATTTCTGATGAAGGGTATCGGCTATGGCCACCCCGTCTGGCGCCACGGCGCCTTCCACGGCGACCAGCTGAAGCTGCAGCGCGAGGATTTCGCTCCCGCCAGTACGCCCTGGGCCTCGCCGGAAAACCTGCACATCCAGGAAATCGTCAAGGCCGTGCACAAGGGACCGGACGGTTCCGGCTCGGAAGGTATCGGCACATTCGAGCAGCTGTTCATCGGCCCGCACGCGCCGTCGGGCTTCAAGGACATTCTCGACGGCGCGGCGTGAGCTGGCACGCCGCGAAATGATCAGCCCGGTCTCGCCCATCGGCGCGGGGCGGTGCTCCGCATCAGGGCTGACCGCAAGCGGTCGCCAGCCGCGCCGGTTGTGATCAGGGCGAGCTTCCGCGCCGCTGTGTCTATGTCGAACCGGTAACTGACAACCGGCCCATCACGGTGAACTGACAGCCCGCCGAGGACACGGAACAGGTGTCTCGCGGCGCGGTTCTCGGAGAGCGTGTCTGCCGTAAGCACCGTGTAGCCCGCATCGCGCGCGTCAGAGATCACGGCGGTCAGCAACAACCGCGCGATCCCCTTGCCATGCCAGTCATCGAGGACCGCAAGGGCGAGATCGGCCTCGTTGCCGGTGCCTCGCCGGATCGCGTGAACGACGCCGATGGCCGGTTGCCCCGGCGCTTCAAGGTCGATGGCGCCCCAGGCGACATGATCGGACCCATCCGCGTCGCAGAGGCGCGCGATGACGTCGTCAGGCATCGTCCGCGCCCCGGTGAAGAAGCGCAGGTAACGCGAATGGTCAGACAGGGCCGCGATTCCGGCGCGTAGCCGGGCATTGTCCTCGCGGCGAACAGGCCGCAGGCAAACCGTCTCGCCGCTGTCCAGCTGGACTATGACGCTTCGATCCTTCATGACCGTTATTGTGCAGTGCAACATGGCCGCAATGGGGCAAGCGCGCCGCATGGCCGGATTGTAATTCTGCAGCGGTTTTAGCGTGCCTTTCAGGCGCCAAACGGTTATGGACCCCGCATGCTCGAAATCCGCAACCTCGACTACCGCGTTGAAGCGCGCCCGCTGTTCGAATCGGCGTCGGCGCGCATCGCGGCTGGCTGGAAGGTCGGCCTGGTGGGCCGCAACGGAACCGGCAAATCCACCTTGCTGCGCCTGATCCGTGAAGAAATCGCCGCACCGGGCAAGGACAGCCCGATCCGCCTGCAGAACGGCGCTCGCCTCGGCTGGGTCGCGCAGGAGGTTGCGCCCTCGGACCAGACGATCCTCGAAGTCGTGCTCGAAGCGGACGCCGAGCGCCATGCGCTGATGACCGAGTCCGAAACGGCAACAGACCCCGACCGGATCGGCGAAATCCACGCCCGCCTGCTCGACATCGATGCCTGGTCGGCAGAGGCCCGTGCGTCCGAAGTGCTGATGGGCCTCGGCTTCAAGCACGCCGATCTCTCGCGCGCGACGCGCGAATTCTCCGGCGGCTGGCGAATGCGCGCGGCCATCGCCGGCGCGCTCTTCGCCCAGCCGGACCTGCTGCTGCTGGACGAGCCGTCGAACTATCTCGACCTGGAAGGCGCGGCCTGGCTGGAAGGCTATCTGCGGCGCTATCCGAACACCGTGCTGATCGTCAGCCATGACCGGGAACTCCTGAACCGCAGCGTCACGCACACGCTGGCGCTGGAACATCGCAAGCTCTCGATCACGCCGGGCGGCTACGATGACTGGCTGCGCCTGCGGGCGGCGAAACTCGCCCAGCTGGAAAGTCAGCGTACGAAGCAAGCGGCTGAGCGTGCCCACCTTCAGGCCTTCGTGGACCGTTTCCGCGCCAAGGCCTCCAAGGCGCGCCAGGCGCAGAGCCGCGTCAAGATGCTCGAGAAGATGCAGGATGTCTCGATCCCGATTGCCGAGCGCACCACGCCCTTCCTGTTCCCGGCGCCGGAGTCCAAGCTCTCACCGCCGCTGCTCGAGATCAAGGGCGCCGATCTGGGCTATGGAACCAACGCGCGCATCCTGAACAATGTGGATATCCGTCTGGACCCGGATGACCGGATCGCCATCGTCGGCACGAACGGGCAGGGAAAGACCACCCTCGTGAAGTCGATCGCCGAGCGCCTGCCGCTGATGAGCGGCAAGCGGCTGGCGCCGAAAGCCGTCCGTATCGGGTATTTCTCGCAGGACCAGCTGGATGAGCTGACCGCCGGCGACACCCTTCTCGAACACGTGATGCGCGCCCTGCCGCAAGGCACGCCGCCCGCCAAGCAGCGCTCGGTCGCCGCGCAGATGGGCTTCAGCCACGAGAAGGTCGAGACAAAAGTCGAGGCGCTCTCGGGCGGCGAGAAAGTGCGCCTGATCCTCGGCCTGATCGCACTGGAAAAGCCGCACATCCTGATCCTCGACGAGCCGACCTCGCACCTTGATATCGACAGCCGCGAAGCGCTGATCTACGCGATCAACGATTTTCCCGGCGCCGTCCTGCTGATCACGCACGATGTGTACCTCGCCGAGGCGACGGCCGATGCGCTCTGGCTCGTGAAGGACGGCAAGGTCTCCGCCTATGACGGCGACCTGAACGACTATCGCACGCTGGTTTTGAGCACAGACCGGGAGAAAACCTCGACCTCAAAACCTTCGTCCACGGACGAAACCGGCGACAAGGCCGAAGCGCGCCGCAAGGCCTCGCAGGCGCGCGAAGCCGCCGCACCGCTGAAGAAAAAGGCCCAGGAAGCCGAGAAGGCGATCGAACGTCTTGCCGCCAAGCTCGCCGCACTGGACGCCGAAATCGCGCGGCCCGATATCCCGCCGCACGAAATGCGCCAACGCCTCAAGGAGCGCGCAAAGTTCGCCTCCGAAAAGGAAGCCGCCGAAGCCGCCTGGCTCGAAGCGAGCGAGGCTTATGACGCGGCGGTGCGTTGATCTTTCGCCTACCGTGCCCGGCGAGTGACTTCAGACGTCCACTTCCGCTTCGAGCGCGAATTCCTCGATGAACTCACGCCGCGGTTCGACCACGTCGCCCATCAGCTTGGTGAACAGCTCGTCCGCCTCGTCGGCATGCTCGACCTTCACCTGAAGCAGCGTGCGCGCGTTCGCGTCGAGCGTTGTCTCCCACAGCTGGTCGGCGTTCATCTCGCCAAGGCCTTTGTAGCGCTGAACCTTCATGCCCTTGCGGCCGGCTTCCAGCACGGCGTCCAGCAAGCTCGCCGGTCCGTGTACGGCAATCTCGCCGCCCTTTTCCTGGCGCAGGATGGCGGGTTTCTCGTAAACGTCGCGCACGCCATTCGCGCGCTCCGCCAGGCGGATCGAATCCTGGCTGGCAATGAGCGAAGGCGGCAGTACGGCCGTCTCGTCCACGCCGCGCACCGTGCGCTGAAGGACGAGGGCGCCTTCCGCGAAACGGCCAACCCACGTGTCTTCGCCTTCTTCGGCGAGGCGGTTGAGGCGCACGGCGGTCGCTTTCGCCTCCGCGTCGCCGGCGCCGTTCGCGAGGGCGCCCGCAAGGGCCGCATGCTCGATCAGGTCCGCCGGCGCGCGGAGCGCCAGACGCCGCAGGCTCGCGCGGAAGTTTGCGGCTTGCCGCACCCGGTCGCGCAGGTCCTCGGCGGCAATTTGCGTGCCATCGGCAAGGATCAGCGTCTCGCCGCTGGTGCCTTCCTCGATCAGGTAGGCTTCCAGCTCTGCGTCGTCCTTCACATAGCGCTCTGACCGGCCGCGCGTGACTTTGTACAGCGGCGGCTGCGCAATGTAGAGGAAGCCGCGCTCGATGATCTCCGGCATCTGGCGATAGAAGAACGTGAGAAGCAGCGTGCGGATATGCGCGCCGTCCACGTCAGCATCCGTCATGATGATGATCTTGTGGTAGCGAAGCTTGTTGATGTCGAACTCGTCTCGCCCGATCCCGGCGCCGAGCGCCATGATCAGTGTACCGACCTGATCGGACGAGAGCATCTTGTCGAAGCGCGCGCGCTCGACATTCAGGATCTTCCCGCGCAGCGGCAGGATCGCCTGATTGTCGCGGCTGCGGCCCTGCTTGGCGGAGCCACCGGCCGAGTCACCCTCGACGATAAAGAGCTCGGATTTCGCCGGGTCCTTCTCCTGGCAATCCGCCAGCTTGCCGGGCAGGGATGTGATGTCGAGCGCCGACTTGCGTCGCGTCAGTTCGCGCGCCTTGCGGGCCGCCTCGCGCGCGGCGGCGGCCTCGACGATCTTCTCCATGATCTGCACGGCTTTTTTCGGGTTCTCTTCGAACCACTCGCCGAGCTTCTCGCCGATCAGGCTCTCGACAACCGGGCGAACCTCCGAGGAGACGAGCTTGTCTTTCGTCTGTGAGCTGAACTTCGGGTCCGGCACCTTGACGGAGAGCACACAGGTGAGGCCTTCGCGCGCGTCATCGCCAGAGATTTCGACCTTCGACTTCTTCGCGATGCCCGTCTCGTTGGCATACTTGTTGATGATCCGCGTCAGCGCGCCGCGGAAACCCGCAAGGTGCGTGCCGCCATCGCGCTGCGGGATGTTGTTCGTGAAGCAGAGCACAGACTCGTGGTAGCTGTCGGTCCACTCCAGCGCGGCCTCGACCGTGATGCCATCCTTCTCGCCGATCACATAGATCGGCTCGCCGATCAGCGACTGTTTCTGGCGGTCGATGTGCTGGACGAAGGCCTTCACGCCGCCTTCGTATTCGAGCGTGATCTCGAACGGTTCCGCGCCGCGCTCATCCCGGAAGATGATCTTCACGCCCGAGTTCAGAAAGGCGAGTTCGCGCAGCCGGTGTTCCAGCGTTTTGCGATCATAGTCCGTCATCGTGAACGTCGACGGCGATGCGAAGAAACGGACCGCCGTTCCCGTGTAAGGCTTGCCGTTTTCGCGCTTCGGCGAAGGGCCGCGCCGGACAAGCGGCGCCTCGACGCGCCCGCCATCGACGAAGCGAACAAAGTGCTCATAGCCTTCGCGGTGGATCGTCAGGTCCAGCCAATCGGACAGGGCATTGACCACCGAAACGCCCACGCCGTGGAGTCCGCCGGACACCTTGTAGGAGTTCTGGTCGAATTTCCCGCCGGCGTGCAGCTGGGTCATGATCACTTCGGCCGCCGAGACACCTTCGCCCGCGTGCAGGCCGACCGGGATGCCCCGGCCGTTATCCGTCACTTCGGCCGAGCCGTCCGGGTACAGAGTGACCGTCACGCGGTCAGCATGACCCGCGAGCGCCTCATCGATCGCGTTGTCGACGACTTCGTAGATCATGTGATGCAGGCCGGAGCCGTCATCGGTATCGCCGATGTACATGCCGGGGCGTTTGCGCACCGCATCGAGGCCTTTCAGGACCTTGATGGAATCTGCGCCATACTCGCCTTCACCGCCCTCTTCGGGCGCCTCCGGAACCGTATCATCGGCCATGGGGGTGGTCTTTCTCGGGTGATTCTCGAAACAGTCTTGAAATATACGGGAAATATGCCCCCGAGGGAACGTCCCGAGGGTAGTTTTCGCACCGCTGCACGGGCTAAAAAAAGTTCAATACAAACAGTCGGTTGCGGCCGAAAATTCAGGCTATTTTCTGGCCGGTCAATCACGTCCGCCGGACGGCTTTTTCTTCGCCGGTTTCGGCCCCGCTCTGAACCCGGTTTTGGGGCCTTTCGAGGTGCTCGGCTTTCCCTTGAAACTGCTCTTGGAACGCGCTGCGCCGGCGGCCGGCTTGGGCCGGGGCTTGCCGGATTTCGGGCCTTTCGAACGATCGTCCTGGACATATTCGGCCGGCGCAAAGGCGCGCGGCGCGGGCGCCTCGTCCCGGCGTGCGGGGCGGTCGTCGCGCCGGGGGCCGGCGTCGGCGGGACGATCCTTGCGGTAAGGCGGGCGCGGCTTGTCGGGGCGGCTGTCGCGGCGCGGTTCGCTGCGAGCTTCGGAGGGCGAAAACGCCTCAGGTTCGGGTATGCCGTCGAGCGGAAACGCCTGCAAGCTGCCTTCGAGGCGGCCGGACTCACCTGTCTTCTCGAACAGGCGCATCGCGCCCTGCGGCGTCAGCTCGACATGCGTGTTTCCGGAATTGATCCGGATCTGCCCGATATCGTCCCGTTCGAGCCCGCCCGCCTTGCACAGCATCGGCAGCAGCCATTTCGGGTCCGCATTTTTCTTGCGGCCCACATTGATCGCAATCCAGATCGCGCCGGGCAGGTCAGCGCGTTCCGTGCGCGGACGTTTTTCGCGCGGCGGACGGTCGTCGCGGGCAGGGCGGTCTTCGCGCGGCGTCCACTCCTCGCGCGGCGCGCGTTCGCCGCGCTCGGGCCGGATCCGCTCCGGACGATCGCGCAACGAACGCTCGGGGCGCTCCCAATCGGGCTTGGCGCGGCGGTCGCTGGCGCGGTCATCGACATCGCGCAGCTCTTCCGGCGCCGAGCGGCCCTCGCGCTTGGCGCGGATGAAGGCCGCAGCAACGGCTTCGGCGCCGTGCTGGGCCAGCAATTGCTCGACGAGCCTTTTCTCATGCGCGTTGGCCGGGTCGCTGATCGCGGCGTCGGACAGCAGGCGGGCATCGTCCTGGCGGGCGATCTCCTCGGCCGAAGGCGGCTTGCCCCAGGTCGCGGAAATCTTGGCGTCGCCGAGCAGGCGCTCGACGCGGCGGCGGGCTTTCGGCGCGACCAGCAGCGCACTGACGCCCTTGCGGCCTGCGCGGCCCGTACGGCCCGAGCGGTGGAGCAGGGTGGCGGGATCGCGCGGCAGGTCCGCATGGATCACGAGCCCGAGGTTCTGCAGGTCGAGCCCGCGGGCGGCAACGTCTGTCGCGATGCAGACCCGCGCGCGGCCATCACGCAGGGCCTGCAGCGCGTTGGAGCGCTCCTTCTGGCTGAGTTCGCCGGAGAGGGCGACGACCGGGAAGCCCCGATTGCCCATCCGGCTCATCAGCTTGTTCACGGCGGCGCGGGTCGAACAGAACACCAGCGCGCTTTCGGAATCCGAATGGCGCACGATGTTGACGATGGCGTTTTCTTCATCGCCCGGAGCCACGAGCAGGGCCTTGTATTCGATGTCGACGTGCTGGCTTTTCTCGGCCTCGGTGGTCACCCGGGCCGCGTTCTTCTGGTAGCGCGCCGCGAGGGCTGCGATGCCCTTGGGCACGGTGGCCGAGAACATCAGCGTACGGCGCTCGTCCGGCGTGCCTTCGAGGATCAGCTCGAGTTCTTCGCGGAAACCCATGTCGAGCATCTCGTCGGCTTCGTCGAGCACGACGACGCGCACGCCCGCCGTCACCAGCGAGCCGCGCTTGATATGGTCGGCCAGCCGGCCCGGCGTGCCGATGACGATGTGCGCCCCGCGCTCCAGCGCCCGGCGCTCGTCGCGCATGTCCATGCCGCCCACACAGGTGGCGAGGCGCGCGCCGGCAATGCCGTAAAGCCAGCCCAGTTCGCGCGCGACCTGCATCGCCAGTTCCCGCGTCGGTGCGACGATCAGCGCCAGCGGCTCGGAGGCCGGCGACAGCGTGTCTTCGCCTGAGAGGAGAGCTTCCGCCATCGCGAGGCCGAAGGCGACCGTCTTGCCGGAGCCCGTCTGGGCCGAGACCAGCAGGTCCTTGTCGGAGAGGTGCGGAACGAGGACGGCGGACTGGACCTGCGTGAGGTCCGTGTAACCACGGGCAGAGAGCGCGCCGGCGAGCGCGGCGGGGAGGGTGTCAGGCAAGGTCATGGAGAGGCTTTCAGGCGTTAATCCGGCCTAATGGCACGTTTCTGCCCCCCCGGCTACGCCTCGCCTGCGCCGGTTAGGTTAACCGGCGAGGGCCTTTGCGTGATGGGCGAGGTGCTCGTCCATGAAGGTCGCGATGAAATAATAGTCGTGCCCATAGCCGTCGTGCAGCCGGTAATCGAGCCGCTGGCCCTCCTTTTCGCACGCCGCAATGAAAATCTCGGGCTTGAGCTGCGTCTCCAGGAAATTGTCCGCCTTGCCGGCATCGACGCGGATCAGCGCCTTTGACGGGCTCTCCTTCACCAGCTCGGTCGCATCGTATTGCTCCCAGGCAATCGAAGGCGCTCCAAGATAAGCTGTGAACGCCTTCTCGCCCCAGGGCACGCGGGCAGGCGACGTGATCGGCGAGAAGGCCGAGCAGGATTTGTACGTGTCCGGATTTTTGAGGTGCAGCGTGATCGCGCCGTGCCCGCCCATCGAATGGCCGAAGATGCCCTGGCGTGACATGTCTGCCGGAAAATTCGCGGCGATCAGGCCGGGCAGTTCGTCCGTGATGTACTGGTCCATCTTGTAGTGCTTGTCCCACGGTGCCTGTGTCGCGGTCAGATAGAAGCCCGCGCCTTGCCCGAGATCATAGGCGTCGTCATTCGGCACATGATCGCCGCGCGGAGACGTGTCCGGCGCAATGATCATCAGGCCGTGGCGGGCCGCATGTGCCTGCACGCCGGATTTCTCCATCATGTTCGCCCAGGTGCAGGTCAGCCCCGAAAGATACCACAGCAAGGGCACCGGGCCATGCGCGGCCTGCGGCGGCGTATAGACGGCAAAGCGCATCGTGCATCCGAGCAGCGCCGAATCATGATCGTGTACGGACAATGCTCCGCCGAAGGACTTCCAGGCCGAAACGGGTGTAAGGGTCATCGAGCGCCATGCCTTCGGGTTGTGTGAGCGGGGCAGGGCCTGCCCCGGCCGGATTCTCGCCTGCGGGCCGTGCCGGAGTCAAGAAAGTCGCGCGGCGGGGCTGGAGGCCTTGCGTCATCGAAAGCCTTTGAGCATGACACAGCACGCAGATCGGGAAGGCAGGGCCGGTGACAAGCACATACACGCTCTACGGCGCAGAGGTCAGTTACTACACCGGAAAGGCCCGCGCCTATCTGCGCTGGCGCGGCGTGCCGTTCACCGAGGAAGGCGCCACCCAGGCGGTCTACCGCGACGTCATCCTGCCCACGGTCGGCTGGCCGGTCATCCCCGTGCTCAAAACCCCGGACGGCGCCATCATCCAGGACACGGCCGACATCATCGACTATGTCGAGGCCCGTGAAAGGCTGCAGCCTCCTGCCGTTCCCGATGGTCCCGTCCAGCGCTTCGTCGCGCAGCTGCTGCATCTGTACGCCGATGAATGGCTCGTCATTCCCGCGATGCACTACCGCTGGAATTTCAACGAGGATTTTGCCTATGCCGAGTTTGGCGCCCTCTCGGCGCCGCAGCTCAGCCGCACGGAGCAATACGAGGTCGGCAAGAAGAACGGCCAGCGTTTCAAGGGCGCGCTCCCGCCGCTCGGCATCACGCCGGAGACCATTCCCGGGATCGAGCGCTCATATGAGGCCTTCCTGGGCGACTTCTCCCGCCACCTCGCCGAGCACCGGTTCCTGCTCGGCGCGCGGCCGTGCCTGGCCGATTTTGCCTTCATCGGCCCGCTCTACGCCCACCTCTTGCGCGACCCGGCCTCCGGCGAATTCATGCGCCGCAATGCGCCGCGCGTGGCGGACTGGGTGGGGCGCACACATTCGGGTCAGAAAGGATCGGGAGACCTGCTCGCCGATGATGCGATCGCGCCCACGCTGGAGCCGATCCTCGCGCGCCAGATGCAGGAACAGTTCCCGGCGCTGGTCGACACCGTGCAATTGTTCACCGACTGGGCGGCAACCGCCTCCTCAGGCGCGCATGTGCCGCGCGGCCTTGGCGAAATCTGGATCGATATCGAAGGCGAGCGTGGCCCGGCACAGGCGCGGACGTTTCCGCTCCTGCGCCTGCAGGCTGTCACAGATGCCTATGACGCGATGGACGCGGGCGCCAGGGCCCGGGCCGATGCGCTTCTGGAGCGCGTCTTTGGCGAGCCGCTGAAAGCCTTCCGCCTGCCGCGGCGGCTCACGCGAACCAATTACCGGCTCGCGCTCGCCTGACCGGTCCGGCCTATTTGCGGTGCAAGGCGCAGAGCTTGTTGCCGTCGGGGTCGCGCAGGTAGGCGAGATAGAGCGCGCTGGGCCCTTCGCCGCGCCAGCCCGGCGGGTCTTCGATCGCCTTGCCGCCAGCGGCGACGCCGGCTGCATGCCAGGCATCGGCCTGTTCGGTCGAGGCCATCGCGAGGCCGATCGTCATGCCATTGCCGCAGGTGGCGGGCGCGCCGTCAATCGGCGGCGTGACGAGGAAGATGCCGCCATTGTGCATGTAGACGAGGCGACCCTTCGGGTCGGTGATCCCCGGCTTTCCGCCTACGGACGTAAACAGGGCGTCGTAAAACGCCTTGGACTTTGCGATGTCGTTCGAGCCGACCATCATGTGACTGTACATTGGTAGTTCCTCCAGTTGTTGCTCAGTTTTTTAGTAGACGACGACACTCCGGATGCTCTTGCCCTCGTGCATCAGGTCGAACGCGTCGTTGATCTTGTCCAGCGTCATCACGTGCGTGATCATCGGGTCGATCTCGATCTTGCCGTTCATGTACCAGTCGACAATCTTCGGCACATCCGTGCGCCCCCTCGCGCCGCCAAAGGCCGTGCCGCGCCAGTTGCGCCCGGTGACCAGCTGGAACGGCCGCGTCGCGATTTCCTTGCCGGATTCCGCCACGCCGATGATCACGCTCGTGCCCCAGCCGCGATGGCAGCATTCGAGCGCCTGACGCATCACGGTCGTATTGCCCGTGCAGTCGAACGAATAGTCCGCGCCGCCGCCCGTGAGCTCCACGATGTGCGCAACGATATCCTTCACATCCTTCGGATTGACGAAATGCGTCATGCCGAACTTGCGGCCCCAGTCCTCCTTGGACGGATTGATGTCGACGCCGACAATCATGTCCGCCCCCGCCATCCGCGCGCCCTGGATCACATTGAGGCCGATGCCGCCCAGGCCGAAGACCACGACGTTGTCGCCGACCTGCACCTTCGCCGTATTCACCACGGCGCCCACGCCGGTGGTCACGCCACACACGATATAGCAGGCCTTGTCGAACGGCGCGTCCGTGCGGATCTTCGCCACCGCGATCTCTGGCAACACGGTGAAGTTCGAGAAGGTCGAGCAGCCCATATAGTGGAAGACCGTCTGGCCCTTGTAGGAGAAACGCGAGGTGCCATCCGGCATCAGGCCCTTGCCCTGCGTCGCGCGAATGGCCGTACACAAATTGGTCTTGCCCGAGAGGCAGCTTTTGCACTGGCGGCATTCGGGCGTATAGAGCGGGATGACATGGTCGCCCGGCTTCACGCTGGTCACGCCCGCGCCGACCTCGCGCACGATGCCCGCGCCTTCATGGCCCAGCACGCTCGGGAAGATGCCCTCGGAGTCCAGCCCGTCCAGCGTATAGGCATCCGTATGGCAGATGCCCGTCGCCATGATTTCCACAAGCACTTCGCCCGCCTTCGGGCCTGCCAGGTCAAGCTCGACGATCTCGAGCGGTTTCTTGGCCTCGAAGGCGACAGCGGCGCGTGTTTTCATGGGGCAGGCTCCTTGTTCCGGAACCTACCTAGAGCGATGCGCCGCCAGAATCCACCTCAGGCGACGGCCGTCGCCTCAAGTTCGATCATCAGCCCGGGATCAAACAGACGGGTCACCCCCACCAGCGTCGCGGATGTCTCCGCGCCGTCGCCCTTGATCATGCCTGTGAAGTCTGCCGCGACCGCCATCAGCGCGTCCACATCTGTGGTGTAAATGTTCAGACGCACGATGTTGACAGGCGTCATGCCGGCTTCGGCCAGCGCGTCTTTCAGATTGCTCCACGCTGATTTGTACTGCGCCGCGATGTCTCCGGCATGCAGCGTTGTGCCATCTGCGGCTGTGGATGTCTGGCCTGACAAGTACAGCGTGCGCGTCGCGCCGGTGACCTCAATGCCATGATGCATGTTGAAATGCCCCATCCAGGGCGTCGGATCGATTGTGCGTGTTTTCATGTTCGGCGGTCCTCACGTTCCTGCAACACTAACAGCCATCGCGAATTCACGCAAAGGTGGCGCTTGACGATAGTTTGAATTCGAACTAAGTAGTTCGACATCAAACTAAAGGAGACGGCTCATGACTTCCCGGCGCGGCGTGTTGAAACTCATTGGCGGAGGCGTTGTGCTCGCCGCCGCCAGCGCCGGCGGCTTCGTCGCGCTGAACCAGCCCTCCCGCGCCGCGCGCGAAGCCTGGCGGGTGGCGGGGCAGGAGACCGAGTTCCGCCGCCGCTTCCTGTCCTATGCGCTCCTCGCGCCCAATCCGCACAATCGCCAGCCCTGGCTCGTCCAGCTCGAAGGCGATGACGCTCTGACCCTGTATGTCGATCTTGAGAGGCGCCTCCCGGCCACCGATCCGTTCGACCGGCAGATCATCATCGGCTGCGGCGCCTTCCTCGAACTCCTCCGCCTCGCCGCGGCGGAAGAAGGCTACAGCGCCGAAATCACGCCTTTCCCGGACGGCGCACCTGAACTGACCGGCCGGCTGGATGCCCGCCCCGTGGCACATGTCCGGTTGACGCCAGGCCAGGCGAAGGCAGACCCGCTTTTCGCTCATGTCCTCGCCCGCCACACCAACCGCGAGGTTTACGAGCCGCGCGATGTCGAACCCGAAAAGCTCGCCGCACTCGTCGCCGCCGGATCAGCCTATGGCATGACGGTCCGGACATGCGGTAATGATCAGACGGCGGAGCGCCTGCGCGATCTCACCTGGCGCGGCCACGAACGCGAATCGACCACCGCCTACACGATGCAGGAAAGCATCGACCTGATGCGGATCGGTCCGGCCGAAACCAACCGCTACCGGGACGGGATATCCCTCGAGAGCCCGTTCCTTGCGCTCGGCACACTCGTCGGCGCTGTCTCGATAGAGGCGCTGGCCGACCCTTCGTCCGCCGCCTTCAAGCAGGGCCTCGACATGTACCGCCCGATGGCGGCCTCTGCGCGGGCCTTCGCCTGGATGCTCAATGACGGCGCGTCGCGCGAAGGCCAGATTGGCGCGGGCCGCGCCTACATGCGTCTCACGCTCGAAGCGGCCGCGCAGGGCCTCGTGGTGCACCCATGGAGTCAGGCGTTGCAGGAATATCCCGAGATCGCAGACCTGTACCGCGATGTGCACGCGCTGATCGGCGACAGTCAGCGACTTCAGATGCTGGTGCGAGTCGGCTATGCCAAGCCGGTAGTTCCAGCGCCCCGGCGCGGCCTCGATGCCCATTTGATGAGTTGATCCTGCATGCCCCAGAAAACTGCGCGGCCCGCCCCGCCGGCCGATACCGGCGCTCTCTACTTCCGGCTCTTCAACGAGATCGGCATCATCGCGCAGCTTTCCGGCAATCGTTTCCAGCGCGTCCTTCCGCACGACCTGACGGTCGCGCAGTTCAGCCTGCTCAACCATTGCGTCCGGCTGGGTGATGGCTGGACGCCCGCCCGGCTCGCGGCCGCCTTCCAGGTCACCAAGGGCACCATGACCAACACGCTGCAGAAGCTCGATGCCAAAGGCTTCATCCGCATTGATCCGGACGCAGATGATGCCCGTTCGAAACGGGTGTTCCTGACGCCGTCCGGCCGGTCGGCACGCGATGCGGCCCTCAAGGCGCTCACGCCCGAACTTGCGGCGCTCCCCGAAAGCTTCCCGCCGGCGCTTGCCGCCGAGATACTTCCCGCACTCGAACGCCTGCGCATCTGGCTCGACGCAAACCGCTAACCCGCTTGCGCGTCCAGCACGGCGGTCGATGCCTCCACCCGGACGCGCTGGGCGCGTGCGCCAAAGGCCTCAAAGAGGTAGGCATCCGTCCCGGTCAGCCAGGCCTGTCCGCGCATGGCGGCCAGCTCGTCATAGAGCGCCCTGCGCCGGTCCGGATCGAGATGTGCGGCCGCCTCATCCAGCAGCAGCAGAGGCGCCGGGCCATCTCCGTTCACGGACAAGGCCTCCGCCGAGGCCAGCACCAGTCCGATCAGCAAGGCCTTCTGCTGCCCGGTTGAGGCCTCGCCGGCCGGCGCGCCCGAAGGCCGGTGGATCACGCCAAGGTCAGACCTGTGCGGTCCGCTCAGCGTCCGGCCCGCCGCAATGTCGCGCCGCCGCCCGCTGCGATAGGCGTCCACCAGCAGATCGAAAACGCTGCGAAAATCATCGCCCCGTACGGCGGTCGCTTCGGCCTCGCCTTCCAGCGAAAGGTCCGCCTTCGGAAAATGTCCTTCCGGACGCGCGTCGATCGCCCCCTGCAGGTCCGCGAGCACGAGCGCCCGGTTGATCGCGATCTCGGCGCCCGCCTCCGCCAGCCGCGCTTCGATGGCATCGGCCCAGGCCGGGTCCACATGCCCGCGCTCGAGCAGTGCATTGCGTTCGGCCAGCGCCTTCTCGTAGCGCGATGATGCGCCCCCATGTGACGGCTGGTGAGCCATCACCAGCCGGTCAAAGAAGCGCCGCCGTTCCGATGCCCCGCCGCGGAACACGCCGTCCATCGCGGGCGTCAGCCAGATCAGCCGCATCCGCTCGGCCAGGTCGCCCGGGCTGGCCGGCGCGCCGTCAATCCGGACCGCGCGCTTCACAGGTCCGGCGCCTTCGAGGGCAATGCCGATCTTCTGCTCATCATCCAGCGTGCCGGAAATCGTCCAGCCGCCCGGCGCGCCATGCCGCGTCATCTCGCTGAGCTGCGCCGAGCGCAGCCCCCGGCCCGGTCCGAACTGGCTGACCGCTTCCAGAAGGTTCGTCTTGCCCGCTCCGTTGGACCCGTAAAGGCACACGGGCCGGGCATCGAGCTTCAGAGTGAGGCTCGGATAGTTCCGGAAATCCGTGAGCGTGAGGCGGGTCAGTGCGGTCATGGTTGCAGGGCCCGCCAGCCCACCTGTCTAAACGCGAAGCGGCATCAGCACATAACGTGCGGACTCGTCCGACGGGTCGAGCACGAGCGCGGGGGAGGCGGGGTCGTTGAACATGAACTCGGCTTCGTCCGATTCAATCTGGCCCGCGATGTCGAGCAGGTACTTGGCATTGAAGCCGATCTCCATCGCATCCGACGAATACTCCGCCTCGATTTCCTCATTGCCCGCGCCGGTCTCGGCATGGTTCACCGCCAGCGTGAGGCGTCCCTCGCTGAGGCTCATCTTCACCGACCGCGACCGCTCCGCAGACACGGTCGAGACGCGGTCTACCGCCGCTTCGAATGCCTTGTTGTTCACCGTCAGCTTCTTGTCATTGCCCTTCGGGATAACGCGCGCATAGTCCGGGAACGAACCATCGATCAGTTTCGACGTCAGCACGGCGCGCCCCGCGCGCACCACGATCTTGGTGTCCGACACTTCGATTGCCACTTCGTCCTCGCGCCCGTCGATCAGGCGGCGGATTTCGTTGACGGTCTTGCGCGGTACGATCACGCCGGTCAGCTTCTCGCTGCCCTTGGGTGCCTTCAGTTCCGCCAGTGCCAGGCGGTGGCCGTCGGTGGCGACCGATCGCAGCACCGGCTTGCCGGCGTCATTCTTGGCGGCGTGCAGGAACACGCCATTGAGATAATACCGCGTCTCCTCGGTCGAGATCGCAAACCGCGTCTTGTCGATGAGGCGCGCGAATTCCTTGGCCGGCAGGCTGAACTGCACGCTGCCTTCGTCGGAGGCCATCGTCTGGAAATCAGCCGCGGGCAGGGTCGGCAGCTCGAACTGCGAGCGCCCCGCCGTCAGGATGATCCGTCCCGTCTCGGCGTTCAGTTCCATCATCACTTCCGCGCCCGAAGGCAGCTTGCGCACCACATCGAACAGCGTGCCGGCCGGTGCCGTGACCGCGCCCTCGCGGGTCACTTTCGCGGCTGCCGAGTCCACCGCCTCGATATCAAGGTCTGTCGCGGTCAGCCGCAGCTCGCCCTTCTTGGCCTGCAGCAGCACGTTCGACAGGATCGGGATCGTCGTGCGCCGCTCGACAATATTCTGCACGTGGCTCAGCGCATCCAGCAAGTCACTGCGTTCAATTGTCAGTTTCATCTTCAGGTCCGTCCATCACGGGAGCTGCGTTGCCGCTCCCCCAATCCTCTGGTGGCTGTTGCCGCGAATATCTGCCCCCGGACGTGCCGGGAATCACCCCGCGCCGGTCCGGCTGCGGGCTGCAGACCCTTAACCAAGTTCAGGAAAAAGCCAAGCCGCCCCCGAGGCCCCGCCAGAGCGGAAACACGGGGGCCGGGGCAGGGTCAGCTCATGCCGCTGTCGATCATGTCGATCACGACGGCTTCGACCCGCGCCAGATCCTCGGCGACCCGCGGATCTTTCGGCAGTGCATCCCGGATACGCCGGAACGCATAGAGAACTGTCGTGTGGTCTCGCTTGCCAAAGGCGAGTCCGATCTGCGGGAAGGATTTGCGCGTCAGTGTCCGGCAAAGGTACATCGCGATCTGGCGCGGATAGACGTAGGCCTGCATCTTGCTCGGCCCTTCAAGGTCGGCGCGGGCAATCGGGAACACTTTCAGCGTCGCCTTCTTGATCACGTCCATGGTGGGCTCGCGCGCTTCGCCGGAATGCCGGCGGATCACCCGGTCCAGCATCTCTGCGGTCGGCGTTTCCTGGCCGAAGTTTGCTTCCGTGAAGAGGCTCCACACGGCGCCGGTCAGTTCGCGGCCAGGGCCACGGATTCCGGAATTGAGTTTCTGGATCATGTCGTCCTCGAGCAGGAATTCCGGGTGGCCGGCCGTAATGAACGCCGACAGCCGGGTCAGGATTTCACGGCGCATCGCCGCGTCGGGCAGACCGATTTCGACGGCCGTCGCGCCCTTGATCTCGCCGCGCAGGCGCTGGCCGAAACCGACTGTCTCGCCCGGCGCGGCATCACCCACCAGAACAACCTGACCGCCATTGCCGGTCACTTCCCGGATGTTCTGGTAGAGCTCATTCTCGGTGCCCGGCTTGCCGGCGATGCGGTGCAGGTCATCGACGATGAGGATCGCGGCTTCGCGCAAGCGCCGCTTCAGCGGACTCGTATCGCGGGCCTTCACGCCGTCGAGATAGGCGGACATGAATTCTTCCGCCGTCAGGTACACGACCTTGCGCTTGGCATCGCTGCGCGCCACGGCCGCCTTGAGGGCCAGGGCGATATGCGTCTTGCCCGTCCCTTGCGGGCCGTACATCAGCGTGATCGGCGTTCCCGCCGGAAGGCCTGCCGCAATCCGCTTCGCCATTCCTGCGGCGATCTGGTTTGACGGACCGACGACCAGCGTTTCAAAGGTCATCGCCGGACCGGCAGACGAAGATGAGTCCGGCGGCCCCGGTGGCCCGGGCGGCTCTGGCGGATCGCCGTGGTCCGACCACGGGTCACCGATGAATTCCCGGATCTCAGCCGAAACCGTCCGCCAACAGATCAATTTGATCGCACGGCCAAGCGGGTCCATCGCCGCCCACAGGCGCTCGATCTCGCGCTTGTAGCCGGTCTCTGCCCGCTCCAGCGCGTAGCGATCCTTTGCGGCGAGCAGCATTTCGCCGTCCACCTCTGCGACGAGGCGCAGCTCCGCAATCCAGCGGTCAAATTCTTCCGGCGCAATCCGGGAAGCGAGGACCAGTTGCACATCATCCCAGACGCGCAGGCCAGTGGCTTCGCCACTTGCCTGATCCTGATTTCCGTTGTTGACGCGAGAAACAAACAATCTTTTTCGGTCCATCACCGACCCCGTTTCTAGTTTTGATCGTTCTGTCCAACCCGCACTCGACGCGCCCCGGCAGGCCCCCGCCTGATACGCAAAATACTCTTTACCGGGACGATAATTAGCTGGCAGTCGCGAAAGTATTGCGAACAGAAATCCACTACAAGTCCCTCTTTTTTTTGAACGCCGCAATTAGCGTGTTGACATGTGGCCCCCGGCAAAAATGCACAGGAAATTCATACATTTGCACGGCCAAAAAAAATGTGAGTGAGTGCGCGTAAACATTTGTTCGCAGAAGTTCTGTCAACAGAAAAGTTCCATTTTTCGCTGTGGAAATTGAGATAAATT
>JAIXRO010000070.1 GCA_027485145.1 Hyphomonadaceae bacterium | reverse complement strand
GGCGTATCCGTCAACCGAAACTGCCTGACCTGTACAACCCTGACGGAATAGCCTGGACGCTAGCGACACAAAAAGCCGACGGCACCACCCAAGCCTCCCCTCCTCCAGAACGGCTTCAGACGTTTCGCTCGCAAGCCTTCTCGTCGCTGCTGGAATTTATTCAGAAGGGCAACTTGGCCCCCTGGTACCTCGGATCGGATGTGTTGGTCGCGCCCGTCGGCAAAATCGGTCGGGCTCAATTCCGCTTTCAACGTGACGTAATTCAAAACACGGGCTGCATGTGGCGCTCGCTCGGTTTTGGCCCACCATCTTTGGTGATTGTAATGCTGAAGCGCACCGACCTCATTTCAGCGATGAGGACGCCACCTGCCAAACGTATCGAGCCCGAAGCGGAAGACGAACTCGTGGTCAGGCAGATAAAAAGCATTGCCGGCTTTTGCTTGACGATCGACGAAAAGATTTCACGGCCAGGCATGTGGCATGTTTTGATCAAACTCCTAGGCCCCGACTCAACGATCAAAGATATCGATCCACTTGGATCTACCTGGCGACTGTTGTGCAACACAGTGCGGGATAAGATGACCGCGCTAGAGGGAAAGGAGGACGCGTTCTCAAAGAAAGGAGGCAAGTGTGTTCTGGGAAAGAACCAAAAAAACTTAGAGAATTTCGTGCAAAAGTACTTAGATTCCGATTCGCGCTAATCATGTCTGGCGAGGCCGTGTTCAAACCGTCAAACCGTCAAAAACTACCCGTTACTCAGACTTTTTGAACGTCGTTGACTATGAAATTTTGCAATCTCCATAACAAAGGAGATTGGTATGAAGTTCGAGGATACGGAGTTTTCTCGGCAGAAGTATTTGAGCACAGCACAACTCGCCAGGCGCTGGCCCATTTCCCGTCGAACGCTCGAAAATTGGCGTCAGCAGCGCAAGGGGCCTGCTTGGACGTCCTTCGGTTCGCGTGTCGCCTATTCAATTGACGACGTGATCGCTTACGAAAATGCCCACTTTTTCGGAGCCTGGCACAATGCGACTTAGGCCCTCAATCGAAAAATATGCGGTGCCCGAACAGGAGCGCCGCAAACGAATTGCACGAAAGTCGAATTGGAAATTTGCACCCGAAGTGCTGGCCGCACTCGAAGAGGCAGAGCGGATCGATGGAAAGCCTTGCGCTGCCTCGCCCATTTCAATTTACGAAAGGAAAGAGTCGTTCGAAATCCGAATGCGATCACTCGGGTATGGTGAAAGCGAAGCTGCATTCGTCACCGTAGTTTTGGGGTGGGCAAAAATACCTGCTGAAAAATGTTCTGCAGCCAAGATCCTCGAACTGAAGGAAAAATTTCAGCGCTACATGCGAAGGATCTCCCGAGATAGCTCCTTCCCCGCGTTCTTCATGGCCGACTTCACATTCTTCAAACGCCTCGACGGTCTCTTCGTCCAAGACCGTTATGATATTCAGATGCATTTTCACGGCGTGATGCACAAAGCCGATGTACCTTTGCTCGCCTATCTGAAGAAGACCCGGGGTGCTGAGGTCGGACTCATTGGCAGCAGGCCGATCATGGTAAAGCCGGTTGGATGCTTCGGCGCTACCGCTGACTACTGCATGAAGTTCGCGTGGCAATTGAAGCCAACGAGATTAAGTCCTGCGACAGGTCGGCCGAAATTGGAAAGGGGTATACAGCCGCCCGATAAACCCGCTCTTCGTTTGTATCGGGCGCTATCGACAATCACGCCAAAGCAGCTTGAATCGCGTAGCGGGGCTCGCAACGCGAGCCGTGGTAGTTCGGTCAAGAAGGCCGTACCCGGATCTGCCACGAGCATTGCTAGGAATGCCGCAGAATCTCGACCGAGGCGAAGGCGCCGCCCGTTGCTTCTTCAGGGGACAAAACGATTTCCTGTGCCATGAACTTGTGATTCAGGACGTCCAAAACTCGAATAACCATAATGTAAGTGGCTGGATCATTCGAATGATCCGGCCACTTACATTATTTCAGATCGCAAGCCCTTTGCTCGCAAGAGAATTCGCACTTTATACGGGAAACTCCCCTTCCGGTCGTTTCTCTCGCTCGTTTCGACGCTGAATAGCTATCTCTGCCGCCGCAAAACGTCCTTCTAGCTTCGTCGCAATGTGTTCTGGGCCTTGCGATTGGACGGTCTTGGTCGTGGGCCAAAATCGAAGGACGCCTTTGTCCGAAAGTCGGTACACGACGACCTTCATTTGCGTCTCATCCCAATCACCTCGGGGATCAATTTCGGAACAGATAGCGAGAAATCCTCATGGATCGCCGAAGTATTTAAATGACGCCATTTTTGCACACTGCCTTCGTTTGTAGGTACACAGAAGGTGATGCAATCAGTTTGGTCAACGTGGTCGAATTCATGAAACGTACTGAGGCGTACTCAATGCATTTCGCGAGTACAACTGTGATGCAGCGACACGCGGTCTATGTGCCTGCAAGAGCTATCGAGACAGCTAACCAAGCGCCAAAATAGGATATATTCAAGATACGGATGTTAAAGGGGGGGGTGAGGCGGGCGAAAGCATTTCGCCGAAGGCGTTTCACTCCCAATCGGCTACGCTTCGTCGGCATTGTGAGTATCTGGAGCTTTGGCGGAAATGCGCGCCCGTTCGCATTGCTCAAAGGCCGGACAAACTATGACCCGGCACCGGTCTTGCGCCCGGATGTTGTTGCCATTGCAAATGCTCAGCTCGCTGCCAGCGCAGAATCGCCAAATCGCATGCTGCAGCATTCTCGGTGCGAAAGTCGGCCAACGGCGATTGAACTGCCGGGCGTCTATTCCCGCAGCGAACAGCTCGATCAGGTCTCTACAGCCGCCCTCAGCGTAGCATCGAGGACCAAAGGCGTGGGGCCGGCCGGCAACCCTCGTCGCGCCTGTTCTGATGAGCAGGTTGTGCACTAGTCGGTCAACTACGATCACCGACGCCCCCGCCCTCAACAGCGCGTCAATGCCGGTGCTGAGGCCGATGGCAACGTCACTCGCGATCATGCTGGCAACCTTGTCCGACACACCTGGTAAACGCTTCAGGTCCTCAACCATCGCGGCGCCGCCCGCGCGATGATCCCCGCGCTTCAGTTTAGAGCGGGCCCAGGCGCCCAAGCTCTGAACGGGCAGATCCGACGCCCAGTAATTCAGGGCGAGGGCCAGCCGGGCAAGCTGGCCCTTCCTGGCCGGTATCGTCGGCACAATGCAACGCAGCAGGAGCGCAGGGTGGCTGCAGACGTTCTGGCTCCGAAGGTATCCGCACCCGGTCACTCCGTCGAACGAGCCTGCGCACTCGCAGGGCTCAAGCGGAAGCCGAAGCGCCAATTCGCGAAAATCGGGGCTACCGTTGGTCGACAGCCAAGACGAGGCCGCCCGGTCGGACATGCCTTGATAATTTGCTATCTCGAACAGCTTGCCAGCGATGATATCCGGCCCCGCCCCTTTCAGGGATGACCAACGGCTTCGGATGTCTTCGACGTAATCAGGGTCGATCGCCACATCGACTACCCTTTTCAGTGCTATTTGCCAGTTTTTGCGGGGCATATTTAGGCCTTGCGTTCACGTTATGTTCTTGGTAAGGTGTAAGCAGCATCAACCTAAACGAAAGTCAACCAGGTGCCGGGGCGCCAAGCCAAGCTGCTCACCAACGCGTCGCTCAATCGGGCGCTGCGATACGCCGCGACCCGGCGATACGGCGAACGCAACAGAGTGATGATCCTACTCAGCGTGAAAGCAGGTCTACGTGCGTGCGAGATAGCCGGCCTGACTTGGAGCATGGTCCTCACGGCGAGCGGCCGCGTCTGCGACCACCTTCATATCGAAGACAAGATTTCAAAGCGGGGCCGTGGCCGGCGCATTCCGATGAACCGGGATCTGAGGCAGGCCATCGTCGAACTGAAGCAACTGGTCGCCCACGACGAGTACCGCGCGCTGATTCAGAGCGAGCGCGGCGGGAAGATGTCGCCAGGGTCCGTCGTCAATTGGTTTCAAGGCGTCTACGCAGCGATCGGGCTAGATGGCTGCACAAGCCACTCAGGTCGGCGGACGTTCATCACAAACGCTTCGAGAGCGGTCGCGAGAGCTGGGGGGTCATTACGTGACGTCCAGGAGCTCGCAGGCCACGCATCAATCGGCATGACCGAGCGATACATCGAAGGCGACCGGCACGTGCAGAGGAGGATCATCGACCGGATCTAAGCCAGCCAATCAATCAACAACCCGCGCCCCGCTAGCACCCTAGCGGGGCTTCTTTATGAAAGGAGCTAACACATGACGACCGCTAAACCTGACAATCGCCAGGCGCGTATCCGGAACCTCAACGACGGTTTCAGGCGCGACCCCTCGAAAGGCAAGGTCCACATCACCGATGGCGCGATCAGCGCGATCTACAAAACAGGGCTCGACTTGGTCCTGAAGCAAATCGCTGAACACCAATCATTCGACGACGGCAACGATCCTTACAAGGAACACGACTTCGGTTCCCTCCAGCTTGGATCTGAAAGGCTGTGGTGGAAAATCGACTACTACGCACCCGACCTTCAGCACGGTTCAGAAGATCCCGCAGACCCATCGTCGACCACCCGTGTGATGACGATCATGACCCCGGAGGACTACTAACCATGGACAGCAAACCGAAATCGAAGCCGGCGATCGGCGACCGCGTTTTGTGGTACCAGCGCGAAGACCTCGCCTGGTACACAATGGTGATCAAGTCCGACCTGATCGCGTCAAAAAATGGCGTCGACCGCGTGCAGGCGGCCTATGAGGACTACCCCGAGGAACGTCCGTTCCTGATCCCGCACAACGAACTATTTCGGATGCCCGAGAAGTTTTAAATCGAATGCCGCCTTTCGTTCGCGAGGGGCGGCATTTAGCTATAGAGCGCGAAAAAGGGTCGAATTGGCCAGTCGACCCCTTCCGAACACACCTTCTGCTGCTCTCCAGCCTGCTTCCACATTGCTTCCACGCCGTCTTTCAGCGCGGTCAAAACTAGTGTAATGCCTTGTTTTCAGTGGTGCCGGCAACAGGACTCGAACCCGTGACCCCCTGATTACAAATCAGGTGCTCTACCAGCTGAGCTATGCCGGCACGCGGACGGCGATACCGGAATCCCTCCTGCGGCGCAAGCAGACGGCGGCGCTGAGAGCCCTTGCGAGTTGCGTTCCGCCGCTGTTTCGGCTATTATCGATAAACAATAAATTCGAGATTCGCGATGCCGACGCCGCCAGAGCCTGCCAACCGCGCCCTGATGCCGGACTTGCTGCGGGCTTTCGCTCTGTTCGGCATCGCCGTCGTCAACGTCGTTGGCTTCGCCCAGCCGTTTACGAGTGGCTTTTACAGCGGCGGACTGAACACCGGGCTGGATCAGGCGGCCTATGCCGGGGTCGCTGGTCTGTTCCTCATGAAATCCTATCCTCTCTTCTCAATGATGTTCGGCGCCGGGCTCAGCTACCAGCTCGCCGCAGCGGCGCGCGCCGGAAAGGATTTCGGGCCGCGATACTTCCGCCGGATGGCGGCGTTGATCGTCCTCGGCGCGCTGCATTTCGTGTTTTTCTGGATTGGCGACATCCTGCTGACCTATGGCCTTCTTGGCTGCCTCCTGTTCGTGCTGCGAGACGCTTCGGTCAAGATTCTGGTCCGTACCGGGATCATCCTCATTGCCCAGAATACGTTGCTTCTGCTGAGCTTCGGGGCACTTTTATGGGCTGGCGAAACCTTCGCTCCAGAGGCGATGGCCGAGGCCGGTTATGATGAGATGGAAGCCGAAGCCGTTGCCGCCTTTGGTCAGGGCAGCTTCATGCAGGCCGCTGCTTACAGGCTGGACCTCCTGCCCTTCGTTCTTCCGAGTG
>JAIXRO010000171.1 GCA_027485145.1 Hyphomonadaceae bacterium | reverse complement strand
GTAGCTCAATGGTAGAGCAGCAGCTTCCCAAGCTGAATACGAGGGTTCGATTCCCTTCACCCGCTCCAGTCGCCTGCTTGCACAATCACCGAAGCGAAGTTATCCGATCACGTTCTGCACTGAATCATTCGCAAATCTGACTTTACAACAGCCAAAAACCCACGTTTTACGCTGCTTTTTTGCACTCACAGACTGACAAAGGAAACCAGAATGGCCCTCAAACCAAAAACCGCAACGAAAGCGCCGGCCGCAAAAGCACCGGTGAAGAAAGTTCCCGTCAAAGCAAAAACGCCTATGAAAGCGGCTGCAAAAGCCCCCGCGAAAGCTGCGCCGAAGGCGGCGGCGAAAAAAGTTCAGCCAGACGTGCTGACGCTGAAGCATCTGGCGGCCGAACTGTCGGAAGCGCATGAAATGCCGAAAAAGCAGGCTGAACTCGTGGTCAGCGACTTCATCGACCGCATGGGCGGCTACCTGAAGAAGGGCAAGAAGCTTCGTATTTCCGGTCTCGGCATCCTGCAGGTCCGCGCCCGCCCTGCCCGCAAGGGCCGCAACCCGGCGACCGGCGAAGCGATCAAGATCAAGGCTTCGAAGAAAGTGGCCTTCCGTCCGTCGAAAGACCTCAAGGACCGCGTTCTCTAAGGTTTTCCAGATACATCAGACATAACGCCCGGCCGCGTGACGCGTTGCCGGGCGTTTTCTATTTTGCCGGTGCAGGCTCACACATTCGGGATCGACGACCCGCGCACGATAAGGCTGGTTGGCACCGTGCGCGACCGTACCGTCTCGCCGGCGAGCTTGCGAACCAGGAGATCAACCATGATTTCGCCGGACTCGCGAATGTTCTGTGTGACGGTGGTGAGCCCCGGAACCGTGAGCGCGGACGCGCCGATATTGTCGTAGCCTACGACTGAAACGTCTTCAGGGACGCGGCGTCCGGCTGCGTTGAGCGCCTGAATGGCCGCCATGGCGAGCACGTCAGAGGCCGCAAACACAGCATCGAAGAGCGGCGCTTTCGGAAGGAAGGCCGCGATGCGGCTGAACGAGGTTTCGCTGCTGAAGTCGATGCTCAGGATGCGCGACGGTGCGTGGCGCAAGCCAGCCGTTGCATGGGCATCGAGGAAGCCTTTGAACCGAAGATCGACTTCCGGCAGCGTATTGTCGCCGATGAAGAGGAGACGCCTGCGACCCGCGGCGATGAGATGTTCCGCAGCCAGCCGGCCGCCGAGACGGTTGTTGCTGCCGACGAGCGTGTACGTGCTGCCTTTCAGCTTTCCGCCCCAGACAACGATCTTGTCCGATAGCTCGCCCAGGGCGTTGAGGCGGTCGATCCGTCCAGCTTGACCAAAGATGATGAGGCCATCGGCGCGGCCGGTCAGGAGCAGACGGCGTTCCGCACTTTCGCTGGCATCTTCCGGCAGGGTCACGATCAGATCGAAACCCCGTTTCGAGGCGGCGTGCGAGATGGCACCCAGCATTTCGAGAAAGAAAGGGTCTGAGATCGACTGTGCCGATTCGGGACGCAGCGGGATGACGACGCCGATCGCTTCGCTGGATTGCCGGCGCAGACTGCGCGCGGAGGCGTTGATGACGTAGCCTGTTCTTGCGGCGAGAGCGGCGATCTGATCACGCGTCTCGCGGCTGACGAGCGGGCTGTCATTCAATGCACGCGACACCGTCGAGGGCGTCACGTTCGCGAGCCGGGCAAGCTCGGTCATGGTTATCTTTTTCTTGATACCCACAACCGTGCTCATCCTCGCTGGATCGCCAGCACACCTGCCATGGGCTTATTGCGGAAAGCTTACACAGTTGCGTGCAAATGAGTTGATCGGGCGCGGCAGGTCCGGCAATCAGACGACGCGCTATGCGGGACGGCGAGTGGTCCCGGCTGGAGAATTGATGGCCGAGTTTCATCTTTTGCATGGGCGCGCGAGTTCACTTGTCATCGAGCAGGTGGATGGCGGCGCGCCGCTATGGCGATACTGGGGGCCAAGGCTGCCGGACGGCGCGGTGCCGGAGGCCGCGCTGGCGGACACGCGGCCCTTGCCTACTTTTGCTCTGGACAAGGACGTGGCGTTGACCGTGCTTCCGCTGATCGGCGAGGGCTGGTTCGGGCAGAGCGCATTGCTGGCGCACCGGGCCGGCGAGGACTGGGCGCAGGCCGTCACCGATTCAAGCGTTCTCGCGACTGCAACGGCCATCCGCATACGCCTCGCCGATTCCGTATCGGGCGTGACAATGGTCATTCGCCTGGCACTTGATCCGGAGACGGATGTTCTGACGACGTCCACGGCGCTGAGCAATACCGGTGAAGGTGTGCTCGACGTGCAATGGCTCGCGGCGGCGTCCCTGCCCTTGCCATCGGATACGCGGCGCATGCATTTCTATAACGGGCGCCATCAGGCCGAGTTCCAGCCGCAGGTCCAGGAACTGACGCGCAGCCTGTGGCGGCGGGAAAACCGGCGAGGACTGACATCGCATGACGCGCCGCCGACGGGGTTTGCGGAGACCGAGAATGGGCATGTCTATGCGGCGCATCTCGCCTGGTCCGGCAATTCTGTGCAGCAGGCCGAGTGGCTGGATGACGGACGGTATCTCTGGCAGTTCGGAGAGTGGCTGGCCCCAGGCGAGGTGCGGCTCGCGCCGGGCGAGAGCCTCGAGACGCCCGAGCTGCTGGCGACGTTTTCGCCGGAGGGACGCAATGGCGCGATGCAGAACTTCCATGCGGAGATCCGCAAACGGATGACCTGGCCGGGCGGCGTGATGCGGCCGCGTCCGGTCCAGATCAACACCTGGGAAGGCTTCTACTTCAATCACGACATGGCCGGCATGAAAGCGCTGGCCGATGAAGCGGCGGCGCTCGGTATCGAGCGGTTTGTTCTGGATGATGGCTGGTTCGAAGGCCGCAAGGACGACAAGGCCGCGCTGGGCGACTGGACGCCGGACCGGACGAAGTATCCCGACGGGCTCGGGCCGCTGGCAGCGCATGTGACCGGGCTCGGGATGGAGTTTGGTCTGTGGGTCGAGCCGGAAATGATCAACCCGGACAGTGCACTTGCGCGCGCGCATCCGGACTGGATGCTGACCGGCGCAGGCCGGCCCGTGCTGACCGGGCGAAACCAGATGGTGCTGGACTTGAATGCGCCGGGCGTCACGGAGTATCTTTTCGGCGTACTCTCGGATTTGCTCCGTAGCCTGCCGATCTCATACCTCAAGTGGGACCATAACCGGGAGATCGTGGCGGGTGGGCCGCGCGCGGCGTATCGGCGGCAGGTGCAGGCCACCTATGGCCTGATGGCGCGCCTGCGGGCGGCGTATCCGGAGGTCGAGATCGAAACCTGCGCGGCGGGTGGTGGGCGGATCGATGCAGGTATCCTTCAGCATACGCACCGGTTCTGGACGAGCGACTCGCTGGACGCTGTACAGCGGATCGCCATGCAGCGTGAGTTCCTGCGGGTGTTCCCGCCGGAAGTCATGGGGTCGCATATCGGCACGGCGCCGGCGCACAGCACGCGGCGGCGGCAGTCGCTGGATTTCCGGGCAGGTGTCGCGCTGGCCGGGCATTTCGGGGTCGAGCTTGACCCGATGAAACTGGACCCAAAGGACAAGGCAAGGCTGGCCGAGTGGATCGCGACGCACAAGGCACTGCGCGGCCGGCTGCATTCCGGGCAGGTGTGGCTGGGCGAGGCCGGTGACGGCGTCGTGTGGCAGGCGCATGGCGAGGCGCGTGACCTGATCCTGCTGCTCTACCGTGTGGAGCCAACGGCGCATCGGCACATGCCGCTGGTCCGCCTGCCGATGCTGGAGGATGGCGCCTATACGGTCACGCGGATTGACCGGACACGGACGAACCACACGGCGCCGTTTGTCGAGGCCATGGAGGCTGGTGTCGAGGTCTCGGGCGCGTGGCTCAGGCAATCGGGCCTGACGATGCCGACCATCGCTGCGGAAAGCGTGGCGATCTTCCGGCTTGTCGCCAGATAGACTTCAAACCTTCCAGGCCGCCACGCCGCCAAGCTCTATGCGCGGACCGCCGAGCGCGTAGGCAGAGGCGTCGGCCGGCGCACCGAGGGGCGTCAGGTCAACCGCATTGGGGCCATAGTTGAAGGCGAACTGGAGCCCGCCCGCGCGGCGCAAGCGGATGTCCGGGCCGGTGCGGCGAACGGCAAGACCCGCCTCGGCGCAGAGGGTTTCGAGGACCGCGTTCAGCAGTGACTCGTCCGGCCAGGTCGCGAGATAGTGCGCGCGGGCTTCGCTGATCCAGGCGGGGGCGCCACTATCGAACCGGGCGATGACCTGCGCGCTGGTCTCAATCGTTTCGAGCCAGCGGCTGGCCGTGTACATCGCGCTCTCGGTCCGCACCTTCAACGTGATCGGCGGCGCGAGGCTCTCGAAGCGGATCATCTGCATCGGGAGGAGTTCGGGTAGCGGCCCGCGATCCGGGCGCGGCGGGAGGTGCACGTCCTGGGTCCGGCAGCCGGTCAGCGCCGTAGCGAGCACAACGGCGCCGCTGGCCTTCAGGCGTTCGCCGAGGCCGTCCGGCAGGATCGAGGGGCTTGGCAAGACCACGAGCTTGTAACCCGTAAAATCCGCCGTGGCCGGAACAATATCGACATCAAGGCCGAGCTTTCGCAAGGCGGTGTAGACCGTTCGGCACAAGTCGATGGCGGCGCCGCGACGGCCCTGCGGCTGGATTTCGTGGTGCCAGAGGCTGGGATAGTCGAGCACGAGGGCGACACCGGCGCGCTGAAGCGCGAGATCTCCGAGAGCGGCGATTTCGGCGGCGACCGTTCGGACTTCTTCGGTCACCGGTTGCGGCACGCGGTCCCAGCGCAGGAGGCCGGCATGCGTCTGCTCCTGGGCGAAGGGGAGTTGCCGCCAACGGAAGTAGCTGACGAAACGCGCGCCGTGGGCAAAGGCTTCCCAGGTCCAGAGACGCACCATGCCGGGCGCAGGCGCGGCGTTGTGGCGGGCCCAGTTCACCGGACCGGGCTGCTGCTCCATGATGGCCCATTCGGGCGCGGTGCCCCGGTAGACATCATGGTTGAAGGCGGCGAAATCGGGGTGTCCCTGACGCAGCCAGCGGGATTTTTCCTCTGGTGTGAAGTGGCCCTCGCTGAGCAGGCCGATGGGATAGCTGTCCCAGGTGGCGATATCGAGATGCTTGCCGATGTCGTGATGGTTGAGGCGGATGAAGTCGCCGATGAAATTGTGCGTGACCGGACGATCCGGGCTGAGGCGCCGGAGGATGGCTTCCTGTTCGGCGTGGAAGCTGACCATCTGGTCGCTGTTGAAGCGCCGGAAATCGAGGATGTGGGACGGGTTGGCCTCGGTGACCGTGGCGCCGGGCAGGTCCACTTCGGCGAAGCTGCGATACTCCTGCGACCAGAAGACGGCGCCCCAGGCGGTGTTGAGCGCGTCAATGGTGCCATAGCGGCGCTCGAGCCAGAGGCGGAAAGCGGCATGGGCATCGGGCGAGAAGCTCTCGTCGCTGCCATGGTGGCCGAACTCGTTGTCGGTCTGCCACATGACGATGGCGGGATGCAAGCCGTAGCGGCGCGCGAGCGCTTCGGTGATGCGGGCGCTTTCGCGGCGATAGGTCTGCGAGGAAAAGCAGTAGTGCCGGCGGGAGCCGAAGCGGCGGGGATTGCCGTGCTCATCCTGCGGGAGGATGTCCGGATGCAGGTCAACCAGCCATTTGGGCGGCGTGGCGGTCGGCGTGCCGAGAATGATGCCAAGGCCCTCCGCGTGCAGGGTCTCGATGGCGCGGTCCAACCAGCCCCAGTCAAAGCGGCCGGGCTCCGGTTCCAGCCGCGACCAGGCAAACTCGCCGATTCGCACGAGGCTCAGGCCGAGTTCGCGCATCATTCGGGCGTCTTCGGCCCAGTCGGCCTCAGGCCAGTGTTCGGGGTAGTAACAGACGCCGAGTTTCATGCTGCACGAATCTCCATTCCGCGCCGCTTTCTGCCACGGGCCGGGATGACTTGGAATGAAAACGCTGCCAATCAGGCGGCGATGACATCTGACGTTACCAACATTCTCCTGAAGGGCCGGGCGCGCGACGTGTACCGGCGCGATCATGCCAAGGCCGATGGCCGTGCCTTGCGCGTTTACGGCTACTCACCGCACGCCGGTGAACCAGGCGAGGAGTTGCTCGCCTCGGCGAGTGATCAAAGCGAGTTGCGGCGGGATCCGTTGCGAGACACGTGGTCGCTCTATGCGCCCCACCGGCAGGCGCGCACCTTCAATCCGTCCGCCGCCGCGGACCCGCTGGCACCGGCAGGCGGCGGCGCAGTGACCGAGATACCGTTCCGGGACTTCGAACTCGCGATCTTCGACAACCGCTTTCCGAGCCTGAAACCGGGCGCGCCCGCGGGGGCACTGACCGGATGGGCGGAGGGGCCGGCACGAGGGCGCTGCGAAGTGGTGGTCTATACCAGCGCAGCAGAGGGCAGCCTGCATTCGATCGGTCAGGACCGGCGCGTGTTGCTGCTGGAGGCGCTGGTGGACCGCTACCTGGCGCTGCACGCCGAGGGCGCGGCCTATGTGATGCCCTTCGAGAACCGGGGCGAACAGGTCGGCGTGACCCTGCCGCATCCACATGGACAGATTTATTCGTTCCCGTTTGTACCGGCGCCCCAGGCCGCAGCGGCGGCGGCGTTTGCTGCTGGATATGATCTGACGGCGGATCATCTCGGATGGGGCGGACGCTTTGACGTGGCTTCGGAGGGGGGCGTCAGCGCCTTCTGCCCACCCTTTGCTCGGTTTCCGTTCGAGACATGGATCATGCCGCGGCGGCGTTGCCCTGGCCCGTGGGCGATGACGGCAGACGAAATCGAAGCACTGGCTGCTTTGCTGGGCGATGTGACACGGCGGCTCGACGCGCTGTTCGGGGCGCCGATGCCGTACATGATGAGCTTTCAGGCGGCGCCTGGCGGAGCGGCAAGGGATTATCAGTTCACGGTGCAGTTTTTCCCCATCCTGCGCGATGCGGGTCGGCTCAAGTTCCTTGCGAGCGTGGAGCAGCACACGGGCGTGTTCACCGTGGATGTGGTTCCGGAGGCGGCAGCAGAAAGACTGAGGGCACTGTGAGTACTGAAGACGTGACCGTGCGCGTACCGGGGCGCGTGAACCTCATCGGAGAGTGGATTGATTTCAGTGGCGGCACGGTTCTGCCGATGCCGATCCGTAGCGAGATCACGCTGACGCGCCGGCCGAATGGCACAGATACCGACGTGATTCGCTCGGCGCAGTTTGGCAGCGAGGCACGTATTGGCATTGACATGCCCGCGCAGCATGACTGGCCCGATGCCATCCGCGGGGCGCTTCAGGCCGCGCGGGCGATGGGCTGGATCAAAGGCGGGCAAGACGTATCCGTGCATAGTGCCATCCCGGTGGGCCAGGGACTGTCATCGTCCGCCGCGACGATTGTGGCCGCATTGAAGGCGAGCCGGCCTGCGGGCGAAACGGACGATGTGTCGCTGGCATTGGCGGCCCGGCGCGTCGAGAACGAGTTCATGGGCGTGCCTTGCGGGATCATGGACCAGATGGCGGTGGCGGCCGGCCGGCGCGGGCATGTGCTCGCCCTCGACACCATCGATTGCAGCTTTGAACTTCTTCCGCTCCCGGAGGATTGGGAGATCGTGGTGATCCAGTCCGGCGTCCGGCGGGAGTTGGCAGACGGCAGCTACAAGGCGCGCCAGCTGGAATGCCGAGCGGCCATGGATGTTCTGGGCACAGAGGATCTTTGCCATGCGGACCCGGCGCAGTTTGCCAGATTGAGCGGCGCACCCGCCAAGCGCGCCCGTCATATCTGGAGTGAAGGACGCCGCAGCCTCGAGGCTGTGGACGCACTGAAATCGCGCGACCGGGCGGCGTTCGGGCGCCTCATGGTGGCAAGCCACGCGTCCCTTCGCGACGACATGGAAGTGTCCCTGCCCGTGATGGACCAGATGGTCGAGGATGCGCTCGCGCTCGGTGCAGAGGGCGCACGGCTGACGGGCGCCGGCTTCGGCGGTTGTATCGTGGCGCTCGTCGCGCCAGACCGCGTCGAGACCTGGTGGGCCGCGCTTCAGGCCCGGCATCCACAGATCAAGCGGGCGGACTAGCCGGTGACGGATGGCCTGCAGACGCTCCAATCCGGTGATTGGTCAGTGGAACTGGACGGCGCGCGAGGCGGACAGATCGTGCAGGCGGATTGGCGCGGCCATCACGTTCTGGCGCCCGGAATTCACGGGCGAGACGCCGCCGATCAGGACGCAGGCTGTTTCCCGCTCGTCCCCTTTTCCAATCGTATCCGTGGCGGGCAGTTTGTCTTCAATGGCCGTGAAGTGAATCTTCCGCCTCCGGAGTATGCAGCGCCGCACGCCCTCCATGGCGCCGGGTGGCGCGCGGACTGGCGGGTCGAACTTGCAGGTCCGGACGCAGCGCGGATGACATTCACGCATTCGCCCGGCGCCTGGCCCTGGCGCTACCGGGCAGAACAGGTCTTGCGGGTGGAAGGCGACGCGCTGTCTCTAACGCTGACGCTGACCAATCTCGACGCCGTTTCGATGCCCGCCGGGATCGGACTGCATCCCTACTTCGTTCGCCCGGACGGGTTCTGGCTCAAGACGGGCGTGACCGGCCGCTGGGCGAGTGATACGGGCGAGCCGGGATTGCCCATCCGCCGCGAGGCGGCTCCCCCGCATCTGAGCGCCCCGGGCCTCGATCATTGCTTTTATGGCTGGGATGGGGCCGCCGAATTCGGCGGGCGCGAGGGATTGCACCTGACTTTGACGGGATCGGGCGCGCTCCGGAATCTCGTCATCTATACGCCGCCGGGAAAGTCCTACTTCTGCGCCGAGCCGGTCTCGCACGTGAACGATGCCATCAACATGAGCGGGCTTGCGCCCCAGGAAAGCATGTCGGCTCTCGCCCCGGGCGAGAGCCTGTCGGGCACGATGACGTTGTCTGCCCGCCAGGCCGGATAAGGGACCGTTTCGATCGCCTGTTCGCAGCGAGTTGGATCGCCTGAGTCCAGGACTGGCGCCGTCGGTTCAGCCCGTATCGGGAGTTGGCGTGCCCGAGGTTTTCTGTCAGCTTGCCGATCAGAGTGCGGCTTGGCCTCCCGAAGGCCGGAACACCGCCGGGGGACGACACACGCCATGAATCTAGATCTCACTGCCAGCGATATTGCGTTCCGGGACGAGGTGCGCGCGTTCCTCGGTGCAAACCTCACACCTGCCCTGGCGGCAGCGGGCCGGCTGGCCACCAGCGTCTTCATCGAGCCGGAATTCACGCTGCCCTGGCAGCGCATCCTGCATGCGCGTGGTTGGGTCGCGCCCCATTGGCCGAAGCAATACGGTGGCACGGGCTGGGACGAGATGCAGCGCTACATCTTCGCGTCCGAGTGCGCCCGGGCCGGTGCACCGGGCCTTGCGCCGATGGGGCTGAACATGGTCGGCCCCTGCATCATCGGCTATGGAACGCCGGAGCAAAAAGCCGACTACCTGCCCCGCATCCTTTCGGGCGAAGACTACTGGTGCCAGGGGTATTCTGAACCCGGCTCGGGATCGGACCTCGCCTCGTTGCAACTGAAGGCAGACAGTGACGGCGAGCATTATGTGCTGAACGGTTCCAAGATCTGGACCACGCATGCCCATCACGCCAATAAGATGTTCTGCCTTGTACGGACGGACCCGGCTGCAAAACCGCAGCTTGGCATCACTTTCCTGCTGCTCGACATGGACACGCCCGGCGTCAAGGTCGAGCCGATCATCACGCTGGCCGGGGAGCATGAGCTCAACCAGGTCTTCTTCGATGATGTGCGCGTGCCGAAATCCGGCCGCCTCGGCGCGGAGAATGATGGCTGGTCGGTGGCAAAATACCTGCTGGAATTCGAGCGCAGCGGCGGTTCTTCGGCTGGTCTCGAGGCTGTGCTCGGCCGGTTACAGCGGTATGTGCAGACGGAGACGCCGGCCGAGTTAGGGCTGATCCGGCGGATCGGCGAACTTGCGATGCGCGTCGAGGCGATCAAGACGACCGAGCAGCGCGTCCTGTCCGACCTGACAGGCGGCCAGCCTCCCGGCCCGGCAGCTTCCATGCTGAAAGTACAGCGTACGGAGCTCATGCAGGCCATAGACGAGGCGGGCGTGCAGGCGCTCGGCGTCCACGCAGCACCCTACCAGCCGGATGCCTGGCAACCTGGCGCCAACGTACCCGTACTGGGGCCCCAAGCCCTCGTCATCGGTATGGCGCGCTATCTCAACAATCGTGCCGGCTCGATCTATGGCGGGTCGAATGAAATCCAGCGCAACATCATGGCGAAGGGCGTTCTGGGGCTGTAGGGCCCCCGGGGCGGGCGCAGACGACCCGCCAAGGGGTCGCCACTCTGACCCGCGAACACAAACATTTTTCCCGGCCTTAACTCGCCTCACGGGCGAGCGGCAGGCATCTTGCAGAAGCGTCGGCAGACCTCTTTCAGGAGACCCTGTCCATGTCGCTCAAGTTGCTTCCCGCCACCGCCCTCATCAGCGCCATCCTGCTTTCCGGATGTGCTCAGACCGGCTTGAAAATCCCTGTAATTTCAGCCCCGGCTGCCGAAGAAGCGGCGCCAGTCGCTGCGCAAACGGGCCCCTGGCGCCCCTTTTCGGCGGACAGCCCCTGGAACACGCCGATCGCGGCAGATGCAAAGATTGACCCGAATTCGGACGTCCTCGTAAGCGAGTTTGCCGCTGTCAACGCGCTGTATATCAACATGGCCGAATGGTCTGTCGCTGTTTACCCGGTGGACTCCAGGAAGGCTCCGAAGCGCTACGTCCGCGACCTTTACCAAGGTCAATACGGGCCGGGCTTTGGCCCGCGCAAACGTGTTCCGATTCCGGAAGGCGCCTCGGCAGCCGGCCCGGACTTTGGCACCGCCTACCTCGTGCTCGAAGATCGCAAGGCCGGAAAAGCCTGGGAAATGCGCCAGGCCGGGCAAGACCTGGATGGCAGCTGGTTCACCGGTTTCGGCGCGGAAGTCGATCTGAATGGCTCCGGCATCAAGACGCCTTGGATGCAGGCGAAGGAGCCGCGCCTCGCCGGTTCGCCGCGCCCTTCCGGCCTGCCCCTGGTCGCGGGCCTGATCCGCACAGAAGAACTGAAAGCCGGCAAGATCGACCACGCGCTGGCACTCGGTTCGCCGATTGTGCGCCGCGACGTGTTCGTCCCCCCTGCCAGCACCGCGCTGGCCTCGGTTGAAGGTGCATCCGCGCCAACACTCGGCCTTCCCCTGGGCACGCGCCTTCAGCTCGATCCGTCCTACGATGTCGAGAACACGAACCTCTCACCCGAAGGCAAGGCGATCGCCCGCGCGCTGCAGACGTATGGCGCCATCCTCGTCGATGAAGCCGGCGGCAATGTGCTCTATGCCGAAGCGGCGCCCGCTCAACTCGCGGAATGGAAAGATGTGCTGTCACCGGACGAACTGAATTCGCTGTTCACGCCCGAGTTCATGTCGAAAAATTTCCGGGTGCTCGAACTCGGCGAGCCGCTGCCGGGCACAGCAGCTGTCGCCAACTAATCTGCGCTAGCTCGGGCGGGACGTATCGTAGGGACTGTCGAGGGAAAAGGCCGGGATCACCGCCACCATTTCCTCGCCATTCTGGTCAACCAGATCATACGTGCCGCTCATCATGCCGGAGGGGGTCGCCAGCGGCGCGCCCGAACTGTAGCTGAACCGCTCGCCCGGGCCGAGAGTGGGCGTCTGTCCGATGACGCCGTCGCCGTCCACCGCCTGCAGCCGGCCGGCGGAGTCCACGATCCGCCAGTGACGCCGTGCGATGGTCCAGATCCGGTCGCTCTCGTTTTCCACATCAACCGAGTAGGCCCAGAAATACTTGCTGCGGCCCGGCTCGGATTCGTCATGCAGAAAGCGCGGGCGGACGCGGATGCGCACGCCGTCCGTCACGGCTTCATACTCGGGAGGTGCAGATCGTCTCGCCATCGCGTGAAGCTGCCCGTTCAGAGGTTCAGGATGCGTTAAGCGCGCCGAGGAAGTCGGCCTCGAGATCGTCGATATCCTCAAGGCCAACCGACACGCGCACCCAGCTGCGATCCAGCCCCATCGCCGCCTGCTCCGCGTCCGACAACGCGCGGTGCGTAGTCGTCGAGGGGTGGCAGGCAAGCGTCTTGGTGTCGCCCAGATTGTTGCAGATGTCGGCGATCTTCAGGCCGTTGAGGAAACGGAAAGCGCCCGCCTGCCCGCCCTTGATCGAGACCGCCAGCAGCGTGCCGCCGGACGCCATCTGCTTCTTGTGGATCGCATAGTGCGGGTGATCCTTCCGGTGCGGATAGCGAACGGCCTGCACCGCCGGATGGGCCGCGAGCGCATCGGCAAGGCGCGCGGCATTCCGGCTCTGCGCCTCGACGCGCAGTTGCATGGTTTCGAGGCCTTTCAGCACAACCCAGGCGTTGAACGGCGAGCAGGCCGGACCCACGTGCCGAAGCCAGGGATCATAGACTTCGGACATGTACTTTGCGTTTGTCAGGATCGCGCCTGCCAGCACGCGGCCCTGCCCGTCCATATGCTTGGTGGCGGAGTAGGCAACCACGTCCGCGCCAAGATCGAGCGGGCGCTGGAGCACCGGTGTTGCAAACACGTTGTCCACCACGAGCAGGGCTCCAGCTGCCTTGCAAAGCTTCGCCACAGCCGCGATGTCCACGCCGTCGAGCAGCGGATTCGCGGGGCTTTCGATCAGGACCAGCTGGCAGCCTTTGCCGATTTCGCGCTCCCAGGCTGCAAGATCGGCGCCGTCCACGAACACGGTCTCGATGCCGAATTTCGGCATCTGGTTGGCGAGGATCCAGCGGCAGGAGCCGAACAGGGCGGTGGCGGCGACCACCCGGTCCCCCGCCTTCAACGGCGCGAGAATGGCGGACGAGATCGCACCCATGCCGGAGCCTGTGACGCGGCAAGCCTCGGCGCCCTCGATCAGGCAAAGGCGCTGTTGCAGCATTTCAGCGGTGGGGCTGCCATAGCGGGAATAGACAAAGCCCTCTTCCTTGCCGGCCATGCGGGCTTCGGCCTGCTCGGCCGAGTCGTAGGCGTAGCCCGAGGTGAGGAAGATCGCCTCGGAAATCTCGCCATACTGCGAACGCATCAGGCCGCCGCGCACCGCCTGGGTGGCGGGCTTCCAGCCCTTGGGGTCGTCTCCGCCGGGTGCATCGGCCATGTCAGCGCTCGTCCTTGTGTTTCCGGGAGAGGGACTTATGCCTGATGACCTATGGGGTGCAAGTGATGGCGGATATGGCGGGGGTTCTCCCCGATTTTGAAATCGAGGCCCTCGCGGCTGCGGGCGCCATCCGCAGCATGCTGGCGCTGGAGCCCGGACAGGTGCAGCCGGCGAGCCTGGACCTGCGGCTCGCCGAGGATGCCTACCGGCTGCGGGCGAGCTTCCTGCCGGGCAAGGACCGCGCTGTGGCAGACCTGCTTCAGGACCCCGGCATCCGCCTTCACCGCATCGACCTGACGGACAAGGGCGCGGTTCTGGAAACCGGCTGTGTGTACTTGATCCCGCTGCAGGAATCGCTGCGCCTGCCCCCGGGCCTCGCTGCGCGGGCGAACCCCAAGAGTTCCACGGGCCGGATCGACGTCTTCACGCGCCTCGTCACCAATCGCAGCCGGGCGTTTGACGATGTGCCAACCGGCTATGCCGGGCCGCTCTATCTCGAAGTCAGTCCGCGCACGTTCCCGGTGATGGTGCGCCCCGGGGACCGGCTGGCTCAGATCAGGTTCAAGCGGAAAAAGCCCGAAACGATCAGGGAGAAGGTCGTTTCCATCGACCTTGAGCCGCCGGCCGGACAGCCGGCCGGTTACCGCGCAAAGCCGCATTCCGGCGTCGTTGATCTGCGCGGTTTAGGCGCACACGATGTCAGCCAGTTCTGGGAGCCGGTCTATCCGAAGAACGGCCGCATCGTTCTGAATCCTGAGGAGTTCTACATCCTCGTCAGCCGGGAGAGCGTCAAGGTCGCCTCCGACGAGGCCGCCGAGATGGCACCGATCGCGCCGGAACTGGGCGAGTTCCGCGCCCACTATGCCGGCTTCTTTGATCCGGGCTTCGGCACGAACAAAGAGGGCAGCCGCGCGGTGCTGGAAGTGCGCTCGCGCGATGTGCCCTTCATCCTCGAACACGGCCAACCGGTTGCGAAGCTCATCTACGAGCCCATGTCGGCCAAGCCGAAGGCACTCTATGGCGGTCAGGGCTCGAACTATCAGGGTCAGGGCCTTAAACTTTCGAAACATTTCCGCTGAACGGCTGGAACTTCAGCCTGCGCGGCGCGTTGCAGCCTTGACCCTGCGCAGTGTGCGGGGATCGTTGCGGCAGGTGCCGCCCGGCTTGTCCAGCCTCGCACGCACCTCCGGGCCGATGTGACACCAACAACCGCAGAGGAATTCCGTCATGAAAATCCGTTATCCCGCTCTCGTCGCCGCAAGCTTTGCCCTGTCGCAACTTGCGATTCCGCTCGCCCAGGCTCAAACGCCCGCCGCGCAATTCCGCACCGTCGAACCGCAAACATTCAACGCCGCCGACCTGCAAGCTTATGGTCTGTCTACGGACGATACCGCTGCAGTCCTGGCCTATCAGCAGCAGGGCTACTCGGTCCAACTCGTGACCGCTGAAGAAGCCGCCGCCTACGATGCCGGCATGACAAACAGCAATATCCTCGCGCTCGTCGGTCTGGTGGTCATCGTGCTCGTCGTCGCCTCGGCGATCTGAAGCATGCTGCGAGGCGCGGCTGCCGTGCTGGCGTTCGGATTGGGCGCGTGCGCCACAACACCGAACGCCGGTCCCGGCGACTTTGCGGAACGAAGCGCCGCGAACAGTTTCGAACTGTTCGACAGATCCGTCGATCCACCATCGACGTTGCTGCTGGCGCTTGAGCATGACCGGCAGGTCAATGGAATGGCTTGCGGCGCCCATGCACTGGCCAGCATCGCGAATTACTGGCTTGGCCCTGCGAAGGTTTCAGGCGAAGGGATTTTCGCCGTCTCGCCCCCTGCAGACATGACAACCGGCTATTCGATGGCCGAGTTGCTGGCGCTTGCGGAAGCGCACGGCCTGCTCGCCAGCGCTGTGCGATTGCAGGAGGCGGATCTCTTGCGCGAGCTCGAAGCGGGCCGGCCCGTTCTTGTGCCGGTGCGCGTACCGTCCGTGTTCGTACAACCCTGGCAATTGCCGGGCGCCAACATCCCCCTGCTCGGCCTGCCAGCTGCGGTCGGAATCTCGCGCGCTGCGAGCCTGTCCGAACTGACAGGCCGCGGCATGTTCAATCACTACGTCGTTATCGCCGGTCATGACGGAGACACGTTTGTCATCCTCGAACCGGTGATGGGCCTGCGCACGATCAGCGCCGAACGGCTGATGCGATACCGGTCCGCCTTCGGAAACGCGGCCATCGTCTTCAGCGCGCCGCCAAATCCCTGACCCCGAATACAACTTCGCCGGCTTGCGCCGGCGAAATCTCTCGGTTTGTCAGCTGACCGGGGGCACAGGCGGCGGCGGGATTCCCGCATCGTCCTCGTGCACATCCACGATACCCCGGCCGACATGGCTGCGGCTGCGGCTGTAGACGAAATACACGACAAGGCCGATGGCTGCCCAGATCACGAACAGCATCTTGGTGTAATCCGACAGGCTGAAGAACAGGTAGAGACAGCCCGCGATCGCGACAGGCGCCACCACATAGACAAACGGCGTGCGGAACGGGCGTTTGCGGTCCGGATCCTTGCGGCGCAGCACCATCACGGCGATGCCGACCATGGCAAAGGCAAACAGCGTGCCCGAGTTCGAGATGTCCGCCAGCGCGCCCACCGGGAAGAATGCGGCGAAGGCCGCCACGAACACGCCGGTCATGATCGTGATCACGTACGGTGTGTTGAACTTCGGGTGGATGCGGGAGAACACGTTCGGAAGAAGGCCGTCGCGGCTCATCACGAAGAAGATGCGGGTCTGACCGAACATCATCATCAGGATCACCGAAGGCAGGGCGAGACCGGCGGCGAGGCCGAGCAGGTTACCGATCTGCTCCCAGCCGATTTCGCGCAGCGTCCAGGCGAGGGCTTCCTTGGAGCAGACAACTGCAGCGTCGCCGATTTCCTTACAGGCGGCTGTGAGTTCGGCACTCCCCGGCGCCAGTCCTTTGCCGGCCTCATCCATCAGAGGCTGGGCACCGACGCCGCCGACAACACCGGATGCGACAAGAAGGTAGAACACTGTACAGATCGCCAGCGAACCGATGAGGCCGATGGGCACGTTGCGTTGAGGGTTCTTCGTTTCTTCTGCAGCCGTGGAAACGGCGTCGAAGCCCACGTAGGCAAAGAAAATCGACGCAGCCGCCGCCGAGATCCCGGCGAAGCCGAGCGGTGCAAACGGCTCGAAGTTCTCCATGTTCATCGCAGGGATGGCGAGCACGACGAACGCCGTCAGCGCGGTGATCTTGACCACGACGAGGATGGTGTTGACGAACGCGCTTTCCGTTGTTCCCAGCACCAGAAGGCCGGTGACGAGCAGCGCGATGATCATGGCCGGCAAGTTGATGATGCCGCCCTGGCTTGGCCCGAGCGTATAGGCATCGGGCAGGTTTATACCGGCCATGTTTTCAAGCAGGCCAACAAAGTAACCGGACCAGCCGACCGAAACGGCGCCCGCCGCAACAGCATATTCGAGCACAAGCGCCCAGCCGACCATCCAGGCCAGCAGCTCGCCCATCACCGCGTAGGTGTAGGTGTAGGCGGAGCCGGACACCGGCACCATCGAAGCAAGTTCGGCATAGCAGAGGGCTGCCACAGCGCAGACGACGGCGGCGATGATGAAGGAGATCATCATGCCGGGGCCGGCCTTCTGGGCCGCTTCGGCCGTCAGCACGAAAATACCGGTGCCAATGATGCCGCCGATACCCAGCATCGTCAGCTGGAAGGCCCCCAGCGAGCGTGTCAGCGATTTCTTTTCAGCCGTCGCCAGAATCGCGTCGAGCGATTTCACCCGGTCAAAGATCATACTGTTCAACCCTGATTGTTTGCGTTTGTGCCGCGCGCAATGCCTCGGCCCCCGTATTGGGTGAGCCTAGCCAAATGCTGGCCTCGTTCAAGGCAATTCGAGCATATTCTTGCCTGGATACCGCCTCAGAATGAAAAACCGGGCAGCGAATCGAAGGCTTTCTTGAGCGCGTCGCCCCAGCCGCGCGAGATCGACTGGTAATAGGGGTCCTCGCCCTCGATCCGCTTGGAAAGGCCGAGGCGGAAAGTATCGCGTTCGATGACCTGAAGATCCAGCGGCGGTCCCACGGAAAGGTTCGCCTTCATGGTTGAATCGAAGGACACGAGCAGCAACTTGGCCGCGTCCTCATAGCTCATGGCGGGATCAAAAGCCCGGACAAGGATGGGCCGCCCGTATTTCGTCTCGCCAATCTGGAAGTACGGCGTGTCGTCGCCCGCCTCGATGAAATTGCCTTCCGGATAGATCATGAACAGACGCGGCTCCATCCCCTTGACCTGCCCACCCAGGATGATGGTGGAATTGAACGAAGAATCCGCCCGCTGACCCGTCGGGGCGCTCGACAGGATAACTTCCTTCAACGTGTCGCCCACGTGGCGGGCGATCTGGAACATGCTCGGCAATTCTAGGATAGACGGCCGCCGCTCGCTCGGCGCCTTGGTGCGCTCCTCGATCAGGCTGACAACAGACTGCGTGGTCGCGAGATTGCCCGACGTCATCAGCACGATCGCGCGTTCGCCCGGAACCGACCAGGTGAACAGTTTCCGGAAGCGCAGGATGTTATCGACCCCCGCGCCCGTGCGGGTGTCCGACATGAAAACAAGGCCGCGATTGAGCCTGAGACCAACACAGTAAGTCATGGATGAAAACCGGGGAGCGTCGTTCTTATTGTTGTTGCACCTGGATCGAGACGTCGAGCGATTCGCTGGACGCCCCGAACCGCATTCCAGAAACGGGCGCCGCCTCGCGGTAGTCAAGCCCCGTCGCCACGCGAACGTAGCGGCTATCGGGAGAAATCGCGTTGGAGATGTCGAAACCGACCCATCCGAGGCTTTCCACATGCACCTCGGCCCAGGCGTGGCCGGCGTCCTGGCTCACCCGGTCATTCATCATCAGGTACCCGCCCGCATAGCGCGCCGGATAACCGAGCAGCCGCGCGGCCGAGATGAAGACATGCGCATGGTCCTGGCAAACGCCGTGACCTTTTTCGAGGGCATCTTCCGCCTTGGTGTCCGCGTCCGTCCAGCCGGGTTCATAAAGGATCGCGTCGCGCACGAGCTGCGCAACACCGTGAAGGCGCGCAACATCACCCGCGGAATTGTCCGGCGCCGCCTTGACCAGCTTGCGGATGAGAGGCCCGGGCCGTGTCAGCACCGTTGACCGGCGAAACAGCCAGAGCGGCGAAAACCCGCGGTGCAGGCCGATGATTCCGGCCCGGTCTTCAACTTCCACTTCACCACTGCTTGAAATGATCAACTGCTCGGCGCCGGTGTCGAGGCTGATCAATTGCACCCAGTTGGCATTGTGGTCTTCGTATTCGGCTTCAATCCGGCCGCCCTCGATCTGGTGATCCCAGCGCAGCACCTGCTGGCCTACGCGAGACTTCGGTGTCTGGCGCAGTTGAAGCAGGCCGTACGAGACCGGGCTCGTATAGCTGTACTTGGACGCATGGCTGATTTTCAGACGCATCGATCTTCCTTCACCTGTTGAAGCGGAAGTCTTCCTCGACGTGACCGGCGAGGGCGTTGTTGGACTGGATGAACTTGGTCAGGAACTCGTGCAGGCCGCGCTCCATGATCTGGTCGATCGTGAGGTCTTCGAGCTCATCGCGCAGGCTCAGTGCGAAATCCAGGCTTGGTCGGCGCACGCCATAGTCCGAGCACAGATGACCGAGGTTTCCGGCAATCTTGCGCAGGCAATAGAGCAGCGACCTCGGCATGCGCCGGTCGAGGATGAGGAAGTCGGCAATCGTCAGCGGCCGTGTCTCGCCGCCATAGAGCCAGCGGAAAGACCGCTCCGCCGATGCGGCCCGCAGGATGGTTTCCCATTGGACGTTATCGAGCGTTGAGCCCACGAGCGTGACCGAGGGTAACAACACATAATACTTCACATCGAGAATGCGCGCGATGTTGTCTGCGCGCTCAACGAACGTGCCGACGCGGGCGAAATTGTAGATGTCATTCCGCAACATGGTGCCGACAGTGGCGCCGCGCACGAGCGCGCTTTGATTTCGGATCAAGGCGAGCACATCCGGCAGATCCGTCTCGCGGACGGGGCGGGCGAGCGCGTCCTTGAGCGTGATCCAGGTTTCGTTGACCGCTTCCCAGACTTCGCGCGTCAGCGCGGTGCGCACCAGGCGTGCGTTGTTTCGCGCGGCTTCCGTGACCGAGATCACGCTCGACCGGTTGGCCGGATCGCGCAGCAGGAAGTTGATGACGCTGGGGCCATCAAACTTCGCGCCCGAGTCGATGAAAGCCTTGCGCTGAGACGCCGTCTCGATGATCGACGCCCACTCATCCTCTGCGTGATCGGAGCGCGTCAGCGCGATACGGAAGCCCGCATCGGCGAGGCGCGCGGTGTTCTCCGCGCGCTCAAGATAGCGATACATCCAGAACAGGCCGCCTGCCGTCTTGCCGAGCATTGCGCCTAGTCCTCCAGAACCCAGGTGTCTTTGGTGCCGCCGCCCTGGCTCGAGTTGACGACCAGCGATCCCTTCTTGAGCGCAACGCGCGTCAGTCCGCCCGGCGTGATCTCGATACCTTCCGGCGACATCAGCACAAAGGGACGCAAGTCGACGTGCCGCGGCGCAAGGCCGGCGCGCGTGAGGATGGGTACAGTGGAGAGCGCGAGCGTGGGTTGGGCGATGTAGTTCGCAGGCTTTGCCATGAGCTTCAGCCGGAACGCTTCCAGCTCCTTCTTCGAGGCGGCCGGTCCGACCAGCATGCCGTATCCACCCGATCCGTGCACTTCTTTCACAACCAGCTCGCTCAGATGATCGAGCACATAGCTGAGCGACGACGCCTCCGAGCAGCGCCAGGTCGGCACGTTCTTCAGGATCGGCTTCTCGCCCGTATAGAACTGCACGATGTCCGGCATGTACGAGTAGATTGCCTTGTCATCGGCAATGCCCGTGCCCGGCGCATTCGCGATGGTGATCCCGCCCGAGCGGTAGACGTCAAGAATCCCGGGCACGCCGAGAAAGGAGTCCGGACGGAAGTTCAGCGGATCGAGATAGTCGTCATCGACCCGCCGGTAGAGAACGTCGATCGGCGTGTAGCCCAGCGTGGTGCGCATCGCGATGCGCCCTTCCACAACACGAAGGTCGCGGCCCTCGACCAGTTCGGCGCCCATCTGGTCTGCCAGGAAGGCGTGCTCGTAATACGCCGAGTTGTGAATGCCCGGTGTCAGCACGGCGACCACCGGACGCCCGCCGCAGGCCGGCGGCGCGCAGGCCGACAGCGAACGGCGGAGCATCTTGGGATAGTCGCTGACCGGCCGTACACGGATCTTCGTGAACAGCTCCGGGAACATCTGCAGCATCGTCTCCCGGTTCTCCAGCATGTAGGAGACGCCGGACGGCGTGCGGGCATTGTCTTCCAGAACGAAGAATTCGTTTTCCCCGGTGCGGACCAGATCGACACCGACAATGTGTGTGTACACCCCGCCGGGCGGCGACACGCCGAGCATCTTGGGAAGGAACGCGTCGTTGTTTTCGATCAGTTCGACCGGCACCCGGCCCGCCCGCAGGATTTCCTGGCGGTGATAGATGTCATTCAGGAAGGCGTTGATGGCGCGCACGCGCTGCTCGATGCCTTTGGTGAGACGCGTCCATTCCTTGGCGGAGATGATACGCGGCACGATATCGAACGGGATCAGGCGCTCGTCGGCATCCGCCGCGCCGTAAACGTTGAACGTGATGCCGGTGCGGCGGAAGAAAGTTTCCGCCTCCCGCGCCTTGCGCCGAAGCCTTTCGGGTGGCTCAGCGCCGTACCAGTCGCAATAGCGCGAATAAGGGGCGCGGGGCCGGTCGCCCGTCCCGTCCATCTCGTTGAAAAATGTTGGAGTTTCTCCCATGCGGGCCACCTTACGCAGGATTCACCGGGGCTCAACGGGCTTCGCCTGCGAGGCACTTGGCGCGCGACCGTGCCCCATCCCCGGGCGCAGCAGTCCAAAACCTGACCAAAAAACTGGCACCCGGGCCGGAATCGGCACGCAAAAGCGCTTGTTGGGGCAGAGGCGGTCTGACAGGAGCGGTGCACCTGCCGTCATTCCACGCAGAAAGCCGGACTCATTTTTCCACTGACGTTGCCATCGGCCGCGGCCTTCATCCGGGCGAACACGCGCCTCCTGCCCGTCGAGGGCCTCGATCTCGGCGGCCGCGCGATGCGGCTCTGGCTGGCAGACGCGATTACGCCGATCTGGTCGGCAACCGAAGCCGACCTCGAACGCCAATCCCTCGACCCGCCCTTCTGGGCCTTCGCCTGGGCAGGCGGACAGGCCGTCGCGCGGTGTGTGCTGGCACGGCCGGAGATCGTGCAAGGGCGCCGGGTGCTCGACATCGCCTGTGGCAGTGGCATGATCGCCATCGCCGCCGCGCACGCCGGCGCAGCGACAGTCTGGGCCAACGACATCGACGCCATGTGCGAGGCCGCTGTCTCACTGAACGCACAGGCCAACGATGTTGCCATCAGCTGGCTCGGCGGCGACCTGCTCGAAGCCCCGGCGCCGGCGGTGGACGTGATCCTTGCCGGCGACATCTTCTACCAGAAGCAAATGGCGGAGCGCTTCCTCGCCTGGCTGGGCGAAGCGGCGGCGCGCGGTATCGAGGTTTATGTCGGCGATCCCGGCAGGGCCTACGCGCCAGGTGACGGCGCGCCCCCACTAGCCGAGTACGACATCGAGACGACCCTGGACCTCGAAGGCGTCACGCACCGCCTTGCGCGCGTGTGGATGCTCTAAAGACTTATGGAGAAGTTATGGACTGGAGCGGGTACACGGGATCGAACCGAGATAGCTAGCTTGGAAGGCTAGTGCATTACCATTATGCTATACCCGCCCGTCAGGGCCACAACTTGCCGCGCGAGCTGGCGGGGTGGTGGAGGGAGCTGGATTCGAACCAGCGTACGCTAGGCGACCAGATTTACAGTCTGGCGGATTTAACCACTCTCCCATCCCTCCACGGGACCCGCGCCAACGCCGTTTGACGCCGCCGCGCCAGCGCTTCAAAAGGGCTGTTTCCAAACCCCGATCCACGCCGGAAGCGGCCTTATAAGGATGAACCCGATGGCACGCAACCATGCAAAACGGCCGGGACAGCGGCCGTCCGGCCCGCCCGGTACCCGTTCTGCACCGGCCAGCTTTACCCGCCCCGAACGGGAAAAGGAGGGTGGCCCGGTCTGGCTGTGGGGGACGCACGCGGTGCTGGCCGCCCTTGCGAACCCCGACCGCCAGTTCCTGCAATTCATCGCCACCGAGAACGCCGCCGAACGCTTGCAGGGCGCTCCCCTGACGCCGCAGATCCTGACGGGCAAGGAGCTTGATCAGCGCCTGCCGCCCGGCGCGGTGCATCAGGGCATCGCCGTGAAGGCGGAGCCGCTCGAGCCCGTCGCGCTGGAAGACCTGATCGCCGAAGGCGCGACGCGCATCGCCGTGCTGGACCAGGTGTCCGACCCCCACAATCTGGGCGCGATCTTCCGGTCGGCGGCGGCGTTCGGATTTACCGGCCTCGTACTCCAGACGCGCAATGCGCCGCCCATCACCGGCGTCGTCGCGAAAAGCGCGGCGGGCGCAATCGAAACGGTCGCCGAAGTTCGCGCCGTGAACATCGCCCGCGCGCTCGAACAGCTGGGAGAGGCCGGCTTCCACACCGTCGGGCTTGCGGGTGAAAGCACCCGGCCGCTCGATCTCGCCGTCAAAGGCGCGCAGAAGATCGCGGTCGTGCTGGGCGCCGAAGGCCCCGGCCTTCGCCCTGCCGTAGCCAACGCCTGCGCCGAACTCGCCCGCATTCCGATTGCGACGGACATGGAGAGTCTCAACGTCTCAAATGCTGCCGCAATTGCGTTCTATGAAGCGAGCCGCGGAAGTTTTCCGGCAGGCTGAAGGTCTGCTAAGCATGCTGGAAATCGGGGAGACGAAGTCATGATGCGCATCCTGTCGGTGTTGTTGTTTGTTGCCGGAATGCTCGCAGCCGGCATCGGTGGCGCGGCCCTGCTGGAAGAGTTCGCGCCGAAGGAGATGGTTGTGGAGTCCGGCTTGCCGGCGCCTGAGGCCGAAGCTGCCGGAGCGTCCGCTGCTGAAGCGCCCGTCGAAGTCGCGGCCGCCGAACCGGTGGCCGAGCCTGCGCCCGAAGCGATCGGCGTTCCCGAAAGTGCGGTGCGCGAGGCCGCCCCGGAAAGCGCAGAGTCCGAAATCGCCGCTCCGAGCGGTGCGCCGCTGACCGAAGAGGAAATGACGTTCAACTTCCAGACCGAGATGGGGCCCGGTCTCGCGGGCCCGGTCGCCGCGCCGGAAGTCAGCGAAGCCGTCGCCACCGCGCCGCTGCCCCAGCCTTCCCTGGCCGACCGTTTGAAAACCGTTCCTGTGGCGCACGAAACGCCGCGGACAGCCGAATACAAGCGCGCCTTTGATGTCACGTTTGCGATCGATGCGACGGGTGACACGACCGCCGCCGATGCCTTGCCCGGCCGCGGCACGATCGAAGAGGGCGAAGCGAAGGTTTCCGAAAAGGTCGAAGTGCGGCTGTCCGGCGCGAACTTCAACATCGTCGCCGCATCGCCGGCCGTGCAGGCCATCTCACCGATGAGCGAAAATACCTGGCGCTGGTCCGTGACGGCTCTCAGTGCAGGCGAGCACGACCTCGTGATCGAAGTCTTCGCGATGGACTCGGACACGGCCATGCCGCTGCGCACATTCCGCGATACGGTAAGTGTGAAAGTCTCCGGTCTCAACCGCGCGATCGCCTTTGCAGATCAGGCCAATCCGCTGTTCGTGCTGCTCGGCGGACTTGGCTCCGCGCTGGCGGGCCTGTTCGGCGCGATCAAGTTCTTCGGGAAGAAGTAGGCGGCTCGCCTGACCTGCTGTAGACTTCGCCTCACAAGGTGCTGCAAAAGCGCCGAGGGGGGACACATATGACAATCAAGGTTTTCAGCGCCGGATTCGGACGCACCGGCACGCTCTCGCTCAAGCTGGCACTTGAGGAAATCGGGTTCGGGCCATGCCACCACATGAAGGAAGTTCTGGAGAACGGTGCCGTGCAGGTGCCGCTCTGGAGTTCCGCAGCTGACGGCAAAGCCGACTTGACCGCCATCTACAAGGGATACAACTCCGCCGTAGACTGGCCGACCGCCGCCTTCTGGCGCGAGGTGGCAGCGACCTATCCGGACGCCCAGGTCATCCTCTCCACGCGGTCGGCCGAAAGCTGGTATGCCAGTTTCTCCGAGACCATTCTCGCAAGCCTGATGGCGAAAGAGAGCTGGCCGCCTCCAGCTGTTCCCTGGCTGACCATGGTGTCCAAAGTCGTGATCGAACGCAGTCTTGGCGGACGCACGGACAAGGACGGCGTAATCGCCGCTTTCCACGCACAGGAAGCTGCCGTCAAAGCTGAAATCCCCGCAAGCCGGCTGCTGATTCATCAGGCCAAGGACGGTTGGGAACCGCTCTGCGCGTTTTTGGGCGTTCCCGTTCCGGCGACACCCTACCCGCGCACCAACAGCAAGGAAGAGTTCTTCGAGCTGATGAAGGGCGCCAACAAGACTTAGTCCGTCGTCTGATCAGTAGCTCTTCGGCAGGCCCAGCACGCGCTCTGCGATGAAGTTGAGGATCATCTCGCGGCTGACAGGCGCGATACGGGCGAGCATCGCTTCGCGCATCATCCGCTCAACATGGTACTCCTTCGCGTAACCCATGCCGCCATGCGTCAGCACAGCCGTTTCGCAAGCCGTGAAGCCGGCTTCGGTGCCCAGATACTTGGCGGCGTTGGCTTCTGCGCCGCAGTCGAGCCCGGCATCATAGAGCGCGGCGGCCTTGTAGGCGAGCAGTTCGGCGGCTGAAAGCTCCGCCCACGAACGAGCGAGCGGATGCTGGATGCCCTGATTCTGGCCAATCGGCCGGCCGAAGACGACACGCTCATTGGCATACCGCGCCGCGCGTTCGAGCGCCGAGAAACCGAGACCGATGGACTCGACGGCGAACAGCACGCGCTCGGGATTGAGGCCCTGCAGCAGGTATTTGAAGCCTTCGCCTTCGTTCCCGATCAGGTGCTCCTTCGGCACTTCGAGCCCGTCGATGAAGAGCGTGTTGCACTCTACCGCCTTGCGGCCCATTTTCGGGATCGGATTTGCCTCGATCTTGTTGCGGTTGAGGTCTGTATAAAACAAAGACAGGCCCAGATGCGGCTTCGCGCACTGGTCCTTCGGCGTGGTGCGGGCGATGATCAGGATCTTGTCCGCACGCTGAGCACCTGTCGTCCATATCTTGCGGCCATGGATGATGTACCCGGTGTTCGTGCGCTCGGCCTTCGTCTCAAGGCTTGACGTATCGAGGCCGGAGTTCGGCTCGGTTACGGCGAAACACATCTTCTCCTGACCCGAGATGATCTTCGGCAGATTCTCGCGCTTCAGATCTTCGTTGCCGAACTTCTCGAGCGGTTTCGGTCCGAAGATGTTGAGGTGGATGGCAGAGGCGCCGGAATAACCTGCGCCCGTGCGTGTCACCGTCTGCATCATCAACGAGGCTTCCGTCAGGCCCAGCCCCGAGCCACCATATTCTTCGGGGAACGCAATGCCGAGCCACCCGCCCTTTGCCATCGCCTGGCAGAACTCTTCCGGCCACTCGCCGGTTTCATCCGTCTTCGCCCAATAGGCGTCATCGAACGGCTCCAGCGTTTTCGCGACGGCGCTCTGGATGGCGGCCTGATCTTCGGTCATCGGCTGGATCACATGCATGGCCTGATACTCCTTGTGCGAGCGAGACTTAAGGCGCGCCCTCGCCGGCGTCCAGCGTCAGGCCGTCGCGGCATAGGTTCGCCGGACGGAGAAGGCGCCGGCGAGGTCTCCTGCATCTTTTCCAAGTATCTGATCCGCGACGATGCGGGCGGTCATCGGCGCCAGAAGGATGCCGTTGCGGAAATGTCCGGCCGCCACGAAGAGCCCCGGCGTCGAGGTCTCTCCGATGAAAGGTGCCTGGTCCGGCGTCCCCGGCCGCACACCCGCCCAGCGTTCGAGAACCGGGGCGTCCGCAAGGCCAGGGCAGATCCGGATGGCTTCGAGACGAAGAGCCTCGATCGCCGCTTCCTCCGGCTCATCCATCACCCGGTCTGGCTCGACCGTCGCGCCGATCACGATCCGGCCCTCTCGTGGCACAAGATAGACATGACCCGAACGCACCACCCGTTTCGGCGCGCCGGCACCATCCGCGACCGACAGCATCTGACCGCCATAGCAGTCGATATCGTCGAGCGCGGTTTCCCAGTTCACCAGACTGAACAGCTGTCCCTGCTCTTCCACCTTGATGATTGCCGTTTCCCATCCCGCTGCTGCCAGAATGATATCATGCCCCTCGAGACGAAGCTGACTGCCCACCGCTCTGAGCGGCGCCCGATCGGATACGAACTTCACCTTGGGGTGCGTGCGCAGGGCGGCGATCAAGGCATCCACCACTTGCCGGTTGTTGACGCGCAGATCGCTCGGCAGCTCAAGTCCGCTCAGCACGCCGGGACTGATCGCCGGTTCGCGGCGAAGGACTTCATCTGGCGTCAGTGCCGCGTGTTCGATTCGCGCGCCACCCAATCGCGCCGATATCCGGCCGAGACGGATGGCTTCGTTGGCCCCCAGCGCAACGGCCAGACAAGGCGCGCGGCTGAAGCCGATATCGATCCCGGACCGGGCCGAAAGGTCTTCCGCGAAGTCCGGCCAGATGGCAGCGCCGTGCAGACAGAGCTCGAACAATCGCGTGTGTTGGCCCGGCTCGTCCGCCGCCTCGAAAGCCGGCGCGAGCATGCCGGCTGCCGCCCAGCTGGCGCCGCGCCCGGGCGGCCTTGTGTCAAAAATCGAGACGCGCGCGCCGCGGCGCACCGCCAACTCATACGCCGCGCTCAAGCCAATGATGCCGGCGCCAATGATTGCGATACGCGGTAGGGAACCAAAAAGTGCCATCGAAAAAAGAGCCTTTGGCAGGGTGTAAGCCCCTGCCCGGTCTCACTCAACGGCTCAAGTCATACTCAGGAAATCGCGCGGAAATTGGTCCAGAACGAGCTGAACGCGTTGGCGAGTTCGTGGTGCTGGAAGATGATCTGCTTGAGGCGCTCGCCACCCGGCCCGAAGACCGTGCGCACCATCAAGTCGAGATCGAAGCCTTCCGCATGGCCGCCCAGGGCCTGGATCGACAGGAACGAATCAATAGCTTCCGACAGACGGACATCTTCTTCCGCGCTGCTCAGTTTGACATCCAGAACTATGTCCGTCATCGCGCCACCCCGTTTCGCCGGTAAACCAATTCTTAACAGACTAACTTACTTAGCAGAAACTATTTCGCACGTGCAATATAGTACTTGAGCCGCGTTCGCCTGACTGTTGCGCGTTCTGTGCAAGAAGCGTGCAAGTTCTCCTGTCAGGTGTGGCGAAAAAGTCGCTACATCCATTTGTTGCGATTCATTCTCAGGTGTGGTTGGGATCGCACAGAAAACCCTGAGGATATCCCATGTCGAAAATCGTTCTCGCGATTGCTTCGCTCGCCATTCTGGCCGCCTGCGGGCAATCGGAACCGCCCGCGCAACCTGCTGAAGGCACAGATGCTGCCGCGACCGCCTCCGAAGCAGCGGGTCAAGTGCTCAACGTGTATTCCGCGCGGCACTATGATTCTGACAAGGTGCTCTACGCGAAATTCGAGGATGAAACCGGAATCAAGGTGAACGTGCGCGAATCAGGCGCCCCGGAGCTGCTCGAAACGATGAAGGCCGAAGGCGCGGAAAGCCCTGCCGATGTCATCATCGCCTCCGACGCCGGTGCGCTCTACCGCTTTCAGCTTGAGGGCTTCACGCAGGCGGTAAAGTCGGACGTCCTCGAAGCCGCCATCCCTGCGCAGCTCCGGGAAGCGGAAGGGCACTGGTTCGGTCTCGCCAAGCGGGCCCGGGTCATCGTGTACGATCCGCAACTCTTGCCGGCCGAGGAAGTCGACACCTACGCCGACCTCGCCGAGGAACGCCTGAAGGGTGAGCTCTGTGTGCGGTCGAGCACGAACATCTATAACCTGTCATTGCTGAGCGAGATGATCGGACGCAATGGCAGCGAAGCGGCAGAGGCCTGGGCGACCGGGGTTGCCAGCAACTTCGCCCGCCCGCCCGAAGGCGGCGACACGGCTCAGATCGAAGCCGTCGCGGCCGGCCAATGCGCCGCGGCGATCGTCAACCACTATTACTGGCTGCGCCTTGCAACCGGCACGACGGAAGAACGCCTCACCGCCGCCAGGACGGCCGTATCCTTCCCGGATCAGGACACGACCGGCACGCATATCAACATCACGGGCGCGGCGGTATCTTCCACATCCAGGTCGCCGGAACTGGCTGTGCGCTTCATCGAGTTCCTGACAACGCCCGAAGGGCAGGCATTGCTGACGTCTGAAACCAAGGAGTTTCCGATTGTCGCGGGCGCTGTGAACCCCGAGGGTCTCGACCTCCTGCCTGCCTTCAAGCAGAGCGATTATCCGCTCACGGATCTTGGCTCCAGACAGGCCGAGGCTCAGGCGATCTTCGACCGCGCCGGATGGAACTGAAAACGCCCGCCATCAGGTCTCCGGCGTTGGGGCAGATACTGGTCCTTGTGGCCGGGCTCGTCATCGCCTTGCCGGTCGCGGTGGTCCTGATGACCGGCCTGACCGAAGGCGGCGGCGCGGCCTGGACGCATATCCGGGACACGCTGCTGACCAGTTACCTGACCGGCACGGTCTCGATGCTGGCGCTGACGGCGATGCTCTGCCTGCTGATGGCGGTGCCTGCGGCCTGGTTGGTCACGATGTTCCGGTTTCCCGGACGGGGCATGTTCGAATGGCTTCTGGTCTTGCCGCTGGCCGCGCCAGGTTATGTGCTCGCCTATGCCTGGGGTGATCTCGCCGGTGTCGGCGGACCGCTGCAATCGGCGTTGCGGGATGCCACCGGCTGGTCGGCGCGTGACTACTGGTTCCCGGATATCAGTTCCCTGCCCGGATTATCCTTCGTTCTGGCCTGCACGCTCTATCCCTATGTGTATTTGACAGCCCGGGCCGCCTTCATCTCGCAGTCGGTCTGCACGATGGAAGCGGCGCGGAGCCTTGGTGCCAGCGCATCGCGCACGTTCTGGTCCGTTGCCCTGCCGGCCGCTCGCCCGGCGATCGCCGCAGGTCTTGCGCTCGCGATGATGGAAGCTGCGGCGGACTACGGCGCCGCTGAATTTCTGGGCGTACCGACACTGACCTACGGCATCGTGCGCGCCTGGAAGAGCTTTGGTGAACCTGCAGCGGCGGCACGTCTCGCCTTCGTTCTGCTCGCTTTGATCCTGACCTTCGTGATTGTTGAGCGTCAGGCGCGCGGCCGCGCCGGAATCCAGCAGAGCTCCGTGCGGTGGCGGACGATCTCGCGCGTCAGCCTGAAGGGGCCCGCAGCCATGGGCGCCGCTGCTCTGTGCACCGGTCTGTTTACGCTGGCATTCGCCCTGCCGGTGGGCCGGCTGGTCTGGCGTAGCCTTGAAGCGGGTACACGCGTCGCAAGCGTGTCCGACGCACTGTTGAACTCCCTCATTCTTGCTGGCGCCGGCGCCGCTTTCGCCTTCATCCTTGCGCTCATCATCGCGCTTTCGATCCGAGGCCGGGGCGCACTCTCCACCTTTGCCCGCCTTGCCGCATCCTCCGGATACGCGATCCCGGGCGCGGTGCTGGCACTCGGCGCCCTCGCGATCATCAGTATACTGCCGTTCGCGATGACGGGCGCGGTCGCGCTCGCGGCGCTGGCCTGGGTCTATGCGGTCCGCTTCACAGCTGCCGGAACCGAGCCGATGGCAGCCGCGCTTGCCCGGGCGCCGGCGTCCATCGGACTTGCCGCGCAAAGCCTGGGCGCCTCGCCCCTCCGGCGCACGCTTGAGGTTGACTTGCCTGTCGCCATGTCAGGCGCTGCCGCAGCCGCCCTCGTTCTGTTCGTTGAAGCCCTGAAGGAACTGCCCGCCACCTTGATGCTGCGCCCGTTCAACTGGGATACGCTGTCCGTCCGCGCCCATGCCTATGCGAGCGATGAGCGTCTCGCCGCTGCGGCGCTTCCCGCCCTCCTGATCACGGTGGCGGGCCTTGCGCCTGTCATTCTCTTGTCCTGGCAAATGTCGCGCGCGCGACCGGGAAGCAACGCATGAGCGGAAAGCTGGAAGCGTTGGGTGTGACCCGCCGCTATGACGGGCGCGCGGTGGTCGACAATGTCACCCTGCCGGCGGAACCGGGCGAAATCACAGCCTTGCTGGGCGGATCCGGCGCGGGCAAATCCACGCTGCTGCGATTGCTGGCGGGTTTTGAGGCCGTTGACGGCGGCGAAATCAGGCTCGGCGCGCGTAGCTTGTCCGTTCCCGGACGGACGGTTGCGCCGGAGCACCGGCGCATTGGACTTATCTTCCAGGACTTCGCCCTGTTCCCGCATCTGACAGCCGAGCGCAACGTGGCCTTCGGACTGAAACACCTGCCCCGCGAAGAGGCACAGGCCGGCGCCCGGCGTTGGCTCGCCTTGCTTGGCCTGACCGCACGCGCAGGCGCCTATCCGCACGAGTTGTCCGGCGGCGAGCAACAGCGTGTCGCGATCGCGCGCGCGCTGGCTCCCCGGCCGGACGCGATCCTGATGGATGAACCTTTCTCTGGCCTGGATCCGGCCCTCAGCGATTCCGTGCGCGACACGGCCCTCGCCGCCATCCGCGAGTCGGGCATTCCAGCGCTTATGGTGACGCACGATCCGGCTGAGGCGCTGGCCCATGCCGACCGCATTGCGATCCTGCAGTCCGGCCGTCTGCTGCAATGCGCCTCGGCTGAGGAGGTGTATCGCCGGCCTTTGAGCCTGGCGGCGGCCCGGGCGCTTGGAAGCGTCAATGTGATTAGGCATGAGAGTTTGCCTGCCGCCTGGCGCGAAACTTTCAATCCCGGCGGCGAGTCCATCGGATTTCGCCCTGAAGGCATACTCATCGATCCCGGATCTCCCGTTGTCCTCACGGTCACCCAGCGCCGTCTCGCCGGACCTCTGGTTCGCCTCACGCTTGAGGGGCAAGGACTAACGCTCGTGGCGCTCGTGCCACACAGTCTGGCACCTGCCCCCGGCGTAAAAACCGGTGTGCGCCTCGATCCGGCGCTGACGTTCACGATTGCGTCAGGCGAAATCTGACAATTCAGTAAGGGATGCCCCGCAGCCTCGCTTTTGGCGGGTTTCGGTCCTAGGCTGCAAACCAGTGAATCCGGAGTATCGATTGATGGCAGCAAAATTGTTCCGCGCCGCCGCTGTGCTAGCCGCCTCGGCCTTTGTCGCCTTTGGCGCCTCCGCGCAAGGCCTCATCCGGGACGCGGAGATCGAGGAAACCCTCAAGGAGTGGACCGATCCGATCCTGGAAGTGGCCGGTCTCGTTCCGGACGATGTGGGGCTCTTCATTATCAATGACGCCTCGCTGAACGCATTCGTCGCGAACGGTCAGCGGATCCACATCCATACCGGCCTGATCATCGAGGCTGAATCCGCCGCGCAGATCAAAGGCGTCATCGGCCACGAAACCTGCCACATCGCCTGCGGCCATACAGTGGCGCGGATGCGCGCGGCGTCAGTTGCCATGCGGCCGGCGCTCGTTTCGATCGGCCTCGGCATTCTTGCAATCGCCGCGGGCGAGCCGGGCGCAGGCGCGGCCCTCATCGGCAGCTCGAGCCAGTTTGCCGCCCTCAACTTCTACGTCCACACACGCTCGGAAGAAGCCGCCGCCGACGTCGCCGCGGTGAAATATCTCGCTGCGCTCGGGCAATCTCCCGCTGGCATTGTCGAGTTCTTCGAGAAATTCCGCTATCAGGAAGTCCTGTCGGATGCGAAGCGCTATCCCTATTTCCGCGCTCACCCCCTCGCTTCCGACCGTATTCGCACGACGCGCGGCCTCGCCGAAGCGACGGGGCTGATGGATGCTCAGCCTACAGAGCGTGAGCAGCGCCAATATGAGATGATGCGCGCCAAGCTTGTCGGCTTTCTCGATACGCCCTTGAAAGTGCGGCGCGATTATCCGGCCTCGGACAAGAGCGCGCCGGCGCGCTATGCCCGCGCAATCTCGGCCTTCCGCGCCTCCGACATCCAGATCGCGCTGGGGGAGATCGAGTCCCTGCTGGCCGATGAGCCGGACAACCCGTACTTCAACGAACTCAAGGGCCAGATCCTGTTCGAGAGCGGCCGAGCCGCCGACTCGGTGGGCCCACATGCCCGCTCGCTCGAGCTGATGCCGGGCCAGCCGCTTTTCCTCATCAACTATGCGCGCTCGCTGAACGCACGCAACGAAGAGGGCGACACGAAAGCGGCCGAGACGGCGCTGCGCGATGCCCTGATCGCGGAGCCGGACAACGCCTTCGCCTGGGCTCAGCTCGCCATCACGCTCGAGCATCAGGATCGCCGGGCCGAGGCCCAGCTGGCGACCGCGGAATCGTCCTACTGGGTCGGCGATATCGTTCGCGCCAATGCCTTTGCCCGCCGGGCGACCCAGTCGCTCGACAAGAGCACGATCGATTACCGGCGCGCCGACGACATCATGCTGATCACCGATCCCAACAATCCGGACAACCGCCAGTTCTACGAACGGTACGGGCGCGCCTCGCGCCTGTCGATCGGGGCGCAGACCGGGCACACAAGCCGAAACATGCCGTTCGGGGACTTTTCTGCTGCAGATCCAAGGTAACGCCTGTGTGAGGAAGGGTGGACGCAAGGCCTCCCATTCCTATAGTTGCTTGAGTTTCATCCACAGGACCGACCCCGAATGACGCCCATTTTCCGCAAGCCGCTCCTGGCGCTCACCGTGACTGCTCTCGCTCTCCTGCCTGCCTGCGCCCAGCAAGGTGACGCCAGCAAGGCCGAAATCGAGAAGATCATCGAGTCCTATATCGTCGAGAATCCCGAGATCATCGAGCGGGCCTTCGTCGCTTTGCAAGAGAAAGAGAAGGTCGCACGCGCCGAGGCCGCCAAGGCTGCGATCGCCGAGAATGCGAGCAAGCTCTATGCTCAGAAATCGGATTACGCGATTGGCCCGGCGGACGCGAAGGTGACGGTGGTCGAGTTCTTCGATTATCGCTGCGGCTTCTGCAAGACGTCCGTCGAAGATGTGCGCGGGCTGCCGGAGAAGTATGACGGCGAAGTGCGCGTCGTGTTCAAGGAGCTGCCTCTGTTTTCGGGCATCAGCACCACGGCCGCCCAGGCCGCCCTGGCGGCTGGCAAACAGGGAAAGTATGTCGAGATGCACGTCGCCCTGATGGGCGTGAAATCGAATGACGATCTGACCGAAGCGAAGATCGACGAGCTCGCCCGATCCATCGGCGTAAACGTCGCCAAGATGCGCGCCGACATGAAATCGCCGGCCGTTTTGAAACAGCTCGACGAATCCACCGCACTTGCGCAGGCCTTGCAGGTGGGCGGCACGCCCGGCTTCTTCATCGGCGACCAGCACATCGAGGGCGCAGACTTCGCCGCCATCGAGGCCGCGATCGAAGCCGAACTGAAAAGCTAGAGCGCTGTCCGCTCAAGTGGGTGCCGGTTGAGCAGAAGACATCGCGACAAAACAAGACCCTAGAGCCGGCGATCTGATTCCGTCAGATTGCAATCGGCCCTAGTCTTCCCCGGTCACGCTGCCGCGCAGCGATTTCACTTCGCCGCGTTTCTTTTTTTCCTTGATCCGGCGGCGAACACTGCCGGCGGTCGGTTTCGTCTTGATCCGGCGCTTCGGCGCAACCGAGGCTTTCAGGATCATCTCGCCGAGGCGCTCCCGCGCCGCCTGCCGGTTCTGGATCTGGCTGCGATGTTCGCTCGCTTCGAGGATCAAGCGGCCATCGGCGGTGATCCGGCTGCCATAGAGCTTCTGGAACCGTTCCTTGATGGCCGCCGGCAAGGACGACGCCGCGACCTGCCACGTCAGCTGGACCGCACTCGACACCTTGTTCACATTCTGCCCGCCCGGCCCGGACGCGCGCACAAACGCCTCGCTGAGCTCCCAGGCCGGAACCGTCAGCGTGTCAGAAATCCGCAAATCGCCAAATTCGCTCATCGGGGAAACCTGAAGGACCTGTTCAGCCAAAGTTCAGACGGTGGGGACGAACCTGTTCCCAACACAATGGCCCTTGCGCGCTTAATCCAGTTTGCCCGCCAGCGCCATGTCCAACGGTTCAACAGAGGCTGCACACCCATGTCGTTCACGAAAACCATTACCCGGTTCGTTGCCGCGGCAACGGCAGCCGGCTTCATCTTTGCCCCGGTCGCCCAGGCTGACCGGGACCGGGACCACGACCGCGGCGGCTGGGAACGGCGCGGCGGGGATGACGACCATCGCGGCCGCCGGGGCCGTGACCGGTACGATGATCATGACCGTTGGCGCGGTTACGACCGGCATGACCGGCACGACTACCGGGATTACCGCCGGCGCGACGTGGTTGTGTACCAGCCGCGTTACTACTACCCACGCAGCTCGGTGACCGTCACGTATGGCCATTCCTATGGCCCGTACTACTCGTCCGGATACTATCCGCGCTACGATGTCGGCCACTATTACAGCTACGCCCCCCGCCGCACGGTCTATATCAACGATTACGACCATTACGGACTCTACGAGCCGCCGCACGGCTATCACTGGGTCCGTGATAATGACCGGGGCGATGCCATTCTCGCCTCGGTCGCCACCGGGGCCATCATCGGTCTCGTCGTCGGCGCGATCGCCTCAGATTAACAGTTCGACCGCCTCGTACCCCTATTGAGGCATTTCTTGCCCGGGTCGTCCCAAAAGGACCTCCCGGGCATTTTTTGGGCGCAGCGCGCCAAATGCGCAGCTTTCACCACGTTGTTAACTTCACATTGGCGCAAATCATGCTTAGTTCGATCCTGTCCCGGATAGTCCAGGACGAAGTTCGTGCCCATGCACGCGTGAAAGGAGGTGATCCATGTCGAGTGAGAAACCAGGTGAGGCCGTTGGGTCTGTGTCCTATGGTGTCTGGCTGGAGCAGCCTCTGATCAGCGCCTAGAGACATGGGTTGGACGTCGAAACGCGTCCCGACCTGACGGGCCCCACGGGGCTCACGGAAGCCGCCCTTCGACAGGGCGGCTTCTTTGTTTCTGGCGATATGTTCGCCAGCCTTTTGCGCCTCAGCCGATTTCCGCTATGGCAGCCGCAGCTATCACGGAGTTCAAAATGAGCGTCGTCACCCACAAGGCCTCCGGCTGGTCCGTCGGCACCGGCAAACCGCTCGCTGTCATGGCCGGGCTGAACGTGCTGGAGGACGAAGCCCTTGCGCTGGAAGTCGGCACCGAACTCAAACGCATCTGCGCGCGCCTCGGCCTGCCGTACGTGTTCAAGGCAAGCTGGGACAAGGCGAACCGCTCTTCGATCAAGTCCTATCGCGGCCCTGGCATCGAGGGCCTGAAGGTCCTGGCCAGCGTCAAGGCGAAGCTCGGTGTGCCCATCGTGACCGACCTGCATGAGCCGCACCAAGCCGAACCGGTGGCTGAAGTCGCCGACATCCTTCAGCTTCCGGCATTCCTCGTGCGCCAGACTGATCTCGTGATCGCGACCGCCGAGGCGGCTGCGAAACACAGCGCGCTGATCCAGGCCAAGAAGGCGCAGTTCATGGCGCCGTGGGATGCAAAGAACATCCTGTCGAAGATCGCCGAAGTGGCGCCCGACGTCGGCGTGATCCTTTGCGAACGCGGTGTCAGCTTCGGCTACAACAACCTGATCGTCGACATGCTGGCGATCCCCGAGATGAAGAAGCTGGGGGCGCCGGTGACGATTGATGCGACCCACGCCGTGCAGCTGCCCGGCGCAGACCCACGCACCGGCGGCGCGTCGACGGGCGGACGCCGCGACGGCGTCGCGATCATCGCGAAATCGGCCGTGGCGGCCGGCGCGGACGGCGTCTTCCTCGAGTTCCACACCGATCCCGACAAGGCGCTGTGCGACGCACCGAGCTGCCTCGCCCTGTCGGAGGCGGAAAGCCTGCTCTCGACCCTCAAGACGCTGCACGAGGCGGTCAACTGAAGATCATCCTGCTCAACAAGCCCTTCAACGTGCTCTCTCAGTTCACGGATGAAGGCAGCGGCAAGCGCACGCTGAAGGATTTCGTGCCGGTGCCGAACGTCTATCCGGCCGGACGGCTCGACTATGATTCAGAAGGCATCGTCGTGCTCACCGACAGCGGCCCGCTGCAGGCGCGCATCAGCGACCCGAAGCACAGCCTTGCCAAGACCTACTGGGCGCAAGTCGAAGGAATCCCTGACGAAGCCGCGCTGCACGCGCTGGCCACCGGGGTTGAGCTTAAGGACGGGATGACCCGTCCAGCCAAGGTGTGCGCGCTGCCGGATCCGGACAACATCTGGCCCCGCGATCCGCCGATCAGATTCCGCAAGTCCGTGCCGGACAGCTGGATCGAACTGCAGATCACCGAAGGCCGCAACCGCCAGGTGCGCCGCATGACAGCTGCCGTGGGACACCCCACGCTGCGCCTGATCCGCGTGCAGGTCGGCGAGTGGACGCTCGAAGGCCTTGCCCCCGGCGAAATCCGTTTCGCCAAGGGCTGACGCGTCAGCGCACCCAGGCGCCGGGCGCGTTGGTGCGGTAGCCGAGCGCCGTATACGCGGCATCGATCAGGCTCTGCCCGCGATCGTTGACCAAAAGGCCATTGCCCATCTGGTTCATCGTGTAGCTGAACGCGAGGCCGCATTCGGGATCGGCAAAGCCGATCGAACCGCCGGCGCCGACATGGCCGAACGCTTTCTCGCCGATGATCGCGCTGGTGCCCGGCCCGAAGCCGCCGGCCCGGTTGTCCATCGACTTCATGAAGCCGGAGGCAAAGCGCGTCGGGATCAGCAGCGTGGCATCCCGCTGCGTCGCGGTGGACACCATGCTCATCGCGGCCAGCCGGTCGGAGGAGACGAGCTTGCCCGAATTCGTCGCAAGCTCCGTGTACAACGCCACCTGCCCGCGCGCGTTCGACAGGCCGCCCCCGCCGCCGATTTCCGCGGCCTGGCTCTTGCGATCGTTGAAGTCCCAGCCCCCGCTGTTCATGAAACTCTTGTGCTGGATCGAGTCCGGCTCGGTCATCAGCTTGATCGCAAACTCCGAGGGCTGATCACCCGGCTTCGGCGCATACTGCCGGATCGGGGCGATGTGCACCGTCTCGCTTTCGGGCAGGCCGATCCAGAATTTCGCGCCGGTCTTCTCCGCCACTTCCTCGCGGAAGAAGGTGCCGAGCGACTTGCCCGACACCCGGCGCACCAGTTCGCCGACCGTCCAGCCGAAATTGATCATGTGATAGCCGTTGCGTGTGCCGACTTCCCAGAAGGCCTCCTCGTCCGCCATCCGGCCCACCATGTAGTTCCAGTCGGAATAACCACCCGGCTTCACGGGATCGCGCAGCGTCGGCAGCGCGCTCTCATGGTTCAGCATCATCTGGACGGTGGTCTTCTCTTTTCCGTTCCTGGCAAACTCCGGCCAGTACTCCTTCACAAGCGCAGCCGGGTTGAGCTGGCCCCGGTCAATCAGGATATGCGCACACAGCGCCACCGCGGCCTTGGTGCAGGAGAAGACGATCGAGATCGTGTCTTCTTGCCACGGATCATTCGTCTCGGGATTTGCCATCCCGCCCCAGAGATCGACGGCCGTCTCACCATTGACCGAGAGGCAGACACTCGCGCCCACTTCGCCGCGCTCAGCCAGATTGCGCTCGAGCTCTTCCTTCACCTTCGCGAATTTCGGATCGCACTTGCCGTGAACTGCCATGATGTTCCCTCCCGGTTTGTTTCTTGCGCAAACCATAGGCGCCGTCCGCCAAACGCAAAAGGGCTGCCGCATGGGCAGCCCTTCCGGGTGGGAGTTGTCCGGGGCCGTTAAGCCGCCGGTTCTTCTGTGGCGTCCTTGGTGGCTTTCTTCTTCTTCGCCGGCTCGGCCACGTATTTGAAGGTCAGCTCGTCCTTCTTCTCGTCCATGCCGATCTTGACGATACCGCCCTTCATCAGCTTGCCGAACAGAAGTTCCTCGGCCATCGGCTTCTTGACGTATTCCTGGATCGTCCGCGACAGCGGGCGGGCGCCCATGTCCGGATCGAAACCGCGCTTGGCCAGCCAGTCGCGCGCCGCTTTCGACACTTCGATCGAGACGTTGCGGTCTTCCAGCTGAACTTCCAGCTGCAGGATGAACTTCTCGACCACGCGGTCGATGATCTCGGGCGTGAGACCGCCGAAGGCAATCGTTGCATCGAGACGGTTGCGGAATTCCGGCGTGAACAGGCGCTTCAACGCCTCGCCCGATTCCTCGTCCTTCTTGCCGCGGCCGAAACCGATGGAGTTCTTCGCCGCGTCCGATGCACCGGCGTTGGTGGTCATGATCAGGATCACGTTCCGGAAATCGACCTTGCGGCCGTTGGCATCCGTCAGCGCGCCATTGTCCATGACCTGAAGCAGGATGTTGAACAGGTCCGGGTGAGCCTTCTCGATCTCGTCGAGCAGCAGCACGCAGTGCGGATGCTGGTCCACGCCGTCCGTCAGCAGGCCGCCTTCATCATAACCGACATAGCCCGGAGGCGCGCCAATCAGACGGCTGACGGTGTGGCGTTCCATGTATTCCGACATGTCGAAACGCAGCATTTCGACGCCCATGATGGACGCGAGCTGCTTGGCGACTTCCGTCTTGCCGACGCCGGTGGGGCCGGTGAACAGGTAGGAACCGATCGGCTTGTTCGGTTCGCGCAGACCCGCACGGGCGAGCTTGATCGTGGCCGACAGGGCGACGATGGCTTCGTCCTGACCGAACACGACACGCTTCAGATCGCTTTCCAGCGATTTCAGCGAGGCTGCGTCATCGGACGTGACCTGTTTGGGCGGAATGCGCGCGATCTTGGCGACGACTGCCTCGATGTCGCGGATACCGACCTGCTTCTTGCGCTTCGGCGCGGGCAGCAGCCATTGCGCGGCTCCGGCCTCGTCGATCACGTCGATGGCCTTGTCCGGCAGTTTGCGGTCCGTGATGTACCGATCCGACAGCTCAACGGCCGCCTTGATCGCATCGTTGGTGTATTTGAGGCCGTGGAAATCCTCGAACTTTGTTTTGAGGCCCGTCAGGATCTTGATCGTATCGGGCACCGTCGGCTCGACCACGTCGATCTTGCGGAACCGGCGGCTCAGCGCGCGGTCCTTCTCGAAGTGCTGCTTGTATTCCTTAAAGGTGGTGGAGCCCATGCAGCGCAGGCCGCCGGACTGCAACGCCGGTTTCAGCAGGTTCGACGCATCCATCGCGCCGCCACTGGTCGCGCCCGCGCCGATGATCGTGTGAATCTCGTCGATGAACAGGATCGCTTTTTCCTGTTGTTCGAGTTCCTTCATCACTGACTTCAGGCGCTCTTCGAAGTCACCGCGATAGCGCGTGCCGGCGAGCAGCGCGCCCATGTCGAGCGACCAGATGATCGCATCATCCAGGATTTCCGGCGCTTCGCCATCGACGATGCGCTTGGCGAGACCTTCGGCAATCGCCGTCTTGCCCACGCCGGGGTCGCCCACGAGGATCGGGTTGTTCTTGTTTCGGCGGCAGAGAACCTCGATGCACCGGTTCACTTCCATGTCCCGGCCGATCAGGGGATCGATCTTGCCGGCCCGCGCGCGGGCATTGAGATTCACGCAATAGGTGTCGAGCGCTTCATGGCCCTGCTTCACGGGCTCTTCCTCAGTCGAGTCTGCGCCGCGCGGTGTGGTCGGGCGCGACATTCCGGGTTGTTTGGCCACTCCGTGGGAGATGTAATTGACCGCATCATAGCGCGTCATGTCCTGTTCTTGCAGGAAATAGGCTGCATGGCTTTCGCGCTCGGAGAAGATCGACACCAGCACGTTGGCGCCTGTCACTTCCTCGCGGCCGGAGCTTTCGACATGCAGGATCGCGCGCTGAACGACCCGCTGGAAAGCGGCCGTCGGCTGAACCCGGCCATCGCTGCCATCGACGATCAGGCTCGACAGCTCTTCGTCGATATAGCGCGTCAGATCCGTGCGCAGCTCGTCGATATTGACCTTGCAGGCGCCCATCACGTCGCGCGCGTGCTCGTCCTCGGTGAGGGCCAGCAGCAGGTGCTCCAGTGTTGCGTACTCGTGATCGCGTTCGGAGGCGAGCGAGAGCGCTTTTTCGAGAGCCGCTTCAAGAAATTGAGAGAGACGGGGCAAGGTGTGAGCC
>JAIXRO010000179.1 GCA_027485145.1 Hyphomonadaceae bacterium | reverse complement strand
GACGCTGTAAAGGGCGTTATGGATGCCTTCGCGGATGGTCCAGCTGTAGAAACGGTTGAGTTGCCAGACGAGGATCGGCCAGCAGAGCACGTACACATGCGCGAACAGGGGCGCGAAGTGGGGGCTGCTGCGGAGGGCGGACATCGTCGGCATGCGGAGCAGTATAACTCGGCGCGCGGACGTGTTGCGCAAGTTTTCGCCAACTATTCTGCAAGGCGTTGATTCAGCGCTGTATTTTGTTTTTTTGCGCGCGGATTTCGTAGGCGTAAGTGGCCCCACCCTAACCCTCCCCACACTTCGTGCGGGGAGGGGACGGGTCGTCGCGGCTTACAGTGCCCAGCCGAGTTCGATGCCGTAGATGCGGGGCTGGTTGAAGATGCCGGTCAGGTTGTTGAAGTCGATGGCCGAGACCGTACCGATTTCGTCGGTCAGGTTACGGACAAAGGCTTTGCCGGACCAGGGACCCTTGCGGTAGCCGATGGCGGCGCCGCCTTCCCAGCGGCCTTCTGCCGTGAACTCGGTCGCTTCGTAAAGGAAGATGTTCGAGTCAGACCGGTAGGACCAGTCGGTGGAGGCGAAGATCTCGCCGCCGCGCCAGTCGCGCGTGTAGTCGAACGCAAAGTTGCCGATCCATTCCGGCGCTTGCGGGAAGGGATTGCCGTCGATCACGGCGCCGCCGCTGACCGGGTCGATCGGGTCGCGCACGGTGCAGGGCGAGCCGCAGATGCCGGAAGTGAGGCCCGCATCGTCGATCTCGGTATTGTTGTAGGACAGGCCGGCGCTGAAGGCGAGATTCTCGCTGAGCAGGGCGCGGATATCGGCTTCGAAGCCGTAGCCTTTGCCTTCCTCGGCGTTCAGCAGCTGGTTGAAGTTGCCGGCGCCGCCGATGGCGGTCAGCTGGAGGTCTTCCACCGTGTAGGCATAGACCGCGACGTTGGCGTCGAGGCGGCCGTCCAGCATCGTCGTCTTGACGCCGGCTTCGTAGCTGTCGAGGATTTCGGAATCGGCGGTCGTGATCACGTCGCCGAAGACGAGGCGGCCTTGGATCGACGGGGCGCGGAAGCCCCGGGCGATGCGGCCGTACACGTTGGTGTTGTCGTCCACGACATAGGTGAGCGAGCCATCCCAGGAGAGCTGCTCGTCGCCGACGCTAACGGTCGGCGGGCTGATGTTCGGTGCGCCGAAGGGCGAGAGCGTGCGGCGGGCGGTCAGGTCTTTCGACTCGTCCGTGTAGCGCAGGCCGACTTGGCCGATCAGGCGGTCCGTCAGGTCATAGGCGACGCTGCCGAAGACGGCGATCGAATCGGTTTCCTGGGTCTGGAAGGCCGTGCCGTTCTCGGCGCCGCCAGCGAGCGTGTCATAGCTGCGCGAGGAGATGTCGATCTCTTCGTTGAAGGCGTACAGGCCGGCGGTCCAGCGCAGGGTGGCTTCTTCGCCGTTCGACAGGCGCAGTTCGTGGGTGATCTGCTGGTGGTCGTCAATCCCGTCAGCGGACTCGGCCGGGAACGGGATGAGGCCGGGGGTCGAGCCGGTCGGCAGGAAGGCTGCGCCAGCGCCGCCGTCCACATCGCCGCGCGAGAAGGTCTCGACGGTTTCATAGCCGAACAGGTAGGTCAGCGTGGCAGCCGAGAGTTCCCAGTCGGCACGCGAGGTGAAGCCAAGGGCGTCGGTTTCGAGGGTCGAATCGACCTGGGCGTCGGCGAAGTTCTTCTCGCGGTCAAAGCCCGGGCGCGGGCCGGCCGAGCCCTGCTGGAAGGCGTTGGCCTGGAAGCTGACCTGGCCGCCATCGAGCGTGCGGCCATGGAGGTTGCCGAGCCAGGTGAGGTTTTCGGTGACGTCGACCTTGGCCTGGGCGCGCCAGGCGAAGTCTTCGTAGCCGCCGGCATCGGCGCCGCCGGTGGGCAGGGCGGTTTCGATATAGTCGTCACGGCGCTGGAAGACGCCGGAGAGGCGCAGCGAGACCTTGTCGCTGACCGGGCCGCCGACAGCGGCTTCGACATTGGTCGTGCCGAACGTGCCGTAGGCGGCGCGGGCATAGGCATCGAGCTCGTCGCCCGGTTTGACGCTTTCGAATTTCAGCGCGCCGGCCGGCGTGTTGCGGCCGAACAGCGTCCCTTGCGGGCCGCGCAGGACTTCGACGCGCTCGGTGTCGAAGACGGGGAAGCCTTTCAGAACCGGGTTCTCGTAGACGATCTCGTCATAGATGAAGGAGACGGGCTGGGAGGCGTTGAAGTCGAAATCCGTGTTGCCGAGACCGCGGATGTAAGGGCGCGGGAAGATGCGGCCGTAGGAGGTTTCGATGATCAGGCTCGGCACGCGGGCGGTGAGGAACTGGATGTCTTCGCCGGCCTGGCTGAAGGCGCCGAGGTCGCCGGCGTCGAGCGACGTGATCGAGACGGGGACATCCTTGATGTCCTCTTCGCGTTTGGTGGCGGTCACGGTGACCGGATCAAGCCGGAGCGCGACCGCTTCGGGCGCCGCTTCCTGTGCGAGTGCGGACGGGACGAGCAGGGCAAGGACGCAGCAGGATGCCATGGCGTACTGCCAGGTGCGTGTAGCTTTCATGGATGTGTCTCCGGGAATCGAAAAAAGCGCCTTCAGCGCTGATTGCCGAACAACATCCGCGACGGATTTTTCTCAAGAGGATGACGGGTTTGTGAAGCCGATTCTGGTCAGGCTGCGTGATTCCGGCCACGCTCGCCTGAAAGGCGAAAAAGGTTTTTCCACCATTGCCGGAACCGCCACTCGGCGCGCAACTTCGCGTTCGACGGCAGGTCGAACTCGCCGCGCGGGACGAGCATGTCGTTCATGCGCGGCTGATAGCGGCGGATCAGGTCTTCCTCGATCAGGGCGCGGTCGGAGGCGGTGCGCACCACCAGGATGTGGCGTTCGGTGGCGCCGCGCTTCCACCAGGCTTCCCACCACCGCTCATGGCCATAGAGGCGCGAGCGCAGGCTCGTCGCCTTGCCGATATAGAGCGGCTGCAGGAAGAAACCGAACCGGCGGCGCACGAAGATGTAGATGCCGCTGCCTTCGGGAATGGCCTTGCGGGTGAGCGTGATCTTGAAACGGTAGCGCTGGCCGGTTTCGCCGCGCCAGACATGCCAGCCGAAAAGGAACCATTGAAAGAGGAACATGAACCCACCGATTGCGCGTGCACTGTTGCAGCGCGTGCCGAGATTCAGCAATTTCCGGTTAATGGCGCATTAACTGCCACGCGGGCGCGGTGTTCAGGCGGGCATCATGTGGACATAGACTTCGTTGAGCGTGATCTTGCCGTCCCGGACGAGGCAAAGGTCGAAGCCGCGCATGGCGCCGTCCTTGCCACCTTCGCCGATGGCGCAGTACCACCGGCCGCAGAAGCCGCCAGGGATCGGCCAGGTTTCGTCGGCCTTGTAGATCATCTTCGGGGTCGAAGCGAACAGGCCTTCGAGATAGGGGCGCAGCTGGCCATGGCCGGTGAGGCCGGCGGCGGTCTGCGAGTCCTTGTAGACCGTGTCAGCCGAATAGAAGCCGAGGAGCTTGTCCACGTCCTTGGCGCTCCAGGCGGCGAGCCAGGCGGCGTTGAAGGTGTCGATGTCGACGCTCATGCGAGTTCAAGTCCGAGCACGCGGGCGCGGTGGGCTTCGGTGAAGATTTCGGGCGGGGCATTCTCCGGGCCGGCCATGATCGCGATGCCGTGCAGGCCGAGCGTCGGGTCGGCAGCTTTGCGTTCATGGTAGCTGCGGCGGCGCTCACGGGCGGCCTCGCCGAACTCCATGTCGAGCGTGGCCTGCAGACGGCCGGCAAAGCGCAGGCGGCGCATGCGTTCGGCGCGCTCCTCTGCATACGGAGCGAAGTTGGGTGCGACGCCTGCGGGCGTTTCCATCAGGATGTCGGAGACCATGCGCACGTCGCGGTAGGTGATCGAGAGGCCGAGGCCATTGATCGGATCATTCCAGCCGGCCGCGTCGCCGATGAGGACGCAGCCTTGCGCGAAGGGTTCATCGGTCCAGCTGTCATTGTTGAAATACGAGAACAGGGGCCCCGCGGGCGTGCCGGCCGCGAGGGCGGCATTGTCCGGCGCGCAGGACATGCGGAAGGCTTCGAGGAAGCGGCGGGCGCCGTCTTCGCCGTTGAAACGGCCTTTTTCCTCAAGGGCATATCCGCCATAGACGCGCACGCGGTCACCCCCTTGCGGGAAGGCGAGGAAGCCGAAATTGTCTTCGGTGCCGATGGCCTGGCGGGTCGGGTTCCAGCCTTTGACATTCTCGACCAGCAGGCCCGCGAACCAGTGGTGCGGTTTGTCCTGATGCAGCGGAATGCCGGCGGCAGCGCGCACTTCGGACTGGCGGCCCTCGGCGCCGACGATCAGGGGCGCATGCGCGGTGTGTTGCGCGCCATTGTGCGTATACGTCACGGACGGGTTTGCGCCGAGCGTGATGGCATCGACGATCACCGGGCGCAGGCAGGTGGCGCCTTCCGCGAGCGCGGCGTCATACAGCGTCTGGCAATGCCGCGGATGGCCGAGGCAGAGGGGGCCGGGCACATCGGCGGCGAAGATGCCGAGGGGCAGCGGGGCGGCTTCGCAGTCTGCGGGGGCGAGGCTTTCGTCATAGGTGACGTGGTCGGTGATGTGGTGGCCGCCGGCCGACATCAGCAGGGCGTAGAGGCCGAGGCGCTTCGTTTCGGTAACGCCCCAGGGCGCGATCCATTCGCCGCGCACGCGGTCCTCGTAGTGTTCGGATTTTTCCAGCAGCAGCACCTTCCGGCCGGCGCGGGCCATGACAGCGGCCAGCGCGCTGCCGCCAATGCCGCCGCCGACGATGACGAGATCGTAAGTCATGGGCGTAGTCCTCCATGTTCAATTTTGCGCCTCAATCCGCGAGTTGGCAAACCCTGACGCTGCGTCGGCTTCAGGCGAGGGCGAGCCCCCCGCAAAAACGCCGATCAATGTCCTATCTCCTTTCCGCTCGTGTCATCCCGGCGAAAGCCGGGACCCAGCAGCGTAAAGCGGCGCAAGCGTCCTCTGGGCCCCGGCTTTCGCCTGGGTGACAAAACTTCAGGCTCTTGCGGTTGTCTCGATGGCGAGGCGAACAGGTGCAAAGCTGCGCCGGTGGATGGCGCACGGCCCGAGGCGGGCGAGGGCCTCGGCATGGGCTGCGGTGCCGTAGCCCTTGTGCTGGCTGAAGCCATAGTCGGGATGGGCCGCGCAGAAGGCCTTCATCTGCGCGTCACGGTGGGTTTTCGCGAGGATGGAGGCGGCGGAGATGGCGGGCTCGGTCAGGTCGCCCTTGATGATGGCGCGGGCCGGTGCGGGCAGGTTTTTCGGCAGGGCGTTGCCGTCGATCAGGATGTGCGCGGGCGTGCGGGCGAGCGCGGCGATGGCGCGAGTCATGGCGAGGAAGGTCGCCTCGCGGATGTTGAGCCGGTCGATCTCCTCGGGGCTCGCTTCGGCGATCGCCCAGGCGAGGGCGCGCCCGCGGATTTCCGGCGCGAGCCGGTCGCGGGCGGCTTCGGAGAGCTTCTTGGAATCGGTGAGGCCGGTGATGGGGCGGGCGGGATCAAGGATCACGGCAGCGGCGGTCACCGGTCCGGCCCAGGGTCCGCGCCCGGCTTCATCAACGCCGCAGGTGAGGGGGGATGGCGTCATGTCAGCCAGCGGTTGGAACAATTCTGTCCGCATGGCGCAGCACGCGTTTCCAACCGTCTTCCTCACGCCGGAAAACGGTCGTGACGCGCAGCGCCATGCCTTGGAACGCAAGGTGGCTCGCGGCGATTGGGGCGGTGAAACTCTCAGCGGACATGGGGTGTCGTCTTTCGGGTTTTGGGCTTGCGCGATGGATTAAGCGGGAGTCGGAGACAATGGCCAGGTATCGACGATCTGGCTCAGCGCGACTTCAGTCATAGCCCAGAAATGCCAGGATGTTCGCCAGCACGATGCGATCGAGGCAAAGCTCGCGGTGATCCAGCCCGGAAACGCCGCAAACTTCCGCGCCTGCCAGTTTGGCGGCAACCGCTGCGATGTCATCCAGCGGGCAAACGGTGTCAGCATCCGAGCCGATGAACAGCAGTTTGCCGCCAAAATCTGACAGGGCGGCTTCGAAGTCGAACGGCCCGATCTCGCCGCCGCCCGCCGCGGCCACGATTTCCAGCACGCGTTCAAGCGCGGCGGGATCCACGCCGGTCCGCCGCTTGCTTTCGGCCCAGCCGAGGACGGGCGGCGCGATGAGGATGATGTAATCGGCCTTGGCGCCGCGTTTCAGCGCATTCGCTGTGGCCACACACCCGAACGAATGCGCGATGATCGCATCGATCGGCGCTTCGGCTTTGCACACGGTGTAGACCGATTGGCCCGCAGCCTCACCGCCGAACGCGGCAGACTTTGACGCGCCGTGGCCGGGCAAGTCCATCAGCAGGACAGGCCGAGAGTTGACGATGAAGTCCTGCGCGAACTGGCGCCAGATCCTGTGCGTATCGTTCCAGCCGTGTACGAACAAGGTTGCCGGGCCCTTGTGCGCGCGCCAAAGCGGCGTCTCGCCGGCATCGCATCTTGCATTGGGCGCGAGCATGTTCTGGCCGGGCGCTGCACTCGGCGAACTCGGCACGAGTTCCGCGAGAAGGGCTCTGACGGTGCGTTCGATCGGTTCGGTCATGCGGGCGGATCTCCGAAGGCTGACTTTTCGGCGAACCGGCCATCCCGTCAATGCCGACGTGGGACATTCGGCCGGCGTGCGACGCCGTTCTGGGCTGTCAGCGTGCCCGCTTGCGCGATTCTGACCGGAACCGGCGAAACTGGACAGCCGGACCTAATGATTTCTAAACCCCGGTTTGAGATCATTGTCCGGCCGAAACAAGCCGCAGGACGATCCTTATGAACCTTTATCATTGCATGGTTGAGCTCAAGAGCGGAGACCGCGCGCTTCAGTTTGCGGCGGCCGCCGATGCCTGGCTCGGACACCTGAAATCCGAGAAGATCATCAGCGACTGGCGCCTGCTTCGCCGCAAGTTTGGCCTCGCCTCTGGTCAGCACACCGACTTTCTAATTGAAATCGAAGTCGAGAGCATGAGCGAGCTGGAAAAGGCCTTCAGCCTCCTGTCGAAGATGGATGACGAGCATACCCGTCGCTACGAATTCATGCACAGCCTGATCGGGTCGATGGAAGTCGGGCTCTACCGCCCGTATCCGGATCCCGAGCAACGCGAGCGCATTGCGTTTCTGTAGCCGGACCCGCGCGGGGGAAATTGACGCCGCCGAACGGCGGCGTTATGCAGCGCGCATGTTCACGCGGAAGATCAGCCAGCAGACCCAATCGACGCACCGCAAAGCGGCGCGCGCGTTTGTGTGTGGCTGGCCCCGAACCTGACAAGGTTCCCGCGCTGAGCAGACACCAAACCCCGCCCGAGAGGCGGGGTTTCTGTTTTCGCCCCCGTCTCTCAAAACCAAGGAGACTGACATGAGTTTTGAGACGGATGACGAGATCGAAGCGCTCGCGCGCGACATGATGGCGTGCCGGTTGCCCAAGGACCGCTGGACGCACGCGGCGCATTTTGCGGCAGCGCTCTGGCTGCTGCGCATACGCGGCGAGGCAGCCTATGACGAAATGCCTAGGCTGATCCGGCGCTATAACGAATCCGTAGGCGGACGGAATACGGAGACGGAAGGCTATCACGAGACGATCACGCAGGCCTCGCTCAAAGTCGCCGCGCGGGCGCTGGCGGCGGCCGAAGGCGCGCCGCTGACCGCCGTGCTCGCGGACATGATGGCGGGGCCCTGCGGGCGGTCTGACTGGATCTTCGCGCACTGGACGAAGGCAAGGCTGTTCTCGCCCGAGGCACGGCGCGCGTGGTTGGCGCCGGACCTTGCGCCCCTGCCGGACTAGCCGCCGGAACGCGGTGCGTCTTGCCAGTCAAGCCCGGCCGGGCGACACATGCAGGATGCAGCGCATTCCGGAGCAGGCGGCGGGTCCATGGCGGTGAGTTACTGGTGTGTGCCGTGTGCGGAGGATGCCGCGGCCTTTGAGGCGGTGATCTGCGAGCTCGCCGCCGCGCAAGGCGCGCCGGTCTTCGCGCCGCACCTGACACTCGCTACCCTGGCGGAGGCGGCGGATGACCTGGGCGGCGTGCTCAACGCGCTTGCGGGGTTACAGCTCAGACCCTCGGGTATCGATACGGCTGGCACGTTCACGATGTCGCTGTTTGTGCGCTTTGAGGCCACGCCAGGCTTGCTCGCGGCGCGGCGGATCATGGAGGGGTTCCCGGGCTTCGCGGCCGGCAGGCCATTTGATCCGCATATCAGCCTCTGTTACGGGCCACCGCCTGCGGGCACGGCGCCGGATCGGCAGATCTCACATCTGTTGGCTGCGCCGGTTCGCTTCAACCGCCTGGTGGCCATGAACGTCCCGGCACGTGCCGAGACTTATGACGATGTCGCGGCCTGGAGCGTGCGGCAGGTGTTCGAGATTCCGGACGACGATCCGGCGGCCGGACGAAGCTAGGGTCTTTCGGTGGCCCGCACGCCGGTCGCCGGAAAATCCGTGAAGATGCCGGTGGCCCCGGCGGCGAGGGCGGCGCGGATCTCATCCTCGGGCGTCGCGGCCCAGGCGGGCTTGTCATCGTCCCGGAAGGTCCAGGTGTGGACGGCCAGGCCGAGCGCCCGGGCCTCTGCGGCATACCCCGTCGGCGCGCCGGTCTCGGGGTCGATCAGCAAGGATTTGTGGGGCCCGGCGCCCTCGGCATAGGTTGCAATCTCGGCCAGAGGGATATTCGCCGGCGCGCCGGGTTGCCAGCCCTCCGGATAGACGAGCTGGACAAGCGGCGTTTCAATCCGTTCACTGAGGGTCTTCAGGATTTCGGGTTCGAAACTCTGTATGAAGACGGGCGCGTCCGGCCCGTCGAGACCGGCCGAGGTCAAGGCGTCCACCAGCGCCCCTGCCATGTCGAGACCCGCCGCCGCGTGTTCGGCCGGCCATTTCGTTTCGGGATAGAGGCCAGCCACGCGCCCACGCGCCGCGCCTTCGCGCTTCGCCAGGGCGATGATCTCGGCGAATGTGGGGATCTCGTAGAGTCCGTCATAGGCCTTTGACCGGCCATCGCGGACCTGCTTTGCGCGCAGCGTTTTCAGTTCGGCGGCCGTGAAATCGAAGGCCCACCAGTCCGTCAGCGTTTCGCCTTCCGGCCCGGTCACTGTCCGCTGGCGGCCCGCGAACTCCGGCCGTGCGGCGATGTCGGTCGAGTCTGACAACCACGGATCATGCCGGGCCATCAGCACGCCGTCCGAGCTCATCACGAGGTCCGGCTCAATGAAGTCGGCGCCCTGGGCAATCGCGAGGCGGTAAGCCTCCAGCGTGTGTTCGGGCCGCTCACCGCTGGCGCCGCGATGGGCAATCACGATCGCCGGCTCCGGGGCGGGCACGGCGAGCGGCGTGGCGCAGGCGGCCAGCAGGCCCAGGCAGGCAGCGATCAGGACATGGCGCATCATCAGGTCTCCGGCAGGACGCCTCTCATGGCATGCTTTTGTGACGGCTGCGTCTCGCTGCGAGCGCCTTCGCGCAACGTGATGTCTGGCCTTTCCGCGCGGGCAGCGCCAGCATGGAAAAAACGGAGGAGACGGACATGGATTTCGGGCTGAAGGACAAGGTGATCTTCATTGCGGGCGCGAGCCGGGGCATTGGCCATGGCATCGCCGAGAGCCTGCTGGGCGAGGGCGCGAAAGTGGCGCTGACGGCGCGCGGGGCGGAGGCGCTCGAGGAGACCAAGGCGGAGTTTGCGAAGCGCTTCGGCAAGGACAAGGTCTGGAGCTTTGCGGGCGACCTGACCCAGACCGCGCCGATCGAGGAGGCATTGGCGAAATGCGAGGCCGAGTTCGGAGCGATCACCGGCGCGGTCGCGAATGTCGGGCTGTCTCCCTCGCCGCTGGGTCTTCAGGTGTCGGACGATGAGTGGCAGGCGGGGCTCGACCAGAACCTCAACTCGGCCTTCCGGCTCGCACGCGGCGCCATACCGCGCATGGCGAAGAATGGCGGCGGAAGCTTCCTCTTCATCAGCTCGATTGCGGGGCTCGGCGCGCTGGGCACGCCGCTGGACTATGGCGCAACCAAAGCGGCGGTGAACCACCTCTCGACCAGCGTGGCGCGCTTTGCGGCGGAGACGAAAGTCCGTGTCAATACAATCGCACCCGGCAACATCATCTTCCCCGGCAACAATTGGGAGAAGCAGTCCACAGGTCCGCGCGCCGAGAACTGGTGGCGCTGGATCCGGCGGGAAGTGCCGATGAAGCGGTTCGGCACGCCGCAGGAGATCGGCGATACGGCGGCGTTCCTGCTGTCGGAGCGCGCGAGTTTCATCAACGGCGCGGTCATTGCCGTGGACGGCGGGCAGACACGGTAGGGTCTTGAGTTCAGATCCTGAGCTGCGTCACCCTCAGATGGCCGTTGGCCATCGAGGGTGACGCAACTTGAAGTGCGGGTATTGTGTGTTAATCCGCCTACGGACTATTGGATCCCGGTGCCGACAACCGGCTTGGCGGTGATCTTCTGTTTGGCGGGGCCAAAGCAGGTGCCGCGTTTCAGCGTGATCTTGGACGGGAAGCCCGGATTCTGGAACTTCACTTCGGCGATGCCCCAGCGTTGCCAGGCCTTGCCTTCGGCATCGACGAGGCTGGCGGCGCAGGCCGGGCCGGTGTCGGCCGCCTCAACCCAGTAGCCCTGGTACGCGCCGCGGTCTTCATATTGCCCGCCCAGGCCCGGCACGAAGATATAGCCCGCCTCGAGGCCCACTTCCGGTTTGTAGCTGAGGATGGCCGTTGCGCCGGCGTCGCGCTCATACACGATCTGGTTGCCGCTCGGCAGGGACCAGACTTCGTCAGCCAGCGCCGCCAGCGGGGCGGCCGCGAGAAGGGCGGCGAGGGTGAGGGTGCGGATCATGATAAAAGTCTCCTGCGGAAAGTCCCCAGCTAATCATCCGCGCCGGAAATTGATAGCCGGAATTGATGGGGTCAAACGACCCGCCCTTTCAGGCTCTCGAGCCAGGGGATGAGCGCGGCGTTGACCTCGCCGGGTCGTTCCTGCTGGGTCCAGTGGCCGCAGCCGGGCAGCACCACGGCCGTTTCGAGGTTCGGCACGGCCGGGCGCATCTTGGCGATGGGGTCGTCCACCAGACCGAAGCCGTTGAAGGCGGGGTCCTTGTCGCCGGCGATGAAGCAGGCGGACTGGGTGATGACCCGGCCTCTGAACGGCGAGAGGAATTCAAAGTCGCGCGTGTGGTTGCGGTACCGGCTGATCGGGCCGAACAGGCCGGAGCGGCGGAATTCGGATTCGTAGAACGCAAGGTCCGCGCCGGTCATCCATCCGGGCATGACGGCGGGCACTGTCAGGCTGTCCATCAGCGTCGCGCTCGAGGGCAGGCCGAGTTTCCAGTCGCCCGCCTGCGCATCCCCGGAGATGGAATAGTAGAAGCCCTTCAGGAATCCGGTGAGGTCGGCTTCAAGCGCCGCCTCCGCGCGGCCGGGGTCGCGGAAGTAGGATTGGTAGAAGAACCGGTCGCGCTCATCGAAGACGCGTTTGATCACGTCGTCGAAGGAAAATTCCGGCGCGCCGAAGAAGGGCACGGACAGGGCGGCCACGGCGGCGATCCGGTCCGGATGGAGGAGGGTGGTGTTCCAGACTTGCGGCGCGCCCCAGTCGTGGCCGATCAGGGTGAAGGGCTGGCCGGGCGAGAGAGTGTCGCCAACGCCGAGGATGTCGCCGATCAGCGCTTCCATCCGGTAGTCCGCCACCTCCGGCAGGCGGGACGAGCCGCCATAACCGCGCACATCCATCGCGGCGGCCGTGAAGCCGGCGGCGGCGATGGGGCCGATCTGGTGGCGCCAGGAATACCAGCTCTCCGGAAAGCCGTGGACCATCAGCACCAGCGGGCCGGTGCCTTCGAGGGCCACGCGGATCTGCGCGGCGCCGGCGTCTAGGGTGCGGAATTCGGGCATGCGGCTGTCTCCCTGTTTGCCGGAAGCTGCGACACGGCGGGCATGGCGGCAAGCCGCTCCCGTGCGGAAAGCCTTGCGGAAACCCTCGGCGCAAGGTTCACTCGCCCCGGCAACCCGAAATACAAAGGCGACTCCCATGGCCGAACTTCTCGCATCTCCCGCCTTCTGGGGGTCGCTCGCGACGCTGACTTTCCTCGAGGTCGTGCTCGGCATCGACAACCTGCTGTTCATCTCGATCGCCACCGGCAAGCTGCAGGGCGAGGAGCAGAAACGCGCGAGCCGGATCGGCATCTGGGGCGCCATGATCCTGCGCATCATCATGCTGTCGCTGATCTTTGTCATCATCGGGCTCGACAAGGAGGCGCTGTTCACGCTGCCGCATGGCCTCGCGATGTTCTTCGCGGGCGGGGACGTGGAGGCCGCGCATCATATCGAGGACATCACGATCAAGGACCTGATCCTGTTCGCCGGCGGCCTCTTCCTGCTCTGGAAGGGCACGCAGGAGATCCACGCCTCGGTCGAGGGGACTCATCACGAAGAGTCCTCTGCCAAGTCCACCTTCACGAGCGTCATCATCCAGCTGTTCGTCATTAACATCGTGTTCTCGCTGGACTCGGTGATCACCGCGATCGGCATGACCGATATCCTCGCCGTCATGGTGGCGGCCGTGGTGCTGTCCACGCTGGTCATGGCGGTCGCCGCTGATCCGCTCTCGAAGTTCATCGCGGAGCACCCGACAACCAAGATGCTGGCACTGGCCTTCATCCTGCTGGTCGGCGTGGCGCTGGTCGCCGACGGCCTCGGCTTCCACATTCCGCGCGGCTATCTCTACTTCGCGATCGCCTTCTCGCTCGGCGTGGAACTGCTGAATATCCAGACACGGAAGAAGGCGGAGACCAAAGGGTCGGTGCACTGAGACAAGAGCCCCTCTCCCTCGACGGAGAGGGTGCAAACAAGGACGGGAGGAGCAGAAACATGACGGCCCATCACATCAAACTCGAAAAAACCGAAGACGGCATCGCCATCCTGACCATCGACCGCGCCGAGAAGCGCAATGCGATGACCTATGCCATGCTGTTCGCCTTCATCGAGAAAGTGGGGGAGGTCTCCGCAGACGACGCGGTCCGTGTGCTGATCGTCACGGGCTCGGGCGGCGCGTTCTGCGCGGGCACGGACCTCGCGGACCTCTCGACCATCCCCGGCGAGACGCGCGGTGTGCGCGGCGAGGCGCATGAGGGCGATGTCTGGTGGCCGCTGGTCGCCTGCCCGAAGCCGGTGATTGGCGCGATCGATGGTTACGCCGTCGGCATGGGCGCGGAGTTCTCCAGCCAGTGCGATGTGCGCATCGTGACCAGCCGCGCGCGCTTCGCCTGGAACTTTGCGCATCGCGGCCTGGTCCCGGATACCGGCGCCGGCAGCTGGATCCTGCCGCGCCTGATCGGGCACTCCCGCGCGCTGCGGCTTCTATACTCCGGCGGCTTCCTCGAAGCGGCGGAAGCGAAGGAGATCGGCTACGCCAACGAAGTCGTCGCCCCGGAGGCGCTGATGGAGACCGCGCTCGCCGAGGCGCGCCGGTACCTCGCCTCCTCGCCCTTCTCGATCCGCCACATGAAGGCGCTGGTCTATGAAGGCCTCGCGCGCGAACTCCCGGACCACATGAAAGCGCACGTCACCGCGCTCGCGGCCTGCTTCAAGTCAGCCGACCACAAGGAAGGCGTCGCGGCCTTCCTCGAGAAACGGCCCGCGAAGTTTGTGGGGGCCTGAAGGACCGGCGATGAGCGACGATCTTGTTGTGATTCCGCTGCCGCTCGAGACCGGCGGTGTCACCTATGCGGTAGCGCGGCTCGTGGAAGTCGGCGGCGAGCCTTTTGCAGAAGCGATGCAAGCCGTTGCAGGCACGACGTTCGCGCCGCCGCGCCGGATTTCACTGTCCCGGTATGCGCTCTCGCGAATCCGTCCCGGCAATGCCGAGCGGCCGGACCTGTACTTGTACGAAGGCATTATCCTGCCGCGCCCGCGCGAAGGGCATAACTGATCTCGCGCGCCGCCGCGCCAAATCAGCCCATCACATAGGCATTGAGCTTGTTGCCATCGGGATCGCGGAAATAGCCCGCATAGAAGGTATCGCCTCGCGGACCCGGCGGGCCTTCGTCCGTGCCGCCGAGGCTGAGCGCAAGATGGTAGATCCGGTCGACCTGCGCCTTGTCCTTCGCTTCCAGCGCCACCATCATGCCATTGCCGACGCTCATCGGGTTGCCGTCATGCGGGTAGCACACGGCGACGCCCGCAGCGCCGCCCGGAGCGCCCCAGGCGATGAACTTCTCCATCGTGAACATGCGCGGCGTGCCGAGTTCAGCGGCAATCGCGTCATAGAATGTTGCGGCGCGCGCGAGGTCCCGAACGCCTAGGGTGACGTATCCGATCATGTTTGAGTCCTTCTTGTTTGCAAAGAACAAAAGCAGAACTTGCTGGGCTTGTCGAGCGGATTCTTTCCTTCGATTTGACGCGGGCGTGGCGGCAGGCTTCAACTGCCCGGACCAATCAAGGAAACGCCGATGACCCTCCCCAATGCCTACGCGATCAAGGTGCACCAGACCGGCGGGCCCGAAGTGCTGACACTGGAGGCCGCGCCGCCGCGCGCGCCGGGGCCGGGCGAGGTGCTGGTGCGCCAGACGGCCGTCGGCGTGAACTTCATCGACATCTATTTCCGCACCGGGCTCTACCCGATGCCGCTGCCCTATGTTCCGGGTACGGAAGGTGCAGGGATCGTCGAGGAGGTTGGCGAGGGCGTGACGAACGTGGGCCCGGGCGACCGCGTCGCGTATATCGGGCGCGGCACCTATGCCTCGCACTATACCGGCGCCGCGAACGCCGTGGTGCCGCTGCCCGCCGGGATCAGCGACGAGGAGGCCGCCGCCGTCCTGCTCAAGGGCCTGACAGCCTGGATGCTGCTGGACGAGATCCGTCCGCTGCAGAAGGGCGAGACCGCCCTCGTCTGGGCGCCCGTCGGCGGCGTCGGCACGCTGCTGACGCCCTGGGCGAAACATATCGGCGCGCGCGTGATCGCCGTCACCTCCAGCGCCGAAAAGGCCGCGAAAGCGAAGGCGCTCGGCGCCGATGAGGTGATCGTCGGCTATGACGATGTCGCCAAACAGGTCCGCGCGCTCACCGGCGGCAAGGGTGTGGACGTTGTCTATGACAGCGTCGGCAAGATCTCCGCCGAAGCCTCCCTGTCGAGCCTGCGGCCGCGCGGCTGGTTCATCACTTATGGCAACGCGTCCGGCGCCGCAGACCCGATCCCGCCGGGAAGACTGTCCGCCGGCGGATCACTCGTGATGACCCGGCCCACGCTGTTCAACTTCACCGACACGCCGGACTCCCTCGCGCGCGGCGCGCGGCGCCTGTTCAGTCTTCTGGAGAAGGGCGTGCTGACGGCCGATATCGGCCAACGCTTCGCCCTGAAGGACGCCGGCGAGGCGCACACGGCGCTCGCCAGTGGCATGACCTCCGGCGCGACCTTGCTGCTGCCCTGAGCAGGCTTTCCATGACTTCGCCGTAATCCGGAAGGAGTGTCGCACCTGAAAAGGGAGACTCACATGAAGGCATTCTGGATCGTTCTGCTGGTGGCCGGGATCGGCGCCTGCGCGCATCACGCGGCAGGGCCGGCGACGCTGGCAGAACTGCACGCGGCGCATGACTGGCAGCATGAAGACGGCGAAGCCCTGGACAAGGCCATGGCCCGGCAGGCGGACCGGCTCGCGAAAGGCGAAAGCCGGGCCGCCGCCATCGCGCAGCTGAATGAGGCCGGGTATGCCTGCCTCTATGGTGAGGCGCATGAGGACTATCCCGAGCCGGCCGCCGTCTGCGCCCGCAGCTTCGCCACGCGGGCCTGCCAGATGGACTGGGAAGTCGTGATCACCAGCGACCCCGCCCGTCCGGACAGTGTCGAGTCGTCAGGCGGAGAATTCCGCCGCGATTGTGTGGGCACGGACCGTGACTGGCCCGAACCTTTGAAATCCGCCATCGATGACCAGCTGGCCCCGGGGCCGGAGCTGCCGCAGGGCGGGACCTGACGGACCGAACCTGTCCGCGACTTAATCTGCGGGCTGTGCCCGCCCGGTAGACGGGCTGGCCGCGCCCGGTAGTTTGCGCGCCGGATTGCAAAAGGAATCTGCACATGCTGCGTTGGATGACAGCGGCCCTCCTGATGGCCGCCTGGGCGCCCCTGGCGCTGGCGGGAAACGACGCGGGCGACGCGGCCCTGAAGGCCGCGATGAAAAGCTTCTTCGTGGTCGTGCCCGCCGATGCCGCGACCGGCAAGCCCGTGCCCGAAGTGCGCGGCAACGCGGATGGCACGGACAAGCGCACCGTCGTGGTCGCCTTCATCGATGCCGGCGACGCGGCCGCCGAGATGAAGGCCGCAGGCCTCAGCGCCAGCAGTGAAGGCCGGCTGGTCAACGGGGCGGAACTCGTCGCCCTCACGGACGGCGAGGTGGTCTGGCGCACCAGCAAGACCAATGCGGACATCGTCAACACGTCGCCCACGCTGCCGCCGGTCTTCTACATCACCAATGCCGCCGGCGATTCCCTGACGCAGATGATCAACGGGCAGGAGAAGGTGCTGTTCTATCTCGACGCCGTGGCGGCAGACGAAGCGCGGGTCGCCATCCAGAACGGCCTCTCGGCGGCGCGCAAGCCCGCGGACCTGTCCATTGTGGCGGCGGATTTCGTGGGCCTCGTCGAGGGCGTGCAGGCGGGCAAGGTAAAGAATGCCCATTTCGTCGCCTCGCCCTCGGTCGTGCGCTGGGCCAGCCAGTGGGACAAGGGCACGCGCCTGATCAAGGATTACAAGCCCCCGGCGGATTGACGCGGGGCCGATTTTTGGTCACCCGGCGAACGGACAGGATCGTCCGCCGGAGAGGGCCGCATGGCGTTGAAGATTGCCAACCGCGAGGCGCGCCGGCTTTGGCTGGACGCGCAGGGCCTGTCGGCGCCGCCGACCGGGCCGGTGGACCTTGCCGGCACGATCCGCAAGCTCGGCTTCGTGCAGCTCGACACGATCCGCGTTGTCGCCCGCGCCCACGACCATATCCTCTGGAGCCGCAACCAGAACTACCGCGAGCCGATGCTCGAGGCGTGCCTCGCCCGCGACCGGCACGTGTTCGAACACTTTACGCACGATGCCTCGCTGATCCCGATGGAGTTCTATCCGATGTGGCGCAGGCAGTTCCGCCGGATGGAGGAGAAGGTGCGCGGCTGGGAATGGCACCGCGGCATGCTGGACGAGGCCGGGCGCGCGGCCATCCGTGCACGGATCGAATCCGAAGGCCCGCTCAGCACCAAGGCCTTCGACACCAAGATCGAAGGCAAGCGAGAGATGTGGCGCCGCCCGCCGCACAAGCTGGCGCTCGATTACATGTGGTATGCCGGCGAGCTGTCGACCTCGCACCGCGAAGGCTTCACCAAATACTATGACCTGACGGAGCGGGTGATCCCCAAGGCCGTGCGCAAGCCGGCGCATGCGGACGACGCGCAGGTGGACTGGCTCTGCCGCGAAGCGCTCGCCCGCCTCGCCTTCGGCACGCCGGGGGATATCCAGCGCTTCTGGGCGGCCGCCGATCTGGCCGAGGTGAAAGCCTGGACCGAGGCGAACGCTGCCGAACTCGTGCCCGTCGAGATCGAGTCCTCGCGCGGCGAGTGGACCCCGGCGCTCGCCCTCCCGGACATCGAGGCACGGCTCGCCGCCGTGCCATCGCCCGCGCCGCGCCTGCGCCTGCTCAATCCGTTTGACCCGGTGATCCGGGACCGCAATCGCCTGACGCGCCTCTTCGGCTTCGATTACCGCATCGAGATCTTCGTGCCCGAAGCCAAGCGCCAGTGGGGCTATTACGTCTATCCGCTGCTGGAGGGCGACCGCTTCGTCGGCCGCATCGAAGTGAAATCCGACCGGCAGGCCGGCGAGCTCAGCGTCCACAAGGTCTGGCCGGAACCCGGCGTGAAATGGACAGACGCTAGGCAGGCGAAGCTCGAAGCCGAACTCGGCCGCCTCGCGCGCCTCGTCGGCGCGGCGGACGTCGTGTGGCGCCCGCAATCGCGCCATTGAAGGCAGGAAGACGGCCGCCGGCGGCATTTCTGCTTCGCCGTCGCCCGCGGCGCCCCCATATAGGGCAGGCGCACCTCGCCGCCGGGCCCCCGATGATGATCACACCTGAACACCTCGTGGCGCTGGCCGTCTTCGTGCTGGCCAACCTCGCCGCCGCCTCCAGCGGCGCCGTCTTCCGCCCCGGCGCCTGGTACGCCGCGCTCGCCAAGCCGTCCTGGACGCCGCCGAACTGGGCCTTCCCGGTCGTCTGGTCGGTGCTTTTCGTGCTCAACGCCGTGGCGGGCTGGCTGGTCTGGACGGCCGCCGGGGCCGCCGCCGCCGGGCCGCTCGCGATTTACGGCGCCAGCCTGCTGATCAATGCCAGCTGGTCGGGCGTGTTTTTCGGCGCCCGCCGCATGGGGCTCGGCTTTGTCATCGTGGTGATGCTCTGGCTCTCGATCGCGGCTGTCATGGCGGCGTTTGCCCCGATACGGCCGCTCGCGGCGGGCCTGATCGCGCCCTATCTCGTCTGGGTCACCATCGCGGCGGCGCTGAACCTGAGGGTCTGGCAGCTCAATCCCACCGCCCGCCTCCGGGCCTGAGCGCGGCTAGGTCTTGTAGCCGAGACGCTGGGCGGCCGCCTCGGCGTCCCAATAGGCTTCCTGCAGGTCGACGCTCCAGTAGCGCAGCGCGCCCAGCGGAATGGACCGGCCGGTGACCGCGCAGGTCACGAAACTGCCGGACGACAGGATCTCGTAATCATTGTCGCCATAGCGAAGGCGGGCTTCCCCGCCGGAATTTCCGGACCGTGTGAGCATGCCGGACCCTATGCCTCAGGCCGGCCGGAAAGAAAAGATGGCCAGCGAAGAGTTTCTGCTTTGTTCTCCGGAACAAATAGTGTACATGAACACTCAGCATGGCAACCGGGGGCCTTGCCAAACCGGCCCCCATAGTAGACCTAAGTGGAGACGACGAATGACCAAGACCGCTCTTGCTCTCGTGCATAAGGAAACCGGCGTGGACAAACAAAAAGCTCTCGAAACGGCGCTCGGGAACATCGAACGCTCCTTCGGCAAGGGCTCGGTCATGCGCCTCGGTGACAAGAAATCGATGGATATCGAGGCGGTGTCGACCGGCTCGCTCGGCCTCGATATCGCGCTTGGCATCGGCGGGCTGCCGAAAGGCCGGATCATCGAGATTTTCGGGCCGGAAAGCTCGGGCAAGACGACGCTCGCCCTGCACTGCGTGGCTGAAGCGCAGAAGAATGGCGGCGTCTGCGCCTTCATCGACGCGGAACATGCGCTCGATCCGGTCTATGCCGGCAAGCTGGGCGTGGACCTTGATGACTTGCTCGTCTCGCAGCCCGATTCGGGCGAGCAGGCGCTCGAGATTGCCGACACGCTGGTGCGTTCCGGCGCGGTGGACCTTCTGGTCATCGACTCGGTGGCCGCCCTCACCCCGCGCGCCGAACTGGAAGGCGAGATGGGCGACCAGCTCCCCGGCCTGCAGGCCCGCCTGATGAGCCAGGCCCTGCGCAAGCTCACGGGCTCGATCTCCAAGTCGAAGTGCATGGTGATCTTCATCAACCAGATCCGGATGAAGATCGGCGTGATGTTCGGCAACCCGGAGACGACGACCGGCGGCAACGCGCTGAAATTCTACGCCTCCGTGCGTCTCGATATCCGCCGCATCGGCCAGATCAAGGAACGCGAAGAGGTGATCGGCAACCAGACCCGCGTGAAGGTCGTCAAGAACAAGGTGGCCCCGCCGTTCCGGCAGGTCGAATTCGACATCCTCTATGGCGAGGGCATCTCCAAGTCGGGCGAACTCGTCGATCTGGGCGTCAAGGCCAATGTCGTCGAGAAGTCGGGCTCCTGGTATTCCTATAACGGTGAGCGCATCGGCCAGGGCCGGGAAAAGGCGCGCCAGTTCCTGAAGGACAACCTGCCGATCGCCAACGAGATCGAAGATGCGATCCGCCGCAATGCGGGATTGCTCGCCGAAGAGCTGCTGGCCGCCGGGATGAGCACGCCCGGTGAAGACGAAGAACCCGACGCCGCGGAGGCCTGATCCTCGCCCCGGCCGTTCGCGGCCGTGGGGGCTAAAACCGGCAGGAGCGCGAGGCGCTCCCGGCCAATCAAGCTTCCGGTCCAGCGATCTCCGGGCCGGAAGAATCCCCTTTGTGGCCCGCCTTGTCTTGGCGGGCTGCAAAGGGGCCTTTATATCGCCTCTGTAATCCGTCGCGCGCCTCGGCTAAGGCGGGCGATTGAATTCGTTATGAATTGGCAAGGACCAGAAGCGGCAGATGCACGGCGTAAACGAGATCCGGGAAACTTTCCTCAGCAGTTTCGAGAAGAAGGGCCACGTGCGCCGGGCTTCGGCGCCGCTTGTGCCGCAGAATGATCCGACGCTGCTGTTCGTGAATGCGGGCATGGTGCCCTTCAAGAACATCTTCACCGGCGTCGAGGCGCCCTTCGCGCCGCGTGCGGTCTCGTCGCAGAAATGCGTGCGCGCCGGCGGCAAGCACAATGACCTCGACAATGTCGGCTATACCGCCCGCCACCACACCTTCTTCGAAATGCTGGGGAATTTCTCCTTCGGCGATTACTTCAAGGCGGAAGCGGTCCGCCTTGCCTGGGAGCTGATCACCCGGGATTACGGGCTCGACCCGAAACGCTTGCTCGTCACGGTCTATGCCGAAGACGAAGAGGCGGCCGGCATCTGGAAGAAGGTCGCAGGCCTCAGCGATTCGAAGATCATCCGCATCGGCACGAGCGACAATTTCTGGTCGATGGGCGATACCGGCCCCTGCGGGCCCTGTTCGGAAATCTTCTTCGATCATGGCGACAAGGTCGCGGGCGGGCCGCCCGGCAGCGCCGATCAGGACGGCGACCGCTTCATCGAGATCTGGAACCTCGTCTTCATGCAGTTCGAGCAGCACGAAGGCGGCAAGCGCACGAGCTTGCCCAAGCCCTCGATCGATACCGGCATGGGCCTCGAACGCGTCGCGGCCGTCCTGCAGGGCAAGCACAACAATTACGAGACCGACCTGTTCCGCACGCTGATTTCCGCGGAAGAGGACGTGTACGGACAGAAAGCCCAAGGCGAGCAGACCGCCTCCTTCCGCGTCATCGCCGATCACCTGCGCACCTCGGCCTTCCTCGTGGCCGATGGTGTTTTGCCGTCCAATGAAGGGCGCGGCTATGTCCTGCGCCGCATCATGCGGCGCGCCATGCGCCACGGCCACATGCTCGGCGCGCGCGAGCCGCTGATGCACAGGCTGGTGCCGGCGCTCATCGCCGAGCTGGGCGCCGCCTATCCCGAACTCGTCCGGGCCCGGAAGGCCATCGAAGCCGCCATCGAGCAGGAAGAGGCCCGCTTCCAGCGCACCCTCGGCAATGGTCTCGCCCTGCTCGACAAGGCGGTCGCAGACCTGCCGGCCGGCGAAGCGCTGCCCGGCGACGTCGCCTTCCGCCTGTCCGACACGTTCGGCTTCCCGCTTGACCTCACGCAGGACATCCTGCGCGGCCGCGGCCTCGAAGTGGATGTGGCCGGGTTCGAAGCCGCCCTCGATGTGCAGCGCGAATCGAGCCGGGCTGCGGGCTTCTCGTCGGGTGATCAGGCGACGGATGAAATCTGGTTCGATGTCCGCGCCCGCCTCGGCGCCACCAAGTTCACCGGCTATGCCGGAACGTCCGGAGACGGAAAACTCGTCGCCATCGCGGCCGGCGGCGTGTTGACGGACACGCTGGCGCCCGGCGCCGCCGAACTCGTGTTTGACGCAACACCTTTCTATGCCGAATCCGGCGGCCAGGCCGGCGATCACGGCGAAATCGCCTTCGAAGGCGGCGCCCGCTTCATCGTGCGCGACGTTCAGAAGCGCGCCGGCGATGTCCACGTCCACATGGGCGAGCTGGTCTCCGGCAGCGTCAAGACCGGCGCGAAGGCGCAGCTCAAGGTCGACGCCGTCCGCCGCCGCCAGGTCATGGCGAACCATTCGGCGACCCACCTGATGCACGCCGCGCTGCGCAAGGTGCTCGGCGAGCACGTCACGCAGAAAGGCTCGCTCGTCGAGGCCGACCGCCTGCGCTTTGACTTCTCGCACGGCGCCCCGGTCACGGCGGCGCAGCTTGAAGCTATCGAGGACGAGGTCAACGCCCAGATCCGCGCCAACGTCGATACCGGCATCAAGGTCACGAGCCCCGACAAGGCCATCGAAGCCGGCGCGCTCGCGCTGTTCGGCGAGAAGTATGGCGATGAAGTCCGTGTGCTGTCGATCGGCGTGCCGGCCGAAGGCGGGCGAACCTATTCGGTCGAGCTCTGCGGCGGCACGCACGTCTCGCGCACCGGTGATATCGCGGTCTTCGTTATCCTGTCGGAAAGCGGCGTCTCCGCCGGTGTCCGCCGTATCGAGGCGGCTACAGGCGCCGAAGCGCTCACCTACCTGAAAGGCCGCGCACAGATCGGCGCCGATGTGGCCGAAAGCCTGAAAGTTCCGCTCAAGGATCTTCCGCGCAAGGTGGCCGGGCTCAGCGAAGACCGGCGCACGCTCGAGCGTGAACTGGCCGAAGCCAAGCGCAAGCTCGCCATGGGCGGCGGCGGCGGCGTAGCCAGCGGACCGGAAGTCATCAACGGCGTCAACCTGATCGCGCGCGTCGCCGAAGGGGTCGGCGGCAAGGACCTGCGCGCGCTGGTCGATGAGGCCAAGGCGCAGATCGGCTCGGGCGTGGTTGTCTTTGTCGGCGTCGAAGGCGGCAAGGCGGGCGTCGCCATCGGCGTCACCAAGGACCTGACCGCGAAATTCTCCGCTGTCGATCTCGTGAAAGCCGCCGCGGCGGCGATCGGCGGGCAAGGCGGCGGCGGCCGGCCGGACATGGCCCAGGCCGGCGGGCCCGATGGCGGCAATGCCGAAGCAGCACTTGAAGCGGTGCGGGTGGCGCTGAAAGGCTGACGGGCTTTGCCCGCTTGGCGCGAGCCATTGAGGATGGTCGGAATGAGAGGATTCGAACCTCCGGCCCCTAGCTCCCGAAGCTAGTGCTCTACCAGGCTGAGCTACATTCCGCCGTCATCAGGCATTGCGCGGGGAAGGCCCCGGCGCCGGGAAGGCCGTGTCTTTACGCCCGCCGCCGGAATTTGCAAGGGGTCAAACGGTGCCGCCCCGGTCCGCAACAATGTTGCCAGAATTGGGCGGCAGGGTCGCATCCATGAAACCGTCTCGCCCCTCAAGCCGCAGCCGGATCGGCGCTTTCCTTCTTGCGTTATGGCTTGGCGGCTGTGCCACCGTCCCGGCCGTTCCGCCCGAGCCGGTAGCGCCTGATGTTGTTTCGCCGCCGAAGGATCCGCCGCCGGCGAAACTTGTCATCGACCGTTTGCCGCCCGACTTTCTGCATGGCGGCGAGGCGAGGACGACCGGGGATATCGACCTGATCGTTATCCATTCCATCGGCGGCCCGACGTGCCGAAACGATGCGGTGTATTTTACGCCAGCCAATGGCAGCGCCGTCTTCTGGCGCGACTGGTTTCTCGGTGAAGGCGGAAAGAGCATTCATTATGTTGTCGGGCGCGAGGGCGATATCGCCCAGCAACGCCCGGAGCTGCGCACGGCCGGGCATGTCAGTTTCGGCGGCATCATGACCGAGGTGAACCGCCGATCCATCGGCATCGAACTCGTCAATCGCGGCGACGGGATCGAACCTTTCCCGGAGGTGCAGCTCGGCGCGCTGAAGGCGCTCGTGGCGGAGATTGCCGCACGCTATGACCTGCCACCCGAAGCGCTCGTCACGCACGCCGCGCTGGACGACCGGATGCAGGCCGATTGCGGCGGCGCGCCACTCAGGCGCAATCTCGATCCCGGACCGCTGTTTCCACTCGAAGATGTGCGCGCGGCGATCAAGGCGCAATGAGAAGCGGTTCTGCGCGACCCGTCTGCCAGCGCGGGAACTTCGTCATCACGCGGCCGAAGCGCGCGCTGGTGACATGACCGGTCAGCCAGGTCTGCAGACGGGCAGGCGCATGCGCCGTCCAGAACGCTTCGTCCGTTCCGGCAAACTGGCGAACAAAGGGAAAGATCGCGATGTCGGCCAGCGTCGGCGCGGGGCCGCAAAGCTGGCCGGCATGGGCTTCGATCCGCGCTGCCAGATCGTGCAGGAACTGCATTCCGGCGGATCGAAAATCGGGCGCGCTGTGCGGGCTGCCGGGGTGGCGGTCCGGATACTTGTATCGGTCGAGCGCGTGTTTGAACGGCCCGTCATTCTCGGCAATCAGCTGCGCGGTTTCGGCCGGGTCCGCGCTCAGCCAGCGTTCGGGATCGTGCTGGGCGAGGGCCCAATGCATGATGTCCAGGCTTTCATCCAGGATGGTCCCATCTGTCCGTACAAGGACGGGCACGGTGCCTTTCGGGCTCGCCGCGAGCATCTCGGCGGGCTTGTCCCGCAGGATGATTTCGCGCACGCGGACCGGCAGGCCGGATGCGGCCAGGGCCATCCGCGCCCGCATGGCATAAGGGCAGCGCCGGAACGTATAGAGGATCGTCACAGGTCTCTGGGGGCCGGCGCCATGTGCTTTTCGCCGCGCGCGCGGGCGAGGTCAATCTGGCGCTGGCGCTCCGCAAACCGGGCGCGCTGTTCGTCTGTCATTTCGCTGATGCAGGCCGGGCAGGAGATGCCTTCCACATAGTCCGCAGACTGACGGGCCTCAGGCGAGACCGGGCGGCCGCAGGCATGGCAAAGGACATGATCGCCCGGAGTGAGATCGTGCCGGACGGAGACACGTTCGTCGAACACGTAGCACTCGCCGCGCCATTTCGTCTCGGATTCCGGCACGGTCTCGAGATACTTGAGTATGCCGCCTTGCAGGTGGAACACGTCGTCGATGCCTTCCGCCTTGACGAAGCTGGTGGCCTTTTCGCAGCGGATGCCGCCCGTGCAGAACATCGCGATTTTTGGTTTGCGGCCTTCCGTCTCCAGCCGCGCGCGGAAATTCCGGAACCATTCCGGAAAATCCCGGAAACTTTCCGTCTGCGGATCGATCGCGCCCTCGAACGTGCCGAGGGCAACTTCGTAATCATTGCGCGTGTCGATCAGAACGGTGTCCGGATCGCTGATCAGCGTGTTCCAGTCGGCAGGTTTGACATAGGTTCCGACCAGCGCGTTCGGATCCGTGCCGGGCACGCCCATCGTCACGATTTCGCGCTTCAGCCGCACCTTCAGCCGGGCAAACGGCATCTCATGTGTTTCCGAGAACTTCGCCTCCAGATCCTCCGCGCCCGGAAGGGCGCGCAGTTCGGCGAGCGCGGCTTCGATCGCTTCCGGCCGTCCGGCGATCGTGCCGTTCACGCCTTCCCCCGCCAGCAGGACAGAGCCCTTGATGCCCAATCCGCAAAAGCGCTGCGCGAGGGCCTGGCGGCGCTCCGCGTAGTCCGGAAACCGGAAGAACTTGTAGAAGGCAGCTACACGGACGGTCATCAGGCTGCGGGCATCTCGGTCAGGCTCAGGTTGTTGCCGTCCGGATCGTTGAACCAGCAGATTTTCACGGCCCGGTCCGGGGCGGACCAGACGCCGTCGGCGTCCTGGCCGAAGCCCGGATAGATCAGGAACTCGACGCCCCTGGCCTTCAGAGCGGCCATCGCGGCGCGGATATCCGGCACGGCCCAGCCGATGACGGTATGGGCGCCGGGCGTGAAGCCGGGAACGGTGGTGAGGCGCATCCGCGTGCCGGCGAGATCGAAGGTGGCCGCGAACGGGTCTTCGCCCTGATACGTGAGGCCCAGCACGTCCCGGTACCAGGCGGCGGCGCGTTTGTGGTCCGGCGTCAGGACGAAGGCAATGGCTTTGGCGTCAGTGAGTGTCATGGGCGGTCCTCCAATACATCGATCACTCTAAGCTTACGCACGCCCTGCGTCACCCTCGATGCGCGAAGCGCATCTGAGGGCCCATCTCCTGAACTTGCAGCGAAACACGGCGCATTGGGGAACGCGCACGTGATGGGCCCTCAGATGGCCTTTGGCCATCGAGGGTGACGCCGTGGAGAGGTTTGGACGAGGCTTGTCAGCCGGTGTCGGGATCGAAGCCGGACCAGTGGTCCGGGCGGGCGAGACAGTCCAGACGGGTGAGTAGACAGTCCAGAGCCGGGGGAAGGGCGCGCAGGACGTGCCATGGGACGGGGAGGTCTCGCAAGCCGGGGGCGCGGCCGCGCGCCAGGCGGCGGGCGAGGCGGCGCGCGAGGGGCAGCGGGCGGCGCAAGGCGGCGAGGAGGATTTCGGCGCGGTGCAGGGCGAGGGCCCATTCGACCATCTGGGGCGAGGGCTCGCCGCGATGGCGGCCGGGGGCGCGTTTCGGCGTCGGCGGCTCGGCGAGGGGGAGGGGGCGGTCCAGCTTTCGGCGGCGGGGCGGCGGGATTTCAGGCTGGCCTGCGGGGTTGGAGGCGGTGGGGGCGCGGATGCGCAGCGGAGGCAGCACGAGGGTGCGCGCGAGGGCGAGGAGGTAGCGGCGCACGAAGGCGCCGGCATAGGCGAGCTGGCGGTGGGCTTGGGCGGCGACGGACGCGAACGCGCCGGGGTCTGTGGCCGTCAGCAAGGCCTTCAGTACAAGGAGGATCCGGGCGACCGGATACCAGAACTCGGGAAGGGGACGCTCGGGGCTCATGGGCGAAAGACTAACCCGGCCGGGGACTCTGCCGGATTCGCGCGCGCCCATTATTTTTCGGGGCGTTTGTTTTCAAGGGCTTGCGCGGGCGCGCGGCGGGAAATGTGAGGGATAAGGGCGCGCGAGTGCGATGGTTTGGGGCGACCGCATCCTGGCGCCACGCCCCTAACCCCTCTCCCGCCCGGCGGGAGAGGAGGGGCCCATCGCCGCAGGCGATGGGAGGTGAGGGCGCTTCCCAAGCCAATCAGTTCATGATATGTTCCAGCCCATGAATCGTCCGTCCACGATCAATCGCGCGCGGCGGCTGCGCCGTGATGGGACGTTTCCCGAGCGTCTCGTCTGGTCGCGCCTGCGCGGCCGGCAATTGCTGGGCGCGAAGTTCCGGCGCCAGCATCCCATCGGCCCGTGGATTGCCGATTTCGCCTGCGAGGAGGTCCAGCTCGTCGTCGAACTGGATGGCGATACGCATGGCACGCCGGACCAGGTGGCTTGGGATGCCCGGCGAACGCGGTGTCTTGAGGCGGAGGGCTGGACGGTTTTGCGCTTCTGGAATGCCGATGTGTTTGAAAGCCTTGAAGGCACGCTCGACCAGATTGAAGACGCGGTCCGGGCGCTTCGCGTGCGGCGGGGCCCTCACCTCCCACCGCCTCCGGCGGCGGGCCCCTCCTCTCCCGCCTTGCGGGAGAGGGGTTAGGGGCGTCGCACTTTAGGTGAAGGTGACGGGTATCGCGGCGCTCAACCCACCCTACGCTTGCTGCGTTATCGATTTTCTTCGGAGCTATGCTATTTTAGGTGGCTGGTTCAGTTCTGAATGTGGGCGATGGCAAAAACCAGGAGGGCAGGATGGCAACTTTTATGAGCGCGCGAATGGCAGGTATCTGCGCCTTAGCCAGTGCGCTGATCTGCATCGCTGCATTCAGCCAGAACGGCAAAAGCGGACCGTACAGCGGCCAGCCGGGATCGCTGGAGCCCGCTTTTGATGTGACTCGCGATGAGAAAGCTTCTGTGTCCGGCCCTCCGATTGAAGCGCTGGTCTTCCCCACAACATCCTTTGACACTCGGAGCACCGCTTATCCTGAACTCGAAACGGCCGAACCAGGCCTTCTTATCAGCGAGTATTTTGACGATTTTTTTCCTTTTGAATGCGCGGGCCGCAAAGCCGGGGCAACTGGCGGCGAAGATGGAAAGTGGGACACGTTCCAGAAAAGATACGCTAACTCTTATTCCATGTCTGAAGCTTCGGGACAAATACTTGGGAATACAATCGAGACTGCGTGTAAACGTCAAACAGCTGTTGTTTGCGATAAGCCACTGCCTGATGATGATGGGAAGAACTATCGAACTCGAGGCGCTGCGATTTACGTTCAAAACGGCGTACTTCTCGAAGTGCAGTTGCCGTCGCAATCGACTCTTTGCGGGGTGGTCACAACAATCCACGGCTGGAAAGATTTCACTGAGGTAAAGCCTCACCGCAATGGTTTGTGGTGCGCCGCTCCGCCTGGTCCCGCACAAGAGCTGTTAAAGACACTTGAACAGCTGAGCGCTCAAGAGGGAACATCAGTAAATATTTCTGATTTGTATTTTAAACGGCGGGCCGTGCGTGAGAAAGTTCCATACTTATACGCCGAGCGTTTTTCTGACGATTTAATCTATCATCAGAATTTAGATCAGGAGCGGATTAACTCGTTCTTACTCAAGCCCTTCGACGGTTCGCGTGACCTCAATTTTGAACGGGTCGAGCCCAATATCTGCCTTCGCCTTCGCTCAGAATCTGAGTGGGAGATTAAGCTGCAACCACCCACATTGCAAGATATCAGTGCACTGACATCCGTAGCCTCGCTAAAGCTAATGTGCGACCGTGGGGTGGCAATATGCAGCAACCCTCCTCAAACAAATCAAAAGCGATGTTCTTATTATTCGCCAGACGAACTTGGCTCAGAGGGTGACGTATATGATTTCCGCAGTCTTGTCGGAGGGAGGGGCTCTATCACGCACTACGGCACAAGTTTCGCGGGACATTCCGGCTCAGGCCACTATTGTCTGCGGAGGGGGAAAGCGCCGATTCCCTTTGGCATGACTGTTGCCAGTAGATTGAAAGCGCTGGATGATCTTGATTCGGCTGCGAGACGTGCGCGGCTTGAAACATATATCCATCAAGGATCGCGTGAACAGAATGATGATATTCTAGTCGTGCATCTCGCCAATCTTACTGATGTGCTCCAAAAATCTGAAATTGTTGCCTCAACAGAGGAACATAAAGTCTTTAAGGATTGAATTGCGATCGAGTTCGCTAAGCTCAGCTTTTTGAGCGACTGCGGCTTTGAGACAGGAATGTAGCGCAGGATTTATCCCGCGAGCGCGGCGCCGGAGTGGCGGGATTTCATCCCGCCCTACGAGGCCAAAACCCGCGGCAACTTGAACGTCACGGTTTCGTCGGCGGTCTTGATGGTTTCCATCGTCACGTCGAAGCGGGTCTTGCAGGCGTCGATGACGGACTGGACGAGGTCTTCCGGGGCGCTGGCGCCGGCGGTGAGGCCGAAGACCGAGACGCCGTCGAACCAGTCCCAGTCGATATCGTCCACGCTGGCGATCAGGCGGGCGTCGGCGGCGCCGGCGCGCAGGGCGACCTCGACGAGGCGGACGGAGTTTGAACTCGTCCGTGCACCGATGACCAGCACGAGGCCCGCGCCGGGGGCGAGGACCTTGACGGCTTCCTGGCGGTTGGTGGTGGCGTAGCAGATGTCTTCCTTGTGGGGCGTGGAAATGCCGGGGAAGCGCGCCTGCAGGGCGGCGACGATTTCGGCGGTGTCGTCCACGCTGAGGGTGGTCTGGGTGAGGAAGGCGAGGTTCGACGGGTTTTTCGGCTCGAACGTGGCGACGTCGTCCACGGTTTCGATCAGGGTGACCGAGCCTTCGGGGAGCTGGCCCATCGTGCCGATCACTTCGGGGTGGCCGTCATGGCCGATGAGGACGATCTCGCGGCCGGAGGCGTAGTGGCGCTCGGCCTCGATATGGACCTTGGAGACAAGGGGGCAGGTGGCGTCGAGGTAGATCATGTTGCGGCGGGAGGCTTCGGCGGGGACCGATTTGGGCACGCCGTGGGCCGAGAAGATCACCGGGCGGTCGTCCGGGCACTCGTCCAGCTCCTCCACGAAGACGGCGCCGAGGGCTTCCAGGCGCTCCACGACGTGGCGGTTGTGGACGATCTCGTGGCGCACATAGACGGGGGCGCCCCATTTGGTGAGGGACTCCTCGACGATCTGGATGGCGCGGTCCACCCCGGCGCAGAAGCCCCTCGGGGCGGCGAGGCGGAGGGTGAGGGGGCGCCTCTGTGGGTCTCTGGCAGTCATTACGGTTCCAAATCTCCTGCGCCAGACAAGTTGCGTGCGGGCGCCAAGGCCTTTAACACGGGCAAGCTATCAGATGGACCGGCCTTTACATACGGCCAATAGGGACCCGCCGCGCATGCTGAAATTCACCCCTGTTTTCCTCGCGCTGGCCCTGGTGGGGTGCTCGACCGGCGGCCGGATCGCCGAGCAGCTGAACTCGACGCCGAACTCGGGCCCGTGCCCGGTGGTGGGCTCGGTCTACGACGCCTCGCGCTATGTGAAATTCGCGGATGGCGGCGGCAAGCTCTATCCGGACATCGCGTTCACCGGCGAGATCACCGATGTGCGACTGTATTGCCGCTATACGGGCGACGAGCCGCTGGTGGCCGAGATCGAGATCGACTTTGCCTTCGGCAAGGGCCCGAAAGCGACCGGCGACAACCATGACTATCCGTATTTCGTGGCGGTGACGCGGCGCAACGGCAAGGTGCTGGCGAAGGAATACTTCACCACGGAGGCTGAGTTTGGCCGCAAGACGGTGACGGCGCGCACGGAGCTGGTGAACCAGATTTCGATCCCGCGGGCCGACGAGTCCATCTCGGGCGTGAACTTCGAGGTCGTGGTCGGCTTCGAGCTGACGCCGGAGCAGATCGAGTTCAACCGCGCCGGCAACCGCTTCCGCCTGGACGCGGCGCCGGAATAATCCATGGCGAGCCTGGCAAAGGAGCTGTCGGCCGCTGCCGGGGCCGCGTTCGAAGCCATGGGGCTGGAGGCGCGGTTTGGCGAGGTGCGCCGGTCGGACAAGCCGGAACTCGCCGATTTCCAGTGCAATGGCGCGATGGCGGCGGCGAAGGCGGCCGGGCGCAATCCGCGCGAGATTGCCGGGGAGATTGCGGGCGCGCTGAAGGCGCATGCGCTGGTGCTTTCGGCCGAGGTAGCGGGGCCGGGGTTCATCAACTTGCGGGTCTCGGACGCGGCGCTGTCGGCGCGGGCCGAGGCGGTGCGCGGGGACGCGATGGCGGGCGGGGAGAAAGCCGCGGCGCCGGAACGCATCACGCTGGATTTCGGCGGGCCGAACGTGGCCAAGCCCATGCATGTGGGACACCTGCGCTCCGCCGTGATCGGCGACACGCTGCAACGCCTGTTCCGCTTCCTGGGCGACGAGGTGGTCTCGGATACGCACCTCGGCGACTGGGGCCTGCAGATGGGCCACCTGATCTCCGAACTGCAGGACGAACAGCCGGGCCTGATCTACTTCGATGCGGGCTTCACGGGGCCGTATCCGGCCGAGCCGCCGGTGACGATGGATGACCTGGCGCGGCTCTATCCGCAGGCCAGCAACAAGGCCAAGGCGGACGAGGCGCGCAACGAGCGCAGCCAGAAGGCGGTGGCCGAGATGCAGGCCGGGCGGGCGGGCTTCCGCGCGCTGCTCACGCATTTCATCAACGTGTCCGTGGCCTCGCTGAAACAGGACTATGCGTTTCTCAACGTCTCGTTCGACCTCTGGAAGGGCGAGAGCGATGTCGACGGCCTCATTCCCGAAGTCATCGCGCGCTTCAAGGCGAAGGGGCTGGCGGTTGAAAGCGGGGGCGCGTGGATCGTTCCGCTGGCCCGCGAGGGGGAGCATATCCCGGTCGAGAAGAACGGGGAGATCACCTACAAGAACGCGATGCCGCCGATCCTGCTCGTCAACTCGCGCGGCGGCACCGGCTATCACACGACCGACCTCGCGACGATCCTCGACCGCGTGGAGCATATGGGGCCGGCGCCGGACCGGATCGTGTATGTGGTCGACCAGCGGCAGGCGCAGCACTTCGTGCAGGTTTTCCGCGCGGCCGCAAAACTGGGCCTGATGCCGGAGGATCGGCTCGAACATATCGGCTTCGGCACGGTGAACGGCGCGGATGGCAAGCCGTTCAAGACGCGCGAGGGCGGCGTGCTGCGGCTGGCGGACCTCAACAGCATGGCGCTCGAGGAAGCGTTCCGCAAGATCGACGCGGCGGGCAAGCTGCCGGAGGACATGAGCGCGGAGGAACGCGCGGACGTCGCGCACAAGGTGGCGGTCGCGGCGCTGCGCTTCTCGGACCTGATGAATACGCGGATCACGAACTATGTGTTCGATCTGGACCGGTTCACGAGCTTTGAAGGCAAGACGGGCCCGTACCTTCTGTATGCGGCGGTTCGGGTGAAATCGGTGCTGCGCAAGGCGGCGGAGGCGGGGCATGAGCCGGGCGCGGTGGCGGTGACCGAGGACGCAGAGCGCGCGCTGGTGCTGCAGCTCGACGGGTTCGGCGCGGCGCTGCTCGGCGCGCGTGAGAAGCGGATGCCGCATATCCTGTGCGAGCATCTCTACAGCCTCGCGCAGGCGTTCAGTGCGTTTTACGGCGCGCTGCCGATTGCGTCGGACCCGGACGACGCCAAGCGCGCGAGCCGGCTGGCGCTGGCCGATGCGGTGCGCCACCAGCTGGAGACGGGGCTGGACCTGCTGGGGATTACCGTGCCGGAGCGGATGTAGGCGCGAGGCGGTTTCGGGCGAACCTATCGGGCGGCTTTTGGCCCAAATCAGCCGTTGGCCGATGGTTCAGTTCACACCGTAGTCCTTAAGCATGCTATCCCTTTACAGACGTTCCCGCGCGGTTCGCGCCGACATCGGCCGACTGACGACCCTTCGACGGACGCGTGCTTCATCAGGCCGGACAAAGACGGCGAATTGTCGTTAGGTGCGGAGAGCTTTCGAGAACCACACTCTTGCAGCAAGGCCGCCCTCGCTCCTGTTGTGCAGTGTTATCGTCGCGCCGTGCGCGCGAGCAATGGCGCGCGCGATCCCGAGGCCCATGCCACTGCCGCCCGTCACGCGGCTCCGCGATGTTTCCAATCGACGGAAAGGCTCGAACACCTCCTCGAGTTTGTCTTCCGGCAGGCCCGGACCATTGTCTTCAACGCAAACTTCAAAACCATCCTCGGTCGGGCCGGCTACGAGGCGAATTTCGCCGTCCCCGTAGCGGCGCGCGTTTTCCACCAAATTTTCAAACAGCCTGCGTAGCGCGACGTGATCGCCGGCGATCACGAAGTCTTCCGTCAATGGCGGCGCCTGAACGTCGAGTGCGATTGGGGATTGCTCGGCAAGCGAGACGATAAACGCGTGAAGTCCGATCAATTCGCGCGATGCCGCAGGACTCTCCGCGCGGGCATAGGCAAGCATATCGGTGATCAGTAACTCCATCTGCCGCAAATCCGGCTCCAACTCGGCGGCGACATGCTCATGCGCGTCAAGACGTAAGCGCAATCGCGTGAGTCCCGTGCGCACGTCATGCGCGATGGCCGCGACGATCTGTTCGCGCTCGCGTATCAGCCCCCCCAAGCGCGCGCGCATTCGATTGAGGGCCCGAACGATGCGCCGCAGCTCGATCGGTCCGGTCTCTGAAATGATCGAAGTGGTCTCGGCTAGGCCCACGCGTTCAGCGTCGCGCTCCAAGTTACGAAGCGGCCTGAGCATGACTGAAGCCAGTGCTAGGCTGAGCGCGAGCGCGAAGAAGAGAAGCCCCAATCCGCCCAGCAAGGCGCCTGCACGTCCACGACCAAGCATGGACGAGGGCGGCAACGCGAAGCTTAAGACCCGCCCGTCCTCGAGTCGGACTGCGACCACATATGCGCTGGCGGCGCTGACCGATTGCAACGCTTCGGGCTCAAACAGACGGGGAAGTTCTAAGAAGCTCGCAGTCCCAAAGCGAATATCTCGGCCCTGCAGACGCGCCGCGACGTCGCTGTGGCCCTGCTCAAGTTTCTCACGGAGCTTTGGCCGCGCTTGGAGCCCAGCCGAGAATTCCCCAGTTATGGCGACGGTTCGACCCCCGCCTCGATATGCCGAGAGTATGAAGGGCTCAAGTTCTGCTGGCGAGTTCTCGATCAGCCAAACCAGCTCAGCGATACTTGCGGAATTGTCCGATAGCGCCCTTGGAAACACCCATTCCAGAGAGGGCGTCAAAACCAACGCGAAAGCTGCAACGAATAAGGCGGCGAACCCGCCCACAGTCAGCGCCGCGACTTGGGCGACGATGGAGGAGGTGAGCCAGCGGATGGCGCTCGTCATGTCCCAGCTCGCTTGACCTCGGTGGCGAACGCGTAGCCCATATTGCGCACTGTCTTGACATAAATCGGATTGCGCGGGTCTGGTTCGATCTTGCTGCGAACGCGACTGATCTGAGAATCTATACTGCGGTCAAATGGGTTGGCGACAGCGCCGCGAGACAGGTCCAGAAGCTGGTCGCGTGACAACACGCGAGGCGCACGTTCGACCAACGCCAAAAGCAGCGCAAACTCGCCTGACGTCAGTTGGATTTGTTCTTTTCCGTCCCGAAGCAAGCTTAATTCTTCGGGCAGCATCGTGAAGGGACCAAAGTTGTAGCGTATGCGTCGCGGCGCCGAACTTGGTTCACTTTTCTCCTGGCCGCGTCGCAACACGGACTTGATCCGCGCCACGAGTTCGCGCGGATTGAACGGTTTGGCGAGATAGTCGTCGGCGCCGATCTCCAGACCGACAATGCGATCCACGTCTTCTGCGAGCGCGGTTAGCATTATAATCGGCACGTTGGATTGTGTGCGCAGCCGTCGGCAAAAGGAAAGTCCATCCTCGCCCGGCATCATCAGATCGAGCACCACCAGATCTGGCTTGAATTCGTCCAGGACCGCTTCGGCGGCGGAGGCGGAGACGGCCTTACGAGGCTCCATACCGTTGCGCGTCAGCACGGCCTCAATGAGGTCGAGGATTTCAGGGTCGTCATCGACCACCAGAATGCGAGACGCGCGCGACATCGTTACAGCCTAATTCAAGAGCGAGCGCCGCTCCAGTCTCCTGGCTCTTGGGGCTGACACGCCCGTTTCGCAACATTTCGCAACAATTAGGGACATATCGCGCGGCGGCCGGCAAATTCGAGCAGCAGTAGGGACTCATAACTTCAAGCGTCACAGCAATCTGGAGTTTTGATCCATGAACCGCACCCTGTTTGCGATCGCCGCAGCCGTTTCGCTTTCCGTCGCCGCGCTCGCGCCGGCGCACGCCGCGCCGTCTGAACGCGATCTCGATCAACTCACCACTCGGGCCGACGCCAATAACGACGGCGACATCACTTGGTCCGAAGTTGTTGAAATGCGGACGCAGGTCTTCAGCCGGCTTGATCGCAATAGCAATGGTTTAGTTGAAGCCAACGATCGCCCGCGTGTGCTTGGCGCGCGTTTTGACGAAGCCTTCGCCCAGTTGCAGCGGCAGTTTGACGCCAACAGCGACCGGCGCGTGTCTCGAGCTGAAATGCTCAACAGTCAATCTCTGAGTTTTGAGGCCGGCGACGTCAATGGCGACCGCGTCCTGAGCAGCGATGAGATTGCCGCGCTTCGCGCCCGCAGCTCGACAAATTCAGCAAGCCGTTGAGTAACCAGTCATGCAATATCAAGAACATTCATTGCCTTTTCTGGGTTTGGTCGTTGCGTTCGCCGTTCTGGAATATGTCTGGCGTAAACGCAGCGGCAGAAGTTACGATCTCGGCGCGCTTGGCGGCACGATCGGAACAGCCATCGGACAATTCATTGCGAAGGCGCTGATGGCGGGCGTTGTGGCGGGAGGACTGACCCTCGCCTACAGCGCAGCGCCAGTCCAATGGGCGCTTGACGATTGGCGCACTTGGGCCTTCGGCTTCTTGGCGGTCGAGTTCTGCTATTATTGGCAACATCGCTTTATGCATGAAGTCCGGTGGTTTTGGGCGTCTCACGCCACGCACCATTCGCCGAACGAGTTCACACTCCCAGCCGCGCTTCGGCTGAGCTGGACGAGCAATTTGACCGGGAGTTGGTTGTTCTTTGTTCCGGCGGCCTTGTGTGGTCTACACCCGCTTGCGATTGCCTTGTTGCTGACTCTGAGCCTGCAATATCAGTACTTCCTCCATACCGAGGCGGTGCGAAAGCTCGGTCCTTTGGAATGGGTGTTCAACACCCCGTCTCATCATCGCGTGCACCACGGTTCGAACCCGGAATATATCGACAAGAACTATGGCGGGGTTCTGATTATCTTCGACCGCTTGTTCGGGACGTTCGCGGAAGAGCGGGCGCCAGTCGTATACGGGCTCACGAAGCCACTCCAAAGCAACAACCCGTTTGTCATCGTCTTTCACGAATGGATCGCGCTGTTCAAAGACCTCTTCGCATCCCGTTCGATTACACAGGCCTTTGTGGCTGTGTTCGGACGACCCGGCGCGACCGCCCGTCAAGATTACGCAAAGTGACAGAAGGGGCGGGTAACCCCGCCCCTTCAACCGCGTCCGAGTTGTCGGATGGGATGAGCCAACCGGTTCCGAACGACCGCCTTCGGCGATGTCCGGCCTTGCGGCGGTGAGAGGGCCGAACGACTGGACTGAGGCGGCTCTGCCAGACACCGAAATCGATCATCGGAGCCGATCTGCTGCTTGGTGCCTATCGCGATTGTGGCCCGCCCTCGAAAGGCCAGAAGTTTGACTAGGCAGGCATCCTCCTTTTCCATACTGATGGGGAGACAAGGGCTCTGAGGGTAACGTGGACGATCTACGCGCAGGAACCGAAAATCTAGCCAGCTTCGTCGCGGCCACGGTCGGACGGAAAGGGCACAGCCGCGCAGCACGCGGCGGGCAGTTGGCGGCCAGCACCTATAACGTCCAGAATGCCTACTTTACAGCGGCAATCCGTACGGATCTGCAGATGGACCCAAATGCGTTCGTTGCCGATGCACAAGGGTTCTTCGGCGAACTGAAACGGGCGTTCTATGCCTGGGTGCCCACGGACGATATCGAACTTTGTTCCGCAGTCGTCGCCATCGGCGGAAAGTCCGACGGCCAGAAGACGCCCGCGATGTCAATCAGACATCCTATCCCGGTTGGTGCGACCCGGTACAGCGTGAAGGCCGCGACAACGCCCGAAGACCTTGAGCACTTCGGCACGATGGTCGAAGCAGGCTATGAATCGCCGGGGCTTGGCTGGCTCTTGCGTGACCAGGAAAGCTACTCAGCCGAGGGCGTAACCTGGGCCACGGCCTACGACGGCGATAACGCCGTGGGTGCAGCTTGCGGATATCTCAGCGGCCTGACCGGAGGCGTATACTTCGTCGGCACACCGCCCCAGCACAGGGCAAAGGGCGTAGGCGGGGAAGTCACCCAGTGGGTGGTCAACTCCCTGTTCGGGCAAGGCGCAGAACGCGTAACACTCCAATCCAGCGAGATGGGATTTCGCATCTACGAGAAACTGGGTTTCGGAGTGTGCGGTCACTATGAACGGTTCGTCGTCCCCGCTCCCCAAGCGTAAACCAGCGTCAGTTTGTGAATTCAGTTGCCCGTCGCGGATATAGGCTCCACGACCTGGGATAACGGAAGCAACTCTTCGAAAGGGGGATGTCGATGGAAGCAACTTGCCAGTGCGGCCAGCTGAAGGTTCGTGTGCCGGGTCCAACTCCCGCCGTCGTGGCATGCCATTGCGTTGCGTGTCAGCGAAGAACGGGATCGCCGTTTGGCGTGGCGGCGTATTATCCCGACGATCAGGTCGTTGTTGAGGGCACCTTCAAGCGTTACGTCCGGCGGACGGCGCTCGGCGGCGATTTTGAGAATTTCTTTTGCCCCGAATGTGGATCGACAGTCTTTTTTCGAGGATCGAAGAATGCTGGCGTGACGGGCGTCGCGGTTGGAGCGATCGCACATGAACATGTGATGGTGCCGATCAGGTCTGTTTGGGAAGAAAGCAAGCACCCATGGGTGACCATACCAACGGCACTCGAACATTTTTCGCAGGGCAGACCGTAAGGCAGCTTTCGGCGATCTCGAGCCTGCCGGCAGCGAGGCATCCGAATGAACGGACTAAGGTGTCCCCGCCGGACGCCGAACCTGATGACAGGAGCAGGCCTCGACCGATCAAGCCGCTCGGATGGCTCCGGTGAAAAGCTAGTTGCCTGCTTCGCCCAGAGCGCCTTCAACGGCGGCCTTCGTTGCGCATTGCACCAATGCCTCGCGGGTCTGGGCGTCAACATTGCCGGCTTTCTCGATGGCGGCCGGCAAGCCTTCACCGCTGAGACTATCGGTCACGACATTCTTCAGCGCTTCCAGATGCTCACTGGTGATCTTGGACCCGAGGCTGTCCTGTACGCAGCCGCAGAAGACTTCGGGCTGTCCGGCCAGAATACAGGCCGTCTTGGTATCGACCGCGCCGCTTGCCGCCTCGAGCGCCTGCCCGCCCAGATCGAGTGTGCCCTGCTTCACTTGTTGAAGGTCGGCGGCATCGCCGCAAGCTGCAAGCGCCAGCCCTAAACCGGCCACCAGAACACTACGCATCATGTTTTCCCTCTATCGTTCCTTGCTTGATCAAAGCCCCGATCAGCCGGAGGCCGTGAAGCGCCTTGATGGTGATTGGGTTTCGCGTTTGCCAGGAGACGTGGATACCGCCGGGCCTCTCTGCAAGAGCGTCGCTGGGGACATTGCGAAAGTGTCGCGAAGCAAGACCGGCGGACACCGATTGTCCTTACGCCGGGCCATTGCGCGCCAGCTCGCGTACATATCACGGATGACCGCTGCGGGCTTTCACAAATCAACGCGGATCGGGAATGCCCGATAAGCATGGGCGTCGTCGATACCCGAGGAGTTTCGCCATGATTTCTGGTTTGCTATGTCCAACCCGGCGCTGGACAGATACAGCGTCACAGATCGTTGCATCTGCGCCATTGGGGCTTTCGGCCGTGCGGCGCCGGGTACGGCTTCAGTCGCGCAATCTGACGGAACGGTCTGATCTCTTTCAAGGTGGGCAAGAATGGAAAAACTACTCTCATGGGTTGGGTCGCTGCTCTACGGCATGCGTTTTACAATGATGTTCTTCTATGTGGGGCTGGTCACGATCATTCTTGGTATTCTGGGAAAGTTTGTGCTCGAGACATACAGGCTGATGAACACACTGCTGTTCGATGAGATCAGCAAGATCGACCTGATCATCAAGGTGCTGGAGCTGGTGGATATGACCATGGTGGCGCAGCTTGTCTGGGTTGTGTCTCTGGCAGGAGTTTCACTCTTCGTGACGACCCGGCACTTTGACCAAAGCGAGATGAAGAAGCCGGACTGGCTGGACCACGTCAACACCTACAACCTCAAACTGAAGCTCGCATTCGCCATCATCTCGATCTCAGGCGTCCACGCCTTGAAGACTTATCTGGGCGGCGACCTGAGTCTGGAGAACGTGCAGATTATAGCAGTGGTGGCTGTGATTCACTTCACCTTTGTCCTGTCCGCCATTGGCATTTCCTTTGCGGAGCGGTTGACCCGGGAACAGGCTTGAACCGGCTGGGGCAACCCACGCGCATTGCGTGCGCTCGAAATGAGACCGGACGTGTCAAGGTCCGACCCGGCCGCCGCCCGGCCCTCCTTTGGTCGGGCTGGCAAAGCGCACTTGGAGGCGGGCAGCTGTGATCCGGAACAACCCAGGTGATAGCTTCAGATGGCTGTTCGGCTCCAGGCAAAGCCCCGCGCACGCGGCGCCCCTCCCTCACTTCACCGATCAGGGCGACTCGGATTTGCCAACGGCTTGACCGCCCCGAGTTCGCCAGAGCGAATACACAATGCCGCCGGCGATCAGTCCCATCGTGATTGTCAGCGACCCTATCGCCGGGAACTTCCCGCCGGGAAAGAAGTCTCCAAGAAAGATCTTTGAACCGATGAAGATCAACGTCAGGGCTAGTGCGTATTTCAGGTACTTGAAGCGGTGAACCATGGCCGCCAGTGCAAAGAACAATGCACGCAGGCCGAGGATCGCAAAGATGTTAGACGTATAGACAATGTAGGGATCGCTGGTGATTGCGAAGATCGCCGGCACACTGTCGATCGCAAAGATGAGGTCGACGATTTCGACAAACAGTAAGGCCAGCAGAAGCGGCGTCGCAAACCAGCGCAGCTTTCCGGTTTGAGGGTCAGGCAGCTGCACGCGGAACCGGTTGCCATGAAGGTCAGGCGTGACGTTCATCCGGCGCTTCAGCCAGAGCAGCACCTTGTTCTCCCCGATGTCTGGTTCGTGGCCGCCTTTCCGGAACATCAGCACGCCAGTCACGATCAGGAACACGGCGAAGATGTAGAGGACCCAGGCGAACTGGCTGACCAGCGCTGCGCCAAGCCCGATCATCGCGGCGCGCATCACGATCACACCGATGATTCCCCAGAACAATACGCGGTGCTGATACTTTCGCGGAATGGCGAGATAGGTGAAGACCATCGAGATGATGAAGACGTTGTCGAGCGCCAACGTCTTCTCCACGGCGAAGCCAGTGAGGTATAGTTGCACCGCCATCCAGGCACGATCGTGCCCGGACACGGCAAGAAGCTGCGGATCGATCGACGCGGACGGGTACGAATTATTGTAAAGCTGCCAGACGACCCAGGCGAACCCAACGCCGATCGCGATGTAAAACGCGGAGAGTTTGAGCGACTCGCTGATGCCGATTTCATGGTCGTTCCGGTTGACCACACCGAGGTCGAAGGCGAGCAAGGCGATAACGGCGAAGATGAACGAGAGCCAGATCCAGACGGCCTTGCCGAGGAAATCGTCTTGTAGAAAGGCAGTCAGGACATCCATCTGTTATCCTCCGGTCTTGAAGCTTGGTTGGGGTTTTCGTCGAGTTGGGTCTGCCGGCTCAACGCTTGGGCCAAATAGCAACCGCCTGTCGGTCACAACTTCATACCGTTCCGTGTGCGGAATTACTCGCCCACAAACGAAATGCATGAGCGCTCGCGATCAGGCGCGTATCTCTAGAAACTTGTCTCAGCCGACGCTGACCGGCCAGTTGGCGCTGCCGCTCAGGCAGCAGCGCCGGCCGGGGGTCAGAAGTCGAAGATGTCGGTGAGCCTCGACCGTCTCCGGCCGCCATCACGGTCACGGCCCCGGTCGTCATCATCATCCCGGTCGCGGAACTTGGCTCCATCACTCGGGCGGCCTCTTTCTTCGTAGGCATCTTCCTTGACGAGGGCGATGAGCTTTTCCAGCTCACCTTTGTCGAGCCAGACGCCGCCCGTTGTTGGGCAAACATCGAACTCGATGCCGAAGCGGTGGATTTGGCGCATCGGCGCGCCGTCGATGGGTGAGTTCACAAGCGGCATGGTTCACGCGCCTCAGTTCGGTTGAGGTTGGAATGCCTGCGCCAGTCTGGCTGACGCAGTCGGGAAGCGAGATCGCTGGCCCTTGTTGACTGCAAGGCGCTTGCGCGTGATCGCCTCTTTCATCTGGTCACGGTACTGCAGGCGGATCTTCTTGAGCCGCATGATGAGTAGCGCATCAGGGCAAGGCGAGTTTTGCGCGTCTGCGATCTGGCGTGCTATGCCGGCGTGGCGCGGGACAAGTTCATGGATATATCTTGAGTTCATGGGTCTCTCCTCTTGTAAGCTTTCGGGAGAGGGCGACGCAGAGCGCTATGAACAATTCCAGGCCTGCACCGGTTCTCCCGGTGCGGTCCGACATCACAGCAGCTTCCTGTCGAGGTCGCTGCCGCCAGAGGGGCCCGGTCCGCATACGGAAGAGATGGGATGCGCCGGGCTGCCTGCAAGTCTGCCCGCAGGTGCTTTCGGGATCTTCATCAGAACTTAATGTGCCGAGGGCGGCGATGAAGGGACCGGGTAGTCAGACGGGAGCCTTACTCCGCTCGATACGCGAACTGCGGCCATCGCGCACCACTCTATGAGTTGGGAGCGTTTCTGTGAGTGGCGAAATCGAGCCTGATCGGCCAGGTGTCACTGGCCGGATGGGCTTGAGCGGGGTAGCCAGTCGTCAGAGTAGGGCGAGCCGGGGAGTACTGCTCGTATGCTCATTCGGTTTCGCCAATAAATCGGTCGTCGATAGACTGGTTGTTCGATAGTGTTAAAATGAGGCTTTTGGGGTGCGCTTTGATCAAACGAAACCTGGCATTCGACGTGACCTTGCGCTTGTTGTCTTTCCTTGCGATCGGCGCCGCGCTTGGCTTCGCAAATGGCAGTCAACTGATCCCCGGAGTGATTTGGGTTGTCCCGGGATTGCTGCTTGCGCTGATGCGCACGAGTTCAACGCGCGTTGCCGTAATCGGCTTGGTATTGGCGGCGTCGGTGTCTGGCGCGATCCAGTGGACGGGTGTTGTGCCGCTGTCGTTGCCGATCAGCGCTGCGAGCGCGACCGCTTTAGGGCTTGTTCTGGCGCTGCCCTATCTTGCCGACCGTTTGTGTTTCGATCGGCTGCCGACTTGGGCAGGGTTTCTTGTTTTTCCAACGGCTCAGGTGACGATTGAACTCATAACCGCCTCGTTGCTTCCTTATGCCAGCTTTGGAGCTTGGGCTTACACACAGACATTTGCGCCTAGCGTTATCCAGATTGCCTCTCTCTTCGGGTTTTGGTCAGTCAGCTTCGTTATTGCCGCAATTGCCCCCGCGATTGCGACCATCTTGACTGTTAAAGGAACGGGGCGTTGGCCCGGCCCGATCGTCGCTATTTCGCTGGTGGCCGCAACCCTGTTGTACGGAACGTGGCGACTGGCCACAGCGCCTGAACCGGCGGCCACGGTTGTATTGGCCGGACTGGCGTCCAAGCCGAGCGACCTTGATGCAATCGTAGCGACGAAAGACGGATGCGAACCCGATGCCTGCAAGCAAGCATTTGCCGACGCGCGTACTCAGGTTGATCGTCTCTTTATGCGAACCGAAGCGGCGGCTGGCGCTGGCAGGATTGATTTTATAGTCTGGTCGGAAGTCTCTGCGCCACTATTCCCGCAGGATCAGGCAGCTTTCTTTGAGAGGGCCAAAAGCCTTGCACAAAAATATCAGATCTACTTCGCGCCCGCAGTTTTTATCGTCGAGCCAGGGCGGGCGCCCTTCCGCAACGAAGTCTATTTGTTCGACCCGGCCGGTGATCTCGTTGCCACGCATCTGAAAGCCAAACCGGTTCCGGGTGAAATCAGCGTCGATGGTCCTGACCAGTTGAAGTTGACCGAAACACCTATCGGGAAGGTTGGCCTTGCGATCTGCTACGACATGGATTTCCAGGAGCTGGCTCGGCAAGCGTCGGGTGCACGCCTGATGCTGGTACCAGGTTCAGACTGGGCAGCGATCGATCCACTGCATCCGAACATGGTGGCGTTACGCGCAGTTGAAAACGGATATGCAGTTCTGCGTCCGTCACGCGAGTCGGCCTCTGTTGCGTTTGATGCGTTTGGCCGCGAGCTGGCGCGCACTGAATGGCAGGGCGTGGCTGAACCAATTGTGAGAGCAACACTGAGTGTTGAGGCCCCGCTCACGCTCTACTCAAGGATCGGTGACATCTTTGCTTACCTGGCTGCGATCGCGTTTGTTTCGATTTGCGCAATAGCGGCATTTTCAAAGCGACGTATCCAAGGCTAGACTCTTTGACTGGTCTGTAAACATCTGGGATCCGGAGAGGGTCATTTGGCCACCGTCGACGAAACGCAGACATTCAGCGTGGCGCAAGGCGACGCAGCGGAGAATCCGTCACGGGACTGTTGGCGGTAACCTTACACCCTCGCGTCCCTGATTCATTTCGAACAACAAATGCATTCTCGAATCGGACCTGGAATAACCGCCTTCGGCGATGTTCTGCCTGCCTTCTGGAAGGCGGCCGAACGGCAGGACCGAGGTGACCTTGCCGGAGGGTGAAAGCGAACATCCGAGAAAGCTGGCCCGATCCTGCCGTTGCGGTTCACAACGGCTAATGTCCTGTCACAAGCTGAAACATGACGGAAGCGTATCAAATAGACTATCGATATACGGGGCAGACGCTCTCGTAGTTGCCAAACCTTCGCTGGCTGAACACCCCACAAAACCTGTCGACCGCGTCTCTCAAACGACGATGCTGTGACCTAAAACTCTGCGAAACCCCGTGCTGAAACCCCAATCAATCGATCTCAAGCCTTCACAGGCTTGTCCGCTGGAATCGGACAGTCAACGCAGACACGATCATCACACAACCGGCAGAGTGTGCATCGCTCCGTGTTGGTCGTCTCCATGGAAGACAGCATTTTGTGAAGGAGCTTTGCCAACTTCTCCTGCTCCGCCTCGCTCAATGGCGATAACAACGGCCGAATAGCGGCGAGGCGGCCTTTCATCAATTCCTCACGACGCATCATACCACGCCTTGTTAGGTGTAGTGCGACAGAGCGACGGTCTTCGCCCTCTCGGCGCTCGACGAGCCCATCGGCGACCAGGCGATCAACAAGACGCACTGCTCCAGAATGCGAGAGGCAAAGAATCTGTCTAAGCTTGTCGTTGGACAAGCCCGTTCCATAGCCGATGACAATAAGTGCAGCGGGCGTTTCGCCAGCGTGCGCGAGCACGCTTCGCGCAGCGACCTCAATTCTGTCAGCGACCGCGAGGCCAACGACACCAAGCAGATTAGCAGTTCGATCGATCATGAACTGCTTATATGTGCGCTACTCATATTTTGCAACTTGACTTCATGTGCGCTGCGCACATAATTAAACTTCGCTTTGAGTTTTTGCAAAGGAACACAAATGTCCAGCACGTCCGCATCAACGCTATCGCCCGAGCATCGCGAATTTTACGAGTGGTTCAAGTCATTCTGGGCTGCACCGAGCGGGCAGCGGGTGACTGAGCGGTTTCCGCCAGATGCCAAGATCCATTTCACCGGCCAGGCGCAGATGTCTGGTAGCGATTACGTGATGTATATGGACGGCATGCTTGCGACATTTCCCGGCATGACGGTTACGCCCCTGGACTGCGCGGGCAACGGCGACATGCTTTACATCGCGTGGGAGACGTCGAGCGTGATCGACGGAAAGCCACGCAAGTTCCTGGGCGTCGATCGCTTTCGGATCGTCAACGGAATGGCGGTTGAAGAGCATATCATTTTCGACTCAGCCGTTCTTAGCCCGGAAGGGCGGCCTGGCATCGATCATTGATGTCCAAGTGTAGCTAGTCGCCATCAAAGCTCAGCAATCTCGACGCTCTGGTTTAGGACGCGACCGCCGGTATCAGAGCATCAAACGAGGAAGGGAGTTGTTCGTGCTTGATCACATTTCCATTGGTGTCCGTGACATTTCACGAACGAAAAATTTTTACGACGCAGCTTTGAAGCCGCTGGGATACATTTGTCTTAGCGCAGGTGATTCCTCTCTGGGATACGGAAAAGCGCAGGTCCAGCTTTGGGTCAACGCTTCAGCAAAGCCTATCAAGCCAGAAATGGATTCGGGCTTGCACGTCTGCTTCGCCGCACCCACGCGCAAGAGCGTCGATGCTTTCCATAAATCCGCATTGGCGTCGGGCGGGAGTGACAACGGCAAGCCCGGCCTCCGCGCGGACTATGGCGAGAACTACTACGCAGCTTTCGTGATCGATCCGGACGGCTACCGCATTGAAGCTTATTGCAGTCTGGCGGGCTGATGCAGAAGGCGGCGTCAAGCTTGGCCGCGGTGGTTGCATTGAGCAGTGCAGCTGTCGCACAAACGTCGGCGCCGAAACAACAGCCAGTACCGGCATCACCATTCCGCAACGAACGCTTTGCGGAAGATTGGTCACACATGGTGGACCCCGCCCATCGCACGGAGCCATGGCATAAGCTGAAATGGATTGATCTCGGAAGCGGGAGGCATCTGACACTTGGCGGTGACGTCAAGGGGCGCTGGGAGTCTGTTGACTGGCCGTTCTTCGGCGCGACCGGTGCGGCTACAGATGACTATGTACTGCAACGGATCATGGTTCACGGCGATTTTCGTATTTCACGCAATGTACGCGTCTTTGGTCAGTTGAGCCTTCACGAGAGCTTCGGTCGTACGCTGATGTTTCCGCTCGATGATGGAGGCGGGGACTTGCATCAGGGTTTTCTGGAATTGAATGGCGGCTCTGCGCAGAACGGCGAAAATCTGCGTATCGGCCGCCAGGAAATCACCCTGTCGCCACGTTTCGTTCACACGCGCGGCGCGGTAAACATACGCGCTGCTTATGACGGCGTTCGAGGGTGGTTAGTCCGCGGGCCTTGGATGGTCGAGGGTTTTGCGACAAGACCTGTGCTGAACCGAACCGGCACCTTTGATGATCGCCCTGATGGCAATCAGACTTTTAACGGACTTCGGGTCGGATACACGTTTGGCCAAAACCGACAATGGCAGGCGATTGGGTCCCTATACACCGTTGACCGAGAAGTCGCGCGCATCGGCGCCGCTTCGGGCAATGACGATCGCGATTCCTGGGGTGTACGCTTGTTTGGTACGCAGAGCCCCTGGGACTTTGACGCGGAGCACTACTGGCAGCGCGGACATTTTGCCGAGCAAGACATCGCAGCGTTCGGTGGGGGCGGCGACGCGGGGTACACTCTTAAGAGAACGCGATTTGAACCACGCGTTGGTTTGCGCTGGCAATATGGATCCGGTGATCGAAACCCTACAGACGGGGAGACGAACACATTCGCTGGTTTGCTTTCACGTGCGCCGTGTTGCGCAGATCCGCAGTGGCTGGCGCCCACGAATATTGCGTCGCTCGCCCCCGTCGTTTCCTTCAATCCCCATGCGACGTTAGCGGTGGAACTCAAGGCGGATTTCATAAGGCGCCTGGAGCAGAGCGACGCGCTCTACACTTTCCCGCAGATCGCCTATCCCGGCAGCGTTGGACAGCCGGGCGATGCCATCTCGGTGGCGCCCACGTTAAGCCTGACATGGACACCACGAAGCGATGTCACTGTCCTTGGCTATTTCGTTTCTCAAAGCGCTGATGGCGCTCTCGCTGCATCTGGTGGGCGCGACTCTACATTTTCCGCCATCAGCGTCGGGCTGCGCTTTTAACATGCATTGTGCGTTGTTCCCGACTCCTATTGGCGACTGCGGTATTGCTTGGAGCGGCGACAAAGTTATAGCAACGCGTCTACCGGAAACCACTTCTGCCGCCACGATCAGCGCGTTGGCCAAGAAAACAGGTGCTACTCGTGGTCAGGCGCCGTCGGCGGTACAGCGCGCTATTTCGGCGATCACTGATCTGCTGGAAGGTCAGACTGCTGATCTGACATTCATTGACTGTTGCTTCGGCAATGCCGATCCATTTGCCGTTGGTGTTTACACCGCCACACGTGCGATCCCGGCAGGCGAAACAGCAACCTATGGCGCCATCGCTGGCCAGCTGGGAAACAAACATCTTGCACGCCAGGTCGGACGGGCCCTAGGCCGCAATCCATTGCCGGTTATCGTTCCATGTCATCGTGTTGTTGGTGCGAACGAAAAGCTGACCGGTTTTTCCGAAACCGGCGGCGCGGCAACGAAACTACGCTTGCTCGCGATTGAGGGCGCGAAGATCGGCGCCGTGTCTGGCTTGTTCGATGATCTCCCGCTGAAAATTGACTCACGGAGGCGCAAATGACCCGGCCGGTTGGCATCATGTTGTCAGCGTTGGTATTTGCCTTCGCCATGAGCCACGCTTTTCGAACGGTCACGCCGATCATGGCAGAGCAGCTCCAGAGCGAACTCGGCACGTCGCCCAGCGCACTCGGTCTTTTTGCCGGGGCATTCCACCTCGCTTTCGCAGCGGCCCAGCCCGTAATCGGAGTTGCGCTTGATCGTTGGGGGCCGCGGCGCACGGTGTTGGTCGCGTTTGCGCTAAGCGTGCTCGGAAGCCTTGTAGCGGCGGCAGCCCCAGGGACAGCTGTGTTGATCGCGGGCCAAGTTCTGATTGGGATTGGCTGCGCGCCGGCGTTGCTCGCAGCGATGGTCTTCACGACCCGCCGCTATCGGCAAGATGATTTCGCCCGCATTTCCGGACTTATATTCGGGTTCGGCTCGCTGGGAATGTTGATCACATCGACGCCGCTGGCTTTGGTCGTCGAGCACGTCTCATGGCGGGCGGCGTTTCTGGTCTTGGGCGTGCTGTCGGCCGCCACCTGGATGGCGGTGTTCTTGCTCGTCGACGAAGAGCCCGTGGACGCTTCGCAGAATGCAGAGTCTCTGAGCGATGCCCTGAGCGGACTCGGGAGCATGCTTTTCTATCGTCATTCGGCGGGCATCCTCTGCCTCGCGGCAATCACCTATGCCGGTATCATGGCACTGCGCGGTTTGTGGCTCGGACCGCTGCTGACGGAGCGCCACGGGTTGTCCGTCGTCGAAGTGGGCAATGTAGCTTTCGCGGCTACGCTGGTTGGCGTGTTCTCACCCATCGTTTTTGGGTATCTCGACAGGGGCGCCCGCAGACGACGTTTCATGATCATCGGTTGCTCTCTCGCGCTCGCGGTATCGTTTGCTGCGATCAGCGTGGGGACCCCTGCGCTGGCCGATGTTGCGCTTACTATTGGCACCCTCTTCATGTCAGGGTTCATCACACTGCAATATGCCGATCTGCGTGCTGCCTATCCGCCTGAGCAGATCGGGCGAGCGCTCTCTATGTACACGATGGCGATGTTTGCCGGAGTTGCAGCGATGCAGTGGCTGACCAGCGTGGCCGCCTCGTGGGGCGCTTCAAATGCGATTGAACCGGTTGCGGCTGCCATGATCACGGTGGCCGGGTTGCTTGTTGCAGGGGCCATCGCCTTTCGGGTCTTGCCTTGGCCTCCCGGGCTGCGACTATCGCCCGAGCCGAAGGAGCCCCAGAGTCCATTATGACGAAGTATGATACCCGAGCGTTGGATGCGAGCACCTGGCAGGATTTCGCGCGCCTCGTCGAAGCCAACAATGGCGTGTGGGGCGGCTGCTGGTGTATGTGGTATCATCAAACGGACCAAAGCGGAAAGGAGTCCCCCGCTGCAAGGCGGAAAGCGAAAGAACATCTCGTCCGAGCCGGACAGGCGCATGCAGCCCTTGTCTTTGACGGCGATGATTGCGTCGGCTGGTGCCAGTTCGGACCAACCAACGAACTTCCGAGAATCCATAATGCACGTGCCTATCTGGCGGCCGACCCCGTGCTCCCCGATTGGCGCATCACCTGCTTCTTTTCCGGCAAAGGATATCGCGGGCAAGGTGTCGCTTCGGTCGCTCTGAAAGGCGCGATCGCACAAATCAAGCAATTGGGCGGCGGGCGGATTGAGGGTTACCCCGAAGACATTGCCGGCCGAAAGGCCTCTCCGGCGTTCTTGTTCAATGGGTCGCTGGCAATGTTTGAACGCAACGGATTCAAGCGCTCAAGATTGATCGGCAAGCATAAGTGGGTTGTGACGCGTTCGGTCTCGCAATCGATGGCGCGGTCTCGCTCGAAAACCGACTGTCAGGGGGGCCGGCCTGAGTGACAGTCTTCGGCGAGTTCCTGCCGGAGCGGTCACGGCGCAGGCGGCGCGCAAGATTCGGGTCGCGGCGGCTTCGGGCACGTGGCAGGTTTGCGTCCTGACCCTTCGCAGGAGCTATCCATGCCGTCCCAGACTGAAAAACTCGAGCTGTTCCGAAGGCTGCATGCGGGCGCAGCGCCGCTTGTGCTGGTGAATATCTGGGATGCGGGGTCGGCGCGGGCGGTGGCGGCGGCGGGGGCGAGCGCGCTGGCGACGGGGAGTGCGTCGGTCGGCGGGGCGCTGGGGTTCGGGGACGGCGAGGCGGTGCCGCTGGATCTGGTGCTGGCGCAGGCGGCGCGGATTGCGGCGTCGGTGGACCTTCCGGTGTCGGTGGACTTCGAGGCGGGCTATTCGGCCTCGCCCGAGGGGATCGGGGAGAATGTGCCGCGCCTGATTGCGGCGGGCGCGGTGGGGCTGAACCTGGAGGACGGGTACCCGGCGGGAGACGACGAGGGCATCCGGCCCGTCGAGGCGGCTGCGGCGCGGCTGGCGGCGGCGCGGGAGGCGGCGGAAGGCGTGCTGCCGGGGTTCTGGATCAACGCGCGCACAGACGTCTGCCTGCGGGCAAAGCCGGAGGCGCATGCGGCCTGTGTTGATGAGGTGATTGCCCGCGGGAAAGCCTATGCCGAGGCGGGGGCGAGCAGCCTGTTCGTGCCAGGACTGCGCGATCTTGCGCTCATCCGGCAGGTGTGCGCGGCAAGTCCGCTGCCGGTGAACATCATGGCGGGGCCGGAGGCGGCGGGCTTTGGCGACCTCG